>DASVUO010000100.1:0-2541 GCA_036386995.1 Allosphingosinicella sp. | reverse complement strand
TGATTGGATATATGTGACCGGGGCTTGAGCGCGCTCAGGCCCCGGTTCGTCAGCGGGCCATTCAAGTCCGACCCCAACTTCGACCGGTCGCAGAAGTGGCTCTCGAATGTCACTGCCTCGGGCAGGAACATCTTGGTCCTCCGCTCGGTCGATAGAGCCGTTTGTTGCCCGAGTGGCTGTAAATGTGCCGTTATTTCGGGCACGACTCCGCGCTGCACCATGCGTCCGGATGGGTCGATGCGAGAAGCTATCGGGATTTAGGGAGAGTGCATGCTAGCGGCCACTTTAAGCTTGGACGATGATTTCCAAGCCTGCTCCCAATCCGGAAAGACCGTTCGCTTCGGCGGAAGCCACGTCGAAGCCTTCACTTCAACTGTCATCGACATTCATCTGCGCATCGAACCTGATTGCGCTGAGATTTGGGTGGGAGAAGATGCGAGCCCGGACGACTCGTCAGAACCTCTCGTCCGGAGGATAGACCAATATCGCGAGACCAGGTCCTTTGAGGGACTTCGAATCGCGATCTCCCGCAAGGAAGGCAAGCCGCGCGTCGACATCGCGCGAACGCGCGCTGGCGGTTGCCCCATCTACGTCAGCACGAGCGGAACCTCGCTTACTGTCTCATGGAGATTCGAGGAGGCAGCGCTCGCCATCCCACAGCGGAAGCCCAGCCATGAAGCATGCACGAGATATCTGAAGCTGGGACCGCGTCCGGTTCGGGAACAGGTGATCGAAGGCCTCTTCATGCTCTGGCCCGGAGAGGCACTGACGTTCGATCATGACGGCTTGCGGTTCAGCCACGCCAAGACACTCGAAGTCGTCGTCCCGGGTTCACTGACGGATCATGCGCGGGTCAGCGACGCCTTTGTCGAGCTGCTCGCGGAGGCGCTGCAGCCGGCCCTTGCCAAGGCGCGCAATCCACTTGTGGAGGTGAGCGGCGGCTACGATTCCTCCTGCGTCGCGATAGCCGCATCTTCCGTCCGGAGCGGCTTGAACTCTTATGCGGTTATTCATGAAGGCGCGATCGGCGCACAGCAGCAGCGGCGGAGGCGGGAAATCGTCCAGCTGCTCGGCCTGTCCGACTTCGTCCGTCCTTCCAATAAGCCGCCGCCGTTCGAATCGCTGCAGGTGCCCGAGTGCAGCTTCACCCCGCTTGACGATGTCTACCGGCTCGCCTGCATCCACGCGGTCGAGGAGCATCCAGCCGGTCCTTTCGATCTCGCCGTGACCGGCATCGGGGGGGATGAAATCACGAAGGAAAACACCTTCCACCGCGAGGATTGGGAAGTTCCGGGCAGCATTTGCTCCTCGGCGGCGGACGCGGCGGCCGGACGGTCGGATATGTTCATGCGGCGGGGAATCTGGTTGGTCCAGCCGTTCGTCAACCAGAACGTAGTCGACTTCTGCCGGGCGCTGCCGCGAAAGCTAAGGGCCGAACGCATGTTGAACATCCTCACGCTCGCACGTGCCGGGCTGAGCGACGGCTACATTTTTCCGCGTTATTATGAGCACTACGCCAACGTGATCGGGCGGGAGGCTTCGCTCATCGACTTCGACGACATGTTCCAGGAATCTTTGCTCGGCGACCTGGGTATCATGGATGTCTCGGCAATATTGTGGCGGGCAAGGGAAGGCACACGCGATGGCCTTGAGCTTGCCCTGGTCGTGGAGCTCTGGCTTGCGCTCAAGCTGGATGGAGTTCTCAGAAGATACCTGAACTAATCGCGACGCGGTTCCGCTAATCCTGCGTTCTGAGGCTGACCATATGCGAATAAGCTCCTATGGCCGCACAACGGTCACAAGCCGGATGCGGGCGTCGGTCCGGGCGGAGATCGTCCGGAGCGCTGCCTGCCTTCTCGCGTTCGCGGGGTGCATCTGCATCGCCGATGGCGGCCTGGCTGCGCCGCCTGCCGCCCATGCGCTGACGATCGACGATGTGCTCGACATCACGCGGATCGACAGAGTGGCGCTCTCGCCCGATGGCGAGTTGGTGGCGGTCGCGGTTCAACGCCCGGCCCGCGCCGGCGAGGTGTTCGGCAGAACGGCTTATGAGGTCGATCCGGGTCGATCGGATATCTGGCTCATCTCGCTCAAGACCGGGCACAAGCGAAACCTCACCCAGGGGCGAGAGTTGGCGGCCGGGTTCTGGTGCCCTTCATGGTCTCCCGACGGTTCCAAGCTCGCGATGCTCTCGACGAGACCGGAGCCGGGCGAGCCGCGCGGCGGGAACAACGTGCGCATCTATCTGTGGGACCGGTCGGGAGAGCAGCTGCGGCGACTGAGCAGCGCAGCAGTGACGACTCAGACCCGGTACGGGTCGCCGATGCGTCCCCTCGACCTCCGCGGTGGAGCCGCCGGCCAGAGTGTCCATCGCTGCAGCGACGAAGAGAATGCACCGTTTCTGTGGCTCGATCAGAAGCGCCTCCTCGCCGTCATACTCCCGGACGGGCAGGTGTCCGGGCTGATAGACGAATATGCCCGGCCAGTCGATCAGACGGCCCGAACCTCCGAGGCCTTGCGAGCGGGCAGTCTGGCGACGGT
>DASVUO010000099.1:0-10063 GCA_036386995.1 Allosphingosinicella sp. | reverse complement strand
GCGCCGTCCGCCGGGCCGCGAAGCCTATCCGGGCGACGTTTTCTATCTCCACTCGCGTTTGCTGGAGCGCGCCGCCAAGATGAATGAAGCCAATGGCTCCGGTTCGCTGACGGCTCTGCCGATCATCGAAACCCAGGCGGGCGACGTGTCGGCCTACATCCCGACCAACGTGATTTCGATCACCGACGGCCAGATCTTCCTCGAGACGGAACTATTCTACCAGGGCATCCGTCCGGCGATCAACGTCGGCCTTTCGGTCAGCCGCGTCGGTTCCGCCGCGCAGACCAAGGCGATGAAGAAGGTCGCCGGCTCGATCAAGCTGGAGCTCGCCCAGTATCGCGAAATGGCCGCCTTCGCGCAGTTCGGCTCCGATCTCGACGCCTCGACCCAGAAGCTGCTCAACCGCGGCGCGCGCCTGACGGAACTGCTTAAGCAGCCCCAGTTCTCGCCGATGCCGGTGGAAGAGCAGGTCGTTTCGATCTTCGCCGGCGTGAACGGCTATATCGACACGGTTCCGGTCAACGCTGTCACCCGCTTCGAAAGCGCCCTTCTAGCCCACTTCCGCTCCGATCATGCGGACGTGCTCGGCAAGATCCGCGACACCAAGGCGCTGGACGACGAGACGACGGGCAAGCTGAAGACCATCATCGGCGACTTTTCGAAGTCCTTTGCCTGATGGCTGTCGGCAGGAGCGAGATACCTGGGATTGCAGGGGTGATGGCGGGTCTCGCGACCTTCCTCACCCTCGCTTACGGCAAGTCGGACGTCGGCGACGAGTTCATCTACGGACTCATAGTCGGGGCGCTGGTCTGGTGGCTCCTCCGCAAGATTCTTCCAACAAACGGACTTGGCGATAATGGCTAGCCTCAAGGCACTCAAAGGGCGGATCGCGTCGGTTAAATCGACGCAGAAGATCACCAAGGCGATGAAGATGGTCGCCGCGGCCAAGCTTCGCCGCGCCCAGATGGCGGCCGAGGCCGGCCGTCCTTATTCCGAGCGTATGGCTTCGGTGATGGCGAGCCTCGCCGGCAAGATCGTGATCTCCGATCAAAGCCCGAAGCTGCTCGCCGGCACCGGCCGCGACCAGGTTCACCTGCTCGTCGTCGCCACCTCCGACCGCGGCCTTGCCGGCGCCTTCAACTCGAACATCGTCCGCGCTGCCCGCAAGCAGGCCGACGACCTCATCCGCCAGGGCAAGACGGTCTATTTCTACCTCGTCGGCCGCAAGGGCCGCGCGGTGATCCAGCGTCTTTACCCCAAGCAGATCGTCCACCAGTTCGACACCGGCGCCATCAAGTACGTCAGCTTCGCCGACGCCCAGGCCATCGCGAACGATCTGATCGAGCGCTACACGACGGACGGCATCGACATCGTCCACCTCTTCTACGCCCGCTTCCAGTCGGCGCTGGTGCAGGAGCCGGTTTCGCAGCAGATCATCCCGGTGAAGCTCGAAGAGACGACCGGCGCGGCAGCAACCGGCGTCAGCGCCTCCGTTGAATATGAGCCGGAGGAAGAGGAAATCCTCGCCACCCTGCTCCCGCGCAACGTCGCGGTGCAGATCTTCCGCGCGCTTCTCGAAAACGCGGCCTCCGAACAAGGCAGCCGCATGACCGCGATGGACAACGCCACGCGGAACGCCGGCGACATGATCCAGCGCCTGTCGATCGTCTACAACCGCCAGCGCCAGGCGGCGATCACCACCGAACTCGTTGAAATCATCTCGGGCGCCGAAGCGCTCTAAGCATCCGTAAAGGCAAGGAAAGAAGCCATGGCCACCGCCGCAACCACCACCGCCACCGGCCGCATCAGCCAGATCATCGGCGCCGTCGTCGACGTGTCGTTCGAAGGCACGCTGCCCGAAATCCTGTCGGCGCTCGAAACCGACAATAACGGCACCCGCCTGGTTCTCGAGGTTGCACAGCACCTCGGCGAATCCACCGTCCGCACGATCGCCATGGACTCCACCGACGGCCTCACCCGCGGCCAGCCGGTGCGCGACACCGGCGACCAAATCCGCGTGCCCGTCGGCCCGATGACGCTTGGCCGCATCATGAACGTCATTGGCGAGCCGATCGACGAGCGCGGCCCGATCGGCCACAGCGAAACCGCTCCGATCCACGCGGAAGCGCCTTTGTTCGTCGATCAGTCGACCGAGACCTCGATCCTCGTCACCGGCATCAAGGTCATCGATCTCCTCGCGCCCTACGCCAAGGGCGGCAAGATCGGCCTGTTCGGGGGCGCCGGCGTCGGCAAGACCGTTTTGATCCAGGAGCTGATCAACAACATCGCCAAGGGCCATGGCGGCACCTCGGTGTTCGCCGGCGTCGGCGAGCGCACCCGCGAGGGCAACGACCTTTACCACGAGTTCCTCGATGCGGGCGTCATCGCCAAGGACGCCGACGGCAACCCGACGCCGGAAGGCTCCAAGGTCGCCTTGGTGTTCGGCCAGATGAACGAGCCGCCGGGCGCCCGCGCCCGCGTCGCCCTCTCCGGCCTCACCCAGGCGGAATATTTCCGCGACGTCGAGGGCCAGGACGTCCTCTTCTTCGTCGACAACATCTTCCGCTTCACCCAGGCGGGTTCGGAAGTGTCGGCGCTTCTCGGCCGTATTCCTTCGGCGGTGGGCTACCAGCCGACCCTGTCGACCGACATGGGCGCGCTTCAGGAGCGGATCACCTCCACCAACAAGGGGTCGATCACCTCGGTGCAGGCGATCTACGTGCCCGCCGACGATCTTACCGATCCGGCGCCGGCCACCTCCTTCGCCCACTTGGACGCCACCACCGTGCTTAACCGCGCGATCTCCGAGCTTGGCATCTACCCGGCGGTTGATCCGCTTGACTCCACGTCGCGCGTGCTGACGGCGCGCACCGTCGGCCAGGAGCATTACGACACCGCCCGCGCGGTTCAGGAGATCCTGCAGCGCTACAAGAGCTTGCAGGACATCATCGCCATCCTCGGCATGGACGAGCTTTCCGAAGAGGATAAGCTGGTCGTCTCCCGCGCCCGCAAGATCCAGCGCTTCCTCAGCCAGCCGTTCCACGTCGCGGAAGTGTTCACCGGCATCCCCGGCAAGTTCGTCGCGATCGAGGACACCGTCCGCTCGTTCAAGGCGGTGGTGAACGGCGAATACGACCACCTGCCCGAGAGCGCCTTCTACATGGTCGGCGGAATCGAAGAAGCGGTCGAAAAGGCCCAGCGCCTGGCCGCCGAGGCGGCGTAAGTATCAGAATGAGAGATTGGCGGAGGGTACAACGAGCGACGAACGCCGTGCTGTTTTTGACGGTGTTGGCCTACTTTGCGTACTCTCTGCTCACTGGCCGCCATGAATTAGGACCCTGGTGGTTGCTGTACTGGTTTGGCGCCACGGTCCTGTCAGGCATCGTAGTCGGCATCCCCAACGGACTGATTACCGGCTGGATGTCCATCCGGGAACGAGAGGATGCGTTGGGCACGGTCGTTGCGTTAGTTGGAGCTACCTGGGTGGTAGCCGCGGCCGGGCTGACCTGGTTCATGAGTAGTTTAGTTGCAGGATGGATTGAATAGATGCCCGACCTCCACTTCGAACTCGTCACGCCGGAGCGCCTCGTCCGCTCGGAGGCCGTCACCATGGTCGTCGTTCCCGGCAGCGACGGCGATTTCGGCGTCCTCGCCGGCCACGCCCCCTTCATGTCTACCCTGCGCAACGGGGACATCGCCATCTACCGCGGCGGCATGAACGTGGAGCCCGAGCGGATCGCCGTTGAAGGCGGCTTCGCCGAAGTCTCCGAACGCGGCCTGACCATCCTCGCCGAACGCGCCGACGCGGCCTGAGCCTAAAGCCCGCGCCTTCCTTTTACCGCCACAGCCGCTAGGCTGCCGCGGAACCTGGGGGAGGATCACCATGCGCATCTCGTTCTTCGCGGCCGCCGCCGCTTTGTTGGCTGCGGCACCCGCCGTCGCCCAGCCGCGCGTATATTCTCCCGAGGAAATCGCGTCGGACCTTGCTTACGGCTTCTGCCCGCTCTTCCTCGCCGGCAAGTTCCCGCTCAATTCGCCGCAGCTCGCCGAGCGCGGCTTCGGAACCAAGGTGACGACTGAGTCGCACCCGCAGCTCGGCGAGATGGGCCTCGTCGCCGCAACTTATCCGGGCGGCGAGATCGCGTTTGGCGGCGCATCGGGCAGGATGTGCCGGGTGATCCTCACCGGTCCCAAGCGGGACGCGGCGCTGAAGCAGCTCAAGGACACGATGTCCTACACCGGCCTTCCCTTCCAGCCGACGCCGAACGTCGGCGAGGACGTGCCGGGTATGACGACGGAAACCTTCAAGGCGCCCATCGAGGGAGGAACGCTGTACGTCCAGCTGATCGACGCACGCGAGGCTTCGAACATGATCTCGGCGCAGCTCTTCTACATCGCAAAGTAAGAAGCGCCGCTACGCTTTCGGCGCTGCCGGCCTCTCAGCCCGCTGCGCCCGCCATAGCAACAATCCGCCGCCGATAATCAGCGCTGCGCCTCCAAGCGTCGCCGCGTCCGGCCGGTCGCCGAACCACAGCCAGCCGATGCCGCTCGCCACCACCAGCTGCACGTAGGTCATCGGCGCCACCACCGACGCGTCCGCACGCTTCACCGCCGCAAAGATCAGCCCGTGGCCCAGCGTCGCGAAGCAGGCGATCGCCGCGCATTTCGCCACCACCAGCGCGCCCGGCACCGGGATCGGCTCCACCAGTCCGCCATAGAGCAACGCCGCGCCGACCAGCAGCGGCGCGGCGAACAGCGCCAGCACGAACTGCATCACCAGCACCGGCGCGTCGCCTGCCGCCATGCGGTTGAACATCATCAGCCAGCTCATCCCGAACGCGGCGCCCAAGGGAAACAGCGCCACCGCGCCAAGCTCCACCACGTTCGGCCGAAGCACGGTCAGCACGCCGGCAAAGGCCAGCAGCGTTGCCGCCCAGGTCGCCCGCGTCGTCCGCTCGCCAAGCACCAGCGGCGCGAGCAGAGCGGTCAGGATCGGGCTCGTAAACTGTATCGCCGTCGCGTCGGCGAGCGGCATCGCGTAGACGCCCGCGAAGAAGCAGATCGTCGCCACGGCCACTGCAAGCCCGCGGCCGAACTGCAAGGCGGGCCGCGGCAGAACGAAGCCCCCTCGCCCGATCCTGGCGCCGATGATCGCCGCAAGGCCCAGCGCGCCCATGGTGTAGCGCAAAGCCGCCACCCCCGGCGCCGGCCACTGCCCGGCAAGCGACTTCACCACCGCATCGCCCACCGACAGGCTGAAGAAGCCGAGCAGGGCAATGAGCAAGGCGGCGCGGGCGGGATGGCTTTGCGAGGTCACGCGCGATCCCTTTCGCGGCGGTTAGGCAATTGTCAAAGTTTCCTGCTTATTCACCACCCCACGACAGTTTGGGCATTGAGCAAGGTTCGCGCGACATGAGTGCATTTGGACGGCGTGGCGGAAATAGCGGATCGGGCGGCGGACGCCCGGCTTTCGGCGTAGCAAGGCCTATGAAGGGCGGCGCCGGGGGCGCGCCCGCGGGACCCGTCTCCTTCTCGCCCGCCGATCCGGAGGGCGGCAACCAGTTCCCGCCGATCGATTCGATGGACTTCGGCGACGAAGGCCTCGCCGCCGCCGGCGGAGACGCAATGTCGCGCCTCGCCGACCGGATGGCGCTCAACTCCGACGCGCCGGTTTCCAAGAACGAGGGCTTCGAGGCCTCCATTCACCGCATCAAGGAGCAAGTCCTCCCCCGCCTCCTCGAGCGCGTCGACCCCGAAGCCGCGGCCACGCTCTCCAAGGACGAGCTCGCCGAGGAATTCCGTCCCATCATCGGCGAAGTGCTCGCCGAGCTGAAGATCAACCTCAATCGCCGCGAACAATTCGCGCTGGAAAAGGTGCTGGTCGACGAACTGCTCGGCCTCGGCCCCTTGGAAGAACTGCTCAACGACCCCGAAGTCAGCGACATCATGGTCAATGGCCCCAACCAAACCTTCATCGAAAAGCGCGGCAAGCTTCAGCTCGCCAACATCCAGTTTCGCGACGAGGAGCATCTGTTCCAGATCGCTCAGCGCATCGTCAACAAGGTCGGCCGCCGCATCGACCAGACCACGCCGCTCGCCGACGCGCGCCTTCAGGACGGCAGCCGCGTCAACGTCATCGTTCCGCCGCTCTCGCTTCGCGGCACCGCCATCTCGATTCGTAAATTCTCCGAAAAGCCGATCACCGTCGACATGATGAAGAACTTCGGTTCGATGTCGGACAAGATGGCGACCGTCTTGAAGATCGCTGGCGCCTGCCGCTTCAACATCATCATCTCGGGCGGCACCGGCTCGGGCAAGACGACGATGCTCAACGCCCTCTCCAAACTCATCGACCCGGGCGAGCGCGTGCTGACCATCGAGGACGCGGCCGAGCTTCGCCTTCAGCAGCCGCACTGGCTCCCGCTAGAAACCCGTCCGCCCAACCTTGAAGGCCAGGGCGCGATCTCCATCCGCGATCTCGTCATCAACGCCCTTCGTATGCGCCCTGACCGCATCATCCTGGGCGAAATCCGCGGCTCGGAGTGCTTCGATCTCCTGGCCGCAATGAACACCGGCCACGACGGCTCGATGGCCACCCTCCACGCCAACTCCCCGCGCGAATGCCTGGCGCGTATGGAGAACATGGTGATGATGTCGGACATCAAGGTGCCCAAGGAGGCGATCTCCCGTCAGATCGCCGACTCGGTGGATCTCATCGTCCAGGTCAAGCGCCTGCGCGACGGCTCGCGCCGCACCACCAACATCACCGAAGTGATCGGCATGGAAGGCGATGTCATCGTGACGCAGGAGCTGTTCAAGTTCGAATATCTCGACGAAACCGCCGACGGCAAGATCATCGGCGAGTATCGGAGCATGGGCCTGCGCCCCTACACGCTCGAAAGAGCCAAGCAGTTCGGGTTCGATCAGCCGTATTTGGAGGCCTGCTTGTAGCGCCGAGCATAGCGATGCCGATTGCGCAGCAACCGGCGAGCTATGCGAGAGCCGCGGAAAGCCGGACGGCCTGCGCGGGCGCGGCGGAAAGCCGCGACAGCGACAGGTCCGATGGCGCGGATTTATTCCGCGCGGGCCCGCCTTAAGGCACTGGATCAGAAGCTATTCTCAGACCCAAGCTTCCGCTACACCCCGCCTCATGACCCTGCTCCTCGCGCTCCTCGCAGCCGCCGCCGCCCCGCCGCCGCCGATCGTCACCGTCCCAGTGACGCCACCCGCGCCGATAGTCGTCCAGGACCCTGCACCGGTCCCCTTCGCCATCGAGGTGCCCGTCGAAGCACCCGCCGTCCGCGCCGTGCCCAAGGCGCCGGTGGAGCGGCTGGTCACCGTCGAGGATTATCCCGCCGCGGCCCTTCGCGCCGGCGAACAGGGGCAGGTTCGCGTGATCCTCGACATCGCGCCCACCGGCCGTGTGACCGGATGCAGGATCACCGCCTCAAGCGGCTCCGCCATTCTCGACTCAAGCACCTGCCGCCTGCTTTACTCCCGCGCCCGCTTCACCCCCGCGCAGGACGCCGCTGGCAACGCGGTCGGCGACCGCTTCGCTACCAGCCTGACCTGGTCGCTGAAGACCACGCCGCCGGTCCCCGCCGCTATCGACACTGCGATGCGCGCCTGGCTCACCTGCCTCCAGCCAGCCTTCGCCTCCGGCCTCGCCGACAAGAGCCGCTCCACCCGCGCGGTCGCCGAAGTCGCTTTCCCCGCCTGCACCGCGCAAGAGGATCAGGCCGTCGCCGCCATCCGAGCCGGCCTCAAGCAGCCCCGCTCGGCCGAGGAAGAACGCGCCTCCCTCCGCGCCCAGATCATCGCCAGCATCGAAGCCCGCCGAAACGCGAAGCAGCCCTGAAGCCGGCGCGAAGTACCACTTCGCGACGCTGCGTTATCGCCGCCGCCGCATCTCCGCTTCGGCTTCCGCCAGCCCCTTGCGCACCGCCTCGGCGGTTTCCCGCGCGATCTTCGCGTGGTCGATGGACGCAAGCGCCTCGCGCTGCGCGTTCTCCGCCACCGCCTCGATCGCGCCCTGCACTTCCGGGCTCTCCATCACCGAGCGGACCCGCCGCTCGATCCGCGGCTCGGCGACGGCGAGCAGCGCCCGCATCTCGGCATCGTCAACCCTGCGCCCGTCGCGGCAGGTCAGCACGCCGTTCGTGATGCTGACCTCGAAGCCGTCGAAGCTCCCAGCCGGATAGCCGCACTTGCGCTCGATCACCGCCCGCTCGGCCGCGGTAAGAAACGGCCCATCCTTCTTGATCGCCGCCTCGATCCGCTCCCCAAGCTTGTCCTCCGGCGCCGCCGCGGGATGCGCCGACGCCGCGCCCCCGCCCGACCCAAGCGCCACCGCCGACAACGCCAGCGCACATCCGGCTGCAACCATCATCATCCGCATGATCATCTCCTCACCTGCTACGTTTGTAGCTGCTACTTTTGTAGCACTAGCGGAGCAAGCACTTTATGTCCCGAGAGGTTGCTCGCTTGCATGATGCTCCTGATCCCGGTGCCGGTGTCACTCCCCTCTTCCGCGCCGCCAAAAATTCCGCTCGCGCCTCGTTAACAGGCACGCGAACTTTGCCGGGTTTGTTCACTCCGAACTATTGAGGCGGGAAAATAACCGCATGTCAAAACATCACGGGGGTAGTGGTAACCATTCGGCCTGACTGGGCAACCTCGTACCGGCGCTATCTCTCTGTTAATCTTGATGAAACCAGTTATATCCATAATGGACGGAACCGGAGGGTAATGTTTTGCCACGCCTAATCGTCAAATTGCGCGAAATGCGCCGGCTCGACGCCGAGATGACAGAGGATGTGCGGCGCACTCTCATCGCAGGTTTGTTCACCTCCGCCCAGTCTCTTGCCGTTGGCGCAATCGCCGGTGCAGTCGTGAGCGCGGCAATTGCGCTTTCCTCCGGCGATCCTTGGCTGGGCCGGGTATCGGTGGGGCTGTGCCTTGTCGGTGCCGCTCGCGTGGCGCACTCCGCCTCCTTTCGTTCCTCCGGCCCGCTTTCCAACGCAAAAATTCGCCGCGCCGAGCGCATCTACCACGCTGGCGCCTGGGCCTTTGCCTTGCTGCTGGGCGCGATGTTTGTGCTGGCCTTGCTTCGGTCCACCAACCCGATCCACCATCTGCTCGCCGCGACAATCACCATTGGCTACGCCGCCGGCGTTTCGGCCCGCAATGCGGGAAGACCCGCTATGGCGATCGGTCAGGTTGTTTTCACTGCGCTTCCCCCGCCCTTTGCTTTGCTTGTCCAGCCCGATCCGCTCAACTGGCTTTTAGGCGTCATCGCTGTACTGTTCTTCCTCGCCATGCTTGAAATCACGCTCGATACGTTTTTTGCGACGTTGAAAACCATCTCCGCCACCGAGGGCCAGCAGCAACTCGCGACCAAGTTCGAGAGGATTGCAAAGCATGATGCACTCACCGGCATTGAAAACCGCGCGGCGTTCAAGGACCGGCTGCAGGCAGCTTTAGAGGAGTGTCAAAGTGAATGCGACAGCCTTGCCGTACTTTGGGTCGACCTCGACAAGTTTAAAGAAATCAATGACACGCTCGGCCATCCGGTGGGTGACGAAGTGCTCTGTCATGTGGCCCGCCATCTCACTGAAGCTGGGGGGGATCGAGGCCATGCCGCCCGCTTCGGCGGGGACGAGTTCGTCCTTCTCGTCAGGGACTGCGACGCAGCCGGCGCGGAGGCTGTCGCCTCGAATTTGCTTGACCGGTTTGCTATTCCCCTCGTGCTCGACGGCGTTACGATCAATGCTGGGGCATCGATTGGCGGCGCGATCTCTTCACAATATGCGGCCGACTTGGAGACGCTGCTGCAGCAAGCCGATATGGCGCTGTACCAAGCCAAATCGGACGGTCGGAACGGGTACCGCCTGTTCCACCCGGACATGGCTGCGCAGTCTGCCTCTCGGCACGATATGGAGACCGAGCTTCGCCATGCCATGGAGCGCCGCCAGCTAGAAGTCTATTACCAGCCGATCCTTGATCTAGCCACTCGCGAGGTTATTTGCTGCGAGGCCTTGCTGCGCTGGCAGCATCCAAAACT
>DASVUO010000098.1:0-3392 GCA_036386995.1 Allosphingosinicella sp. | reverse complement strand
GAATCCCGTCCATCGCCTTCAACGAAAAGGTGCTCGCCGGGCTTGGCGCCGGGCTTGCGGAGACCGGCCGCCTCTCCGAGGAAGCGCAGGCGCGTGCGCTTGCCGCGCTTCGCCGCTTCCGTTTGCTGATCGACCAGATGCAGGTCTCCCGCACCCGCGTCGTCGCCACGGCCGCCGCCCGCGATGCCGCCAACGGACCTGCCTTCCTCGACGAAATCCGCCGCCTCGGCTTCGAACCGGAGGTCATCTCGGGCGAAATGGAAGCCATATTAGCGGGGGAGGGGGTCCTTTCCGGCATTCCCGAAGCCGACGGGGTGGTCGGCGACCTCGGCGGCGGCAGCCTGGAACTTGCCCAAGTCGGCGGCGGCAAGGTCGGCCCCAGTGTCTCCCTGCCCCTCGGCGTCCTCCGCATCGGCGAGCCGGATCGCGCGGCGGAGGAGCGGGTCCGTCGTACCTTGCGCAAGGCGTTGGCGGACACCGGATTGAAGAAGCGCGGGCAGGGGAAGCCCTTCTACCTCGTCGGCGGCTCGTGGCGCGCGCTTGCCCGGCTCGACATCATCAGCACCGGCTACCCGCTTCCGATCACCCACCAATATAGCATGGCAAGCGGCCGCCCGGCCGAGCTTCGCCGGATGATCAAGGACCTCGACGGCACCGACCCGAAGAGCATCCCGACGCTCACCGCCTCGCGCATCCCGACGCTCCCTGCGGCAAAGCTCGTCCTCACTGCGCTTGCCGAAGAGTTGCAGCCGAGCGAGCTGATCGTCTCGAGCTTCGGCATTCGGGAGGGGCTGCTCTACCACGATCTCTCCCCTGAGCAGCGCCGCCTCGACCCGCTGATCGAAGCCGCGCGCCACGCCGGCCGCGGCCTCAGCCGATTCGGCGAGCATGGCGATCTCCTCGACAGCTGGATCGCACCGATCTTCGACGATCCGCCCGAGCGCGCCCGCCTCCGCCGGGCCGCCTGCCTCCTCGCCGATGTCGCCTGGCAGGCCCACCCCGATTTTCGCGCCGAACGGGGGCTTGAAATGGCGCTTCACGGCAATTGGGTGGGCGTCGACGCCTGCCAGCGGGTGATGATCGCCCAAGCTTTGTGGGCCAATTTCGGCGGCGGCAAGGCGCTCCCCGATCCGGCGGTAAGCGCACTCTGCCCGCCGCGAAACCTGGAGCGCTCCAATCTCTGGGGCCTTGCCATGCGCCTCGGCCAGCGCCTTAGCGGCGGCCTCGCCGTCAGCCTCGCCCGCACCAGCCTCACCTGCGGCAACGGCGTATTGCGCCTGACGCTGCCGAAGGGGGAGGAAGCCCTCTACGGCGAAACCGTAGAGCGCCGCTTCAAGCGCTTGGCCTCGGCCTTAGGCTGCAAGCCGGAGCTTGCGAGCGCTTAGTCTTCCCGCTCGGTCCTGGTCATCATCAGCTTCCCGCCGCGCACCGCGAACGCCAGCCGCCCCTCCACCAGATCCAGCGCATCGCGGCCGAACTGGTCGAACCGCCAGCCCTTCAGGATCGCCAGCCCGTCACGCTTGCCGGCGGCGAGCATTTCCAGCTCCTCGCTGCGGGCGATCAGCTTCGAAGCCACATTGCTCTCCCGCGACCGGATCTTGAGCAGCAGCTTCAACAGGTCGGCAACCAGCGCGCCTTCCTTGCCGAGCCCCGGCCCACGCTCCTCGCGCCCCGGCATCTCGTCCGCCGGCAGCGGTTGGGCGCCGTGCAAAGCCGCCATCAGCCGCCCACCGATATCGTTGCCCGCCCAGGCCGGCGACAGCCCGCGCACCCGCGCAAGCGCCTCCTGGCTCGCCGGCGGATGCGAGGCTACATCGGCCAAGGTTTCGTCCTTCATGATCCGCCCGCGCGGCAAATTCTTGCCCCGCGCTTCGACCTCGCGCCACGCGGCTAGCGCCTTCAGCCGGCCGAGCACGTCCGCCTTGCGGCTCGACACCCGCACCCGCTTCCACGCCAGCTCCGGATCGTTCTCGTAATTGGCCGGATCGGCGATCCGCTCCATTTCCTCGTCCAGCCAGTCGCCGCGTGACGTCTTCCGCAGCCGCTCCAGCATCTTGGGAAACAAGGTCGCGAGGTAGGTGACGTCGCCGATCGCATAATCGATCTGCCGCTTGTCCAGCGGCCGCCGCGCCCAGTCCGTGAACCGCGCGCCCTTGTCGAGGCTCTTCCCCAGCAGGCTCTCGACCAAATTCTGATACCCCACCTGCTCGCCGAGCCCGAGCGCCATCGCCGCGATCTGCGTATCGAACAGCGGATGCGGCGTCTTGCCGGTCAGGTTGTAGATGATCTCAATGTCCTGCCCGCCCGCATGGAAGACCTTCAACACCTCCTCATTGTCGGTGAGCAGGTCCAGCATCGGCGTCAGGTCAATGCCCGGCGCCTTGGGATCGATCGCCGCGGCTTCCTCTTCATTGCCGATCTGGATCAGGCACAGCTCTGGCCAATAGCTGTTCTCGCGCATGAACCCGGTGTCCACGGCGATGAACGGGGAGCGGGAAAGGCGGTCGCACAGCGACGCGAGCGACTCGCTGTCGGTAATCAGGGGATGGATGTTCATTGGCCGCCCTCATAGCGAGGGCCTCCGCGCTTGACAAAGGCAGCCTTCGCCGCGAAGCGCCGGGGCTCCCTTTCAGCTTTTAAATTTCTTGGAAAGCGGCCCAAATGCACGCCTATCGCACCCACACTTGCGGCCAGCTCCGCGCTTCAGACGTCGGCGGCACCGTCCGGCTGTCGGGCTGGATCCACCGCAAGCGCGACCATGGCGGCGTCCTTTTCGTCGATCTGCGCGACCATTACGGCATCACCCAAATCGTCGCCAAGGCGGGCAGCGAGCCGCTCCGGGTCCTCGAACATCTGCGTGCCGAGTCCGTCGTCACCGTCACCGGCGAAGTAGTCGCCCGCGGCGGTGAGGCAACCAACGCTAACCTTGCCACCGGCGAGATCGAGCTGGTTGCCGCCGAAGTCACCGTGCAATCCTCCGCCGAGGAGCTCCCGCTCCCCGTTGCCGGCGAGGCCGATTATCCGGAGGACATTCGGCTGCGCTACCGCTTCCTCGACCTTCGGCGCGAGCGCATCCACGCCAACATCGTGCTCCGCTCCAACGTGATCTCCTCCATCCGCCGCCGCATGGTGGAGAGCGGCTTCACCGAATTCCAGACGCCGATCCTCACCGCCTCCAGCCCCGAGGGCGCGCGCGATTACCTCGTGCCCAGCCGCGTCCACCCGGGCAAATTCTACGCGCTCCCGCAGGCGCCGCAGATGTTCAAGCAGCTGATCATGGTCGCCGGCTTCGACCGTTATTTCCAGATCGCCCCCTGCTTCCGCGACGAAGACGCCCGCGCCGACCGCTCGCCCGGCGAATTCTACCAGCTCGATTTCGAAATGAGCTACGT
>DASVUO010000097.1:0-6635 GCA_036386995.1 Allosphingosinicella sp. | reverse complement strand
AATGTGCGCATTGTTCCTACCCCTCGAGGATGTAGCGAGAGGGCCCCCAGCCTCATTTACTGCTAAGCCGCGGATGTTAACGAAACCCTAGGAGGCGCATGGGCGAACACGGTACCAAAAGCTTCACGGTGGTCGCCGCGGCGATGATCGACGGCGAGGGGCGCATCCTTCTTCAGCGCCGCGCGGAGGGCCGGGCAATGGCCGGCCTGTGGGAATTTCCAGGCGGCAAGATCGAGCCCGGGGAGACGCCTGAAGCTGCGCTGGTCCGCGAGCTCCACGAAGAACTCGGCGTCGACGTCCCCGAAGCGGCGCTGGAGGCGGGGCCGTTCGCAAGCGCCGACAATGGCGGCCGGCACATGCTTCTTCTGCTTTATCTCTGCAGGGATTGGCAGGGGACGCCCCGCGCGCTCGATGCCGACGCGCTGCTGTGGGCGCGGCCGGCCGAAATGAAGACGCTGGCCATGCCGCCCGCTGATGTGCCACTGGTGGCGATGCTGGAAAAGCTGCTCGCCGCCTAGCGCGGCTTCAGCGCCTGAGCGAGCGAGACCTTGCCGCTGCCCCGCCGCGCCGGCTTGGGCTGCCACGGCGCCGGCGCCCAGCCGAGCAGGTTGAGGATCTCGAACCGCTCCGCCGTCTTCCCGTCCGCGTCCGCATGGTCGGCAAAGTCGGCCATCGCGGCGGCGAGCGCATGGCGGCCGAGCGGGAGGCGCGAGCGTGCGGCGAGCATGTTGGTAGCGCCCATTGCGCGCAGGTCGGCCACCAGCGACATCAGGTGCCCGAAGCGCACATCGACGCCGTGGCAATCCACCACCGGCAGCGCGAAGCCGGCGCGGGTCAGGAGATCGCCCGCGGCGCGCACGTCGATTTGCGGGTGGATTCGCGGCGCCGCTCCGCCTTGCGCGGCGTCGGCGGCGAGCATCGCGCTGCGCAGCCGGGGCAGGGAGCCGGCGCCCGCGAACGCGCCAAGGAACAGCCCGTCCGGCTTCAGCACGTGGCGGATTAGGATAAGGGCGCCGGGCAGATCGTTGACGCTGTCGAGTACGCCCACCGAGACGACAAGGTCGAAGCTGGCGTCGGCGAAAGGCAGACGATCCTCGTCCGCCTGGATGCCGCTCGCCGCCTGCGCGAAGGCGAATCCGGGGTCGGCGAAGACGACCTGGACCCCGCTCGCGCGCAGCCCCTCCGTCAGCAGCCCGCCCCCGCAGCCGAGGACCAGCGCGCGCTCGAACGTGCGCGTAACGGTGCCCAGCCGCTCGATCATATCCTCCGCTACCATCCGGTGCATGTAATCGGCACCGGCAATCCGCTTGGCCGAACGGTCGCGGCGGAGTCGGCGAAGCGCGCGGTCGAAGGGCAGGTCCTGGCTCACCGCGCCGCCCTAGGCGCTTCGCCCCGGCGGATAAAGCGGGGGCTCAAAAGCCGCCGCGCACCTCCCGCAGGCTCAGCATCATCTGCAGCCCGGCGCCGATCACCGCCGCAAAGGCGAGCAGATAAGGAAAGGCGCGCTCTTCCGGCTCCTCCTCAGCAACCGCCGCCCGCGCACCCGCGAGCTGAACCGGCTCCTCCGACCCGACAAGCTGCCGCGCCCAGGAGGCGAAAGGGCTGCGCACGGCGGGAAGGTTCGCGTCGCGGTGGACGGCGGGAAGCACCGGCGCATAATCCGGCTCCACCGAGTGGCTGTGGCAGCCGCCTTTCCACACCACCTTGTGCCCGCGCGGCACCGCGTGCCACGCCGCGCCTGTGCGCACCATGTCGCACCGGCAGCGGCGGCAGCTGCTGAAATAATAGCCGCTGTTATAGGTCTCGCGCTCCGCCGCCTCATGGCCGACCAGCCCGCACAAGATGCTCAGCATGTCGCGTCTCCTCCCTCGTTGAATTTCCCTTCGCTCAGCCAAAAGGCGGCGATCTCGCGCAGCGCCGGATCGTCCGCTTCGGCTGCAAGCTCCGCGCTCCAGATTTCGAACCCGCTGCCGGTGCCGACGAACAGAGCGAGGGTGCCAATCCGCCCTTTGCTGCGCAGCATCGGCGGCAGCATCAGGCGGCCGCGCTCAATCTCCGCGTCCTCCGCAAAGCCGAACAGCCTGCGTGCCCGGGAATGGTGTTCGGCGGGCGGCGCACCCTGTGCTTCGTCCTGAAGCCGCCGCCGTTCCAACTCCGCCTGCAGCACGGGCGCGTAGCTCGTCTCCCAAGCGGTGAGGCAGGGATCGTCCTCATGGGCGCCGACGACGATCCGGCCGGTGCCCTTCGCCGTGCTCTCGAGAACGCGCAGCACGAAGCGCGGGAGGGGCACCGCGCCATCGGCATCCACTGCGCCCACCGCGCTTCCACTGAACAGATGCTCGCCCACCACGGTGCGCCACCCCCTTAAGCAACAGGCGCAGGCCAAACAGGCTTGCGCCCAGCCAAGATGCGGCGTCGCGGCGGCGGCTGCACGACCGGAGTTTTACCTGCGTATTCTTACCGTTCCTCCGACGGGCGCTTGCCTGCGCATGTAACGGTGAGAACACGCGTGGGAGCTTCAGGAAAAACGCTTGTCCACAGAGGTTCAACCATGCGCGGCGGCAAAGGAAACGTAATCTTGATTAAGGTCGTTCATCGCTGAACTCACGGCCCGATTCATTCTTGCCAATGGCGGTAATTTCCCTAGGTTGATCATTAGTCAGCCGACTCAGACACTTGGCTGGCGAGGTCCCTGTGTTTTGGGCCTCTACCGGGGGAGCGAGCGTATGTCGCACCAACGCACGGTTTATTTGATCGACGGCCAAGTCGAGAGCCGAAGGTCGATGACTCGTACTCTAGCGGCCATCGGAGCCGAGGCCTGGCCGTTCGGAAGCGGGGCCGAATTTCTCGAAATATTCGGCCATTTGATGCCGGCCTGCATCCTCGTCGACATGGACATCGAGCAGCCTTCGGGTCTCGACGTCCTGCGCCTGGTGGCGGCGCGGCAGCTGCCGTGGCCGGTGATCGCGCTCTCCGCGAAGCCCAACGTTGAAGTGGCCGTGGAAGCCATGAAGCTCGGCGCCCGCGATTATCTCGCCAGGCCGGTTCGCCCGGCAGCCCTTGCCGCGGCCCTCAACGCAGCCTGGCCGGCGCTGGAGCAGTCCGTGCGCGCCGCCGAAGTGCGGGCGGCGGCGCAGGAGAAGGTGGCGCGCCTCACCCCGCGCGAGCTGGACATCGCCGTCGCCTTGCTCGGCGGCCAGGGCAATAAGGGCGTCGCCCACGATCTCGGCATCAGCGTCCGGACCGTGGAGATGCACCGCGCCCACGTCATGACGAAGCTCGGCGTGAAAAGTCTCGCCGAAGCCGCGGTGATCGCCACCCAAGCCGGCTTGCTCGGCGCGCCGCGCCCGACCGGCGCAACGCCACCGCGCCTTGCTCTGCCTCCGGTGCGCGCGCTACCGCTGCGGGCGACGGCGAGCAACGACCGGCTGCTTGCGCAGCGCGCCTAGAAGAACATCTTGCGCAAGCTGATCCGCACCGTGCGGCCGAGCGGATCGAGCAGGTTCGGCTGGTAGCCAAGCGGCGTGTTGCCCGATGCATCCCGTACGCCCGGGCGGCTGTTGAACAGGTTGTCGATCGACAACGTAACCCGGCTGCCGCGAAAGAACGGCACGTCGCGCACCAGTTTCTGCTGCTGGCCGAGGTTCGCGAACAGCCGCAAGTCTACCGTGGCGCTGTCGGAGAAGAACAGGTCGCTCCGTTGCGCGCCGCCGGCCGTAGGGCCGCCGCGTACGAAGGTGCCTTCCTGCCAGGTGCCGGTCAGCCGCGCGCCGAAGCCGTTCTTGAACACGCCCGCTTGCACTTCCAGCTCGTGGCGCGGCCGTCCGCCGCGGCTGCCCGAGGCCGAGCCGCCGAGGAAGTCGAGTTCCGGAACGCCGGGCCGGATCAGCACCGAATCCTCGAAGCGCCAGGTGTGGTAGAGGCCCAGCTGCAGCCGCCCGCCTTGCCCGCCACCGCCGAAGCCCCCGCGCCCGCCGCCGCCGCCGCCAAAGCCGCGGCCGCCGCCGCCCGCTCCGCCGCCGCCGGCTCCGCCGCCTCTGCCGCCCGCGCCCGCGCCTTGGCCGCGCGGCCGCTCGCCCGTCGGCGGCGTCTGTCCTGCTTGCGTTGTGCCCGGCACCACCGGCGCCGCTCCGGGCGCACCGCCACCTGCCGCTGCCTGCCGTCCGCGCCAGCCGCCGGGGCCGCCGCGCTGCGCCGGCTCAGGGCCGATGGAGCGTGAATAGTTGAAGCCCCAGCGCAACTCGCGCCGGTCCGAGCGGGCGAAGTTCACCGGCCGCGCGTCGATGCGCAGCAGCCGCCCGGCCGCGTCACGGGTGAAGCGATCCGGGAAGGCCGCTTCGATCTCCGGCGTCGCCGTTGGAAAAGAAGCGATGGGGTTGCGGATGCTGTTGTCGGTGTAATCCGCGCGGATCGAGAAGTCGGTTTCCCCAAACGGGCGAATGGTAGCGCCGAGCTTCAGCACGCGCCGCCGGTCCGCCATCAGCGCCGGATTGCCGCCCTCCAGCCGGGTGATGTCCACCGTCTCACCGCGACCGAAGTCGAACACCCGCACGTTGGGCGTTTCCAGCGGCGGATCACCGATTTGCCCAATGGCCGGCGCGCCGTCCTCGTCCGTTACCGACGCGATGAAGCTGATCTGCTCGATCGGCGACCAGTTGATCCCCGCGCCCAAGGTGCGCAGCGTCCCGAAGTCGGAAAGCCGCTCCACCTCCGCGTTGAAGTTCACCGACAATTCGCCCATCGCGCCGAGCACGTCGCGGCGGCGGCTGGTAAGGGGGATGTTGAGGTTCGTCTGTGCGCTCACCCGGTCGCGGCCAAGATCGCGGGGGGTGATCACACCCGAGCGAAAGGTCTCGCCCTCCAGGCTGCGCGTGTCGGCGCCCACGCGGACGCTGGCCGTTACGTCACCGGCGGGCAGATCGAGCACCGGGCCGCTCATCACCAGCTCCGCATTGGCGGTGGTGTTGAGGCTGTTCGACCGGTCGCTCGGCAGCGCGGTCAGCAGGTCGGCTGGAATCGCGCCGACCGGATCGAAGACGTTGCCCGCATCGATCCGCTCCTGAAGCAGTATCGGGTCGACGCCGCGCTGGGTCAGCGTTTCGCTGCGGTTGCGGTCGTAATTGGCGGTCAGCGACCAGCGCCACGGGCGGATGTCGCCATTCAGCGAGAGGCCGAGATGAAGGTTGCGGCTGTCGCTCCCCCGCTCGAGCGGCCCTGCCGCAAGACCGTAGCGGAACAGCGGCTGGCCGTTCGGTAGGTCCACCGTGAAGGAGGGAAGGCCGAGCAAGCTTTCACTCGAGCGAATCTGATATTGCGCGTTGAGCGTCGCCGACACGTCGCCGAGCACCGTGCGGTTCACACTTCCGTTCACCGTCGCCTGCTCCGTCTCCGGGAGGAGGGTGCGGAACGGCGCAATGCTCGCCACCAGCGGATCGCTTGAACCGCCGGTGGCCTGGATGATGTCGCGCTCGCTTTCCAGCAGGCTCGCCTCGCGCTGATATTCGGCGTCCACGGTCCAGCGGCCGTCGCGATTGATGCGCAGGATGTTGAGATCGAAGCCGCCGACGCCGCGCCCACCGGCCGTGGCAAGCCCCCCATTCACTTCCGCCGTCACCGCGCGAAAGCGCCGGCGCAGCACGAAGTTCACCACCCGCTGGTCGGCGCGATAGCCATATTGAAGCGCCACTTCCTCCGGCAGGATGTCGACGCGCTCGATCGCTTCGGGGGGCAGGTCACGGATTTCAGCGAAACTCGAGATGCGCCTTCCATTAAGCAAAGTCACCGGCCCGCCTTCGCCGCGGCCACGGCCGCTGCGAGTCTGCGGCGCGATCGCCTCCAACAGTTCGGCAATGCTGGAGGCGCCGGTGGCGCGGATGTCGCGGCGGTTGAGCTGGTCCTCCGGCGGAATGTCCGTGTCGACCGACCCGCGCTCGCGCTGGCCGGTGACCACGATCGCTTCGGGCTCCGCTTCCTCGTCGCCGAGATCGTCCATGACCTCGGGAGCTTCAACGGCGGCTTCCGGTTCGGGAGCGGCTTCCGGAGCAGGCGGCGGAGGCGCGGGTTCGGCAGGCTGGCCCGCGGTTTGGGCGGTTGCGAAAAGGCCGGCAAGAAGGATCGTGGACGCCACTGGTAATCACCTTGAACTGTACAAAGAAGTTCCACCCCCGCTGGCGTGGCAAGGCTGAACTCCCGGTGTACTGAACGGTTGCGCATCGCCCGTCGCCGGTTGAAAAAGAGGCGGTGGAGCTCGCCGCCCCTGCACGCGCCGCCCTGCGGCTGGCGCTCGATTTCGCGCTTCCGCCGCGCTGCCCGGCGTGCGGCGTGGTAACCGCCGATCCGCATCGCTTCTGCCTCGCCTGCTGGAACGCTTTGGCCTTTTTGGGGGACCCCTGCTGCACCTGTTGCGGGCTGCCGTTTGAATATGATCCGGGCGAAGGCCTCTGCGGACGCTGCCTTGCCGATCCACCGCGCTTCGACCGGCTGCGCGCCGCGGTCGGCTATGGCGAGGTTGCCCGGCGGGTGGCGCTGAAGCTCAAATATAGCGGTCGGCCCGGTGTTGCCGAGACGCTCGCGGCGTTGATGGTCCGTCACCTCGCCGCCGCGCCCGCCGACGCCCTACTGGTTCCGGTGCCGCT
>DASVUO010000096.1:0-19038 GCA_036386995.1 Allosphingosinicella sp. | reverse complement strand
CCTCCTCGTTCGGCAATGAAGACAAGGACGAACTTACCGCTCGCTTGGAAGAGCTGGTCGGCGAGCCGGGCTTCACCGGCGACGCGCCGGGCGGCCCAAGCCGCTGGGCGACCGAGCGCAGCACCGAATGGCAGCCGCTTCGCCACGAGCTGGTCGCGGAAGTGCGCTTCGACCACGTGACCGGCAACCGCTTCCGCCACGGCACCAAGTTCCTGCGCTGGCGCCCCGACAAGGCGCCGGAGCAATGCCTGATGGACCAGCTCCAGCCGGAAGCCGCCGCCTTCGCCACCGCCTTGAAGAGCGCCACATGACCGAAGAACGCTTCGTGGCCGGAGTCCGGCTGAGCAACCCGGACAAGGTGCTCTACCCGGAGCAAGGCATTACCAAGGGGAACCTTGCCGATTATTACGCGGCGGTGGCCGATCGCCTGCTTCCCCACGCGGCCTTTCGCCCGATCACCATGGTCCGCTGCCCCACCGGCCGCGGCAAGAAATGCTTCTACCAGCGCCACGCCGGCTCGGGCGTCCCGGAGCAGCTCGGCGAAGTGCTCGTCCCAGGCTTTGCCGAGCCCTACCTCTACATCAAGGACCTGCCCGGCCTCGTCGCCATGGTGCAGATGGGCGTCCTCGAAATGCACCCGTGGGCGGTGACGGTGGAGCATCCCGACCGCGCCGACCGGATCATCTTCGACCTTGATCCGGCCGAAGGCCTGGGCTTCGAAGAGGTAATCCGCGCCGCTTTGGAAGTGCGCGAGCGGCTGTCCGCGCTCGGCCTCACCAGCTTCTGCAAGACCACCGGCGGAAAGGGCCTCCACGTCGTCGCGCCGATCGACGCCACCGCCGAATGGCGCGAGGTAAAACGCTTCGCCAAGGGCGTCTCGGCCCAAATGGCCGCCGACTCGCCCGACCGCTTCTTGACCAAGATTTCCAAGGCCGAGCGCGAAGGCCGCATCTTTATCGACTACCTGCGCAACGACCCCACCTCCACCGCCGTCGCCCCCTACTCCACCCGCTCCCGCGCCGGCGCCCCGGTTGCAATGCCGATCCGCTGGGACGAGGTGAAGGTGGGTCTCGACCCGTGCGATTACACGGTGGCAACGGTGCCTGGGCTGATCGCCAAGCAGAAGGCGGACCCCTGGGCGGACATCTTCGACGTGCGACAGACCCTTCCGGACGCCCCGCGCGCCTGAGCGTGAGGCCATAAAGGCTGGACGACTTCTGCGCCTTGCCCCGCGCCTCCCCCGCCCTACATCCTGATCAAAGGAGACTAAGAATATGGCGCAGGAACAGGCGACACTCGCGGGCGGGTGCTTTTGGTGCACGGAAGCAGTGTTCAAGGACGTGATCGGCGTCAGCAGCGTTGAGAGCGGCTATATTGGCGGCCACGTGCCGAACCCGACGTACAAGCAGGTCTGCGGCGGCGACACCGGCCATGCCGAAGCAATCCGCGTCACCTTCGACACCGACCAGATCAGCTACGATGAAATTCTCGACCTCTTCTTCGCGACCCACGATCCGACGCAGTTCAACCGCCAGGGTAACGACGTCGGCACGCAATATCGTTCCGCGGTGTTCCCGAACAGCGAGGAGCAGGAAGCCGCCGTCCGCAGCGCCATGGAGCGCGCCGCCGCGGATTGGCCCGCGCCGATCGTCACCACGGTGGAGGCGCTCTCCACCTGGTATCCGGCCGAGGATTACCACCAGGATTATTGGGAAGGCGAAGGCCAGCGCAATCCATATTGCCTCGCCGTCATCCCGCCCAAGCTCCGCAAGCTCAGGAAGAGCTTCGCCGACAAGGTGAAAAGCGCCGACGCGGCCGCCTGATCAGCGCAGCGGCCAGGTGGCGAGGATCAGCGGCACGCCGATCACGATCACCAGCAGGCTGAGCGGCGCGCCCAGTCGCGCATAATCGCTGAACCGGTAGCCGCCGGGGCCCATCACCAACGTGTTGCACTGGTGGCCGATGGGGGTGAGGAAGTCGCAGCCCGCCCCCACCGCCACGGCCATCAGAAAGGCTTCCGGCTTGTAGCCGAGCCCGCCCGCGAACGTGGCGGCGATCGGCGCCATCACCAGCACGGTGGCGGCGTTGTTGAGGAACGGCGTCACCGCCATCGCCGCGACCAGGATCAGCCCTACGGCGCCCCAGGCCGGCAGCGTCGAGGCAACGCCCGTCAGCCAATCGGCGATCAGCTCGGTCGCGCCGGTGGTGCGCAGCGAGTCGGAGACGGGGATCAGCGCGCCGATCATGATCAGGATCGGCCATTCGATCCGCTCATAGGCTTCGCGCGCCGGCAGCACCCCGGCGAGCATGATCAGGGCGGCGGCCCCAAAGAAGGCGATCGCCACCGGCACCAGGCCTGCGGCGGTGAGCGCCATCGCGGCGGCCAGGATGGCGACCGGGATCAGGCCTCGACGCGCGCTGCCGAGGCGAAGCGTCCGTTCGGCGAGCGGCAGGCAGCCAAGCTCGCGAAGCCGCTCCGGGAGCGTCGAAAGCGTGCCCTGGAGGACGATCACGTCGCCTGCTTCGAGTACGATGTCACGAAGCCGCTCGGTGATCCGCTTGCCCCGGCGCGAGACGGCGAGCAGATTGACGCCGTGGCGATCATGAAGGCCCATCCGCCCCGCCGCCTGGCCGCGAAGCGTGCTGTCGCGGCCGATCACCGCTTCGATTACGCCGGTGTTGGAGTTCCGCCCGGCCGCCGCCGCTTCGCGATGCTGGCCTTCGAGCTCCAGCCCCGCGACGGCAATCGCCCGCTCCAGCGCGTCGGGCTCACCCTTGAGGCTCAGGACGTCTCCCGCGTTGATCACCGCGTCAGGGAGCGGCATCGCGCCCGGCCGGTCGTGACGGTGGATCGAAGTGACGGAGATCTCCCCTTCCACCATCGCGCGGAACTCGGCGACGGTGCGGCCCTCAGCCGGCGAACGCGCCGGCACTTCCGCCTCCGTTGCATAATCCTCGATATCGAGCGCTTCGCCCAATGTCGGTGCGGCGCGGCGGCTTGCCGGAAGCAATTTGTAGCCGAAGCGAAGGAAGATCAGGCCTGCGCAGGCAAGCCCGAGCCCGACCGGCGCATAATCGAACATGCCGAACGGCTCGCCGGTCATGTCCTCCCGCACCCGGCTGACGATGATGTTGGGCGAGGTCCCGACCAGCGTGATCAGCCCGCCGAGCAGGCTTCCGAACGCCATCGGCATCAGCATGCAGGAGGGCGAGCTTCCCGAACGCTTAGCCAGCTGGAACGCCGACGGCATCAGCATGGCTAGCGCGCCGATATTCTTCACCATCGCGGAAAGGAAGGTGACGGAGCCGACCAGCACGGTAAGCTGGCTCCCTATCCGAGTCATGCCGCTGGTCAGCCGCCCGAGCACCGCCTCGACCACGCCCGACCGCTCGACGGCGGCCGAGATCACAAGCGCCGAGGCGACGATGATGATGATGTCGTCGGAAAAGCCGGTGAAGGCCTCGTCAGGCTTCACCGTTCCCAGCAGCAGGCTTGCAAGAAGAGCCAAGATCGCAACCAGATCGTAGCGGATCCGGCCCCAGACGAAGAACACCATCATTCCTGCAAGAACAGCGAAGGACAGCGCTTGGGGTGTGGTCATGAAGGCCTTTCCGGCAGACGGGGATCATTGGTAACGCTGCGTCTTCGCGCGGGTTCACCATTAACCGACAACCGTACACGATTCGCACCGCCACCCTGCTTAAGCAGGCATTGTTTTCCGCGCCGCTCCTGTGCAAAGCCGCTTCCATACGGCATCGAGGGGGTGCCGGGGGAACCCGGGTTGGAGGCTGCGGCTGCTAACGCACTGTGTCAGCTTGTGGATCGGGCCGTCGCTTGGCGTGGTTGAACGCGCTTGCCTTGCGTCGGTGCTTCGCGAGGGTCACCGGCTTTCGCTATATTGCTACAGGGAGCCGGAGGGGGTGCCGGCCGGCGTGGAGCTTTGCGACGCCGCTGCCATCCTTCCCGAGAACGCGATCATCCGCCACCAAAGCGGCAGCGTCTCCTTGTTCTCCAACCGCTTGCGCTACGAGCTGCAGCGGCGCGGCGCGGGAACATGGGTCGATACCGACATCTACTTGCTCAAGCCGCTCCCGTCCGATCAGCCTTATCTGTTCGGAGAGGAATCGCCTGGCCTAATCAACACCGGGATCATGCGTGTCCCGGCGGATTCGCCGCTGCTCCCGCCGCTCCTCGCCCTGTTCGAGGAGAAGACGGTCCCTTCCTGGCTTCCGCTTCGCGCCCGGGCCGCCGCCTTGTGGCGCCTGAAGACCACCGGGCTCAGCGGGATTTCGCGAATGCCCTGGGGAAGCGCCGGACCGCGCGCGCTGACCGCATTGGCGAAGCGCGAAGGCTTCGCCGAGCTCGCCGAGCCGCCGGAGGTCCTGCACCCTGTACCGTGGCAGGACGCCGCGTGGATCCGGAATCCCCGGATCAGCCTTGAAGAGGTGGTGACAGAGCGAACTGTGTCGCTCCACCTTTGGAACGAGCGCATCAAGCACTTCAAAGACGAACCCGCGCCGGCCGGAAGCTTCCTCGCGCGGCTGCAGGCAGAAGGCGCTGCTACTCCTTCGGCGGCCACGGCGGCGCGGGTGCCGGCCTGATGAGCGTGCCGGTTCCTGCCGTCAGCGTCATCCTCCCGGTTCACGACGGGATTCCGTACGTGGAGGAGAGCGCCCGCTCTATCCTCTCCCAATCCTTCCGCAATCTCGAGCTTGCGATCGGCGACGACGGCTCAAGCGACGGAACCAGCGAAGTTGTGCGCCGCCTCGCCGCGGAGGACCAGCGGGTGCGGGTGCTTCGTCGCGAAACCCCGTCCGGCCTCGCCGCCAGCGCGAATTGGCTCGTGTCGGAGACACGGGCGCCGCTCGTTGCGGTCGCCCATGCCGACGACCGCTCCTATCCGGACCGGCTTTCGCGCCAGGTCCAAATTCTCTCTGCGGATCCTTCGATCCATCTCGTCGGCACCTTGTGGGACGGGATCGACGAAGAAGGCCGCAAGGTTCGGCCCGGCGACTATTGGCGGCTGCTTCGCCGCTTTCCCTTCGCGCCTTTCTCCCACAGCTCGATCATGTTCCGCCGCAGCGCCTTCGACCGCGCCGGCGGCTACCGTCCCGAGGCGGAATATTGGGAGGATCTGGACCTTTACTTCCGGGTCGCGGAGGGTGGCCGGATCGTGGTTATTCCCGAGGTCCTCTCCACCGTCCGCCACGCCCGGATCAGCACCCGCTTGCGCCACAGCCAAGTTCGGGTGGAGAATGCCGTCGACCTTATGTTCCGCTCGACCCAGATCTACGCCGAAGGGGGCGACCATACGCCGCTTCTCCATGGTCACGCGCCCCTGGCCGAACACAGCCTCCACCCGATGACCTTTATCTCCTGCGGCTCGACCCGGCTCTGGTCCGGCCGTTCGCCCCGGGTCTGGCACCGTATGCGCGAACGCGCCCGCCTCCGGTTCAACAGCGCCTCACTTCACGCACTACTTTGGGTTGCCTGGGGCACCCTCAGCCCCAAGACCTTGCGCTTCTTCCTCAGCAGCCTGCTTCATCTCCGCAACGCTTTTGCCCGGCCATTTCTCAAGAACGCGGCCTATGTCGATTGGCGCCCGCGCGAGCAGGCGATCAAGCGCGTCCCCGGCGCACAGGCTTCCGCACAGATCGACGGACGCTGATGCCGCGCCTCAGCGTCGTGATGCCGGTTCACAATGCGCTTCCCTATCTCGACGAGGCGATCCGCAGCATTACCGAACAAACCTTTTCTGATTTCGAGTTCGTCATCCTCAACGACGGCTCCAACGACGGCTCGGACGCCGTGTTGAGGCGCTGGGCTGAACGGGATGCTCGGATCCGCCTGATCGAAAGCGACGAGCGCCTTGGGCCGGCCGGCAGTTCCAACCGGGTTGTTCAGGAATCCGGTACGCCGCTGATCGCGCGGATGGATGCCGACGACGTCTCGCACCCCCAGCGCCTCGAGCGGCAGATCGCGATCATGGATCAAGTGCCGGATGCCGTCCTGTCGGGCTGCCCGCACGACACGGTGGACGCCAAGGGACAGCTGGTACGTAAGGCGGATCTGTCGCGCCTTCTTCGCCGATCGCCGTTCGCGCCCTTCGGACACGGCTCCATCATGTGGCGGCGCGAAGCCTTTGATGCGATCGGCGGGTATCGGTCCGCCTGCAATTATTGGGAGGACATCGACTTTGTTACGCGCATCGCGCGGCAGGGCCGGATTCTTGTGGTCCCCGAAAGCCTCTACAGCCATCGCATTGCAGTCACGAGCACCCGCCTTACCTCCCGCCGGGGCGACATCACACAAGCCTATGGCCGGATGTACCAGTGCCTTGAGCGCTACATCCGCGGCGAAAGCTACGAAGACTTGCTGGACGCACCGGCGCCGGACCGGGTGGCCCCCGGCACCTTCACCCTCCTCGGCTCGCCTGTCGTCTGGGCAGGCGGCTCACCGAAGCTGCTCCGGCCGCTGTTAACCGGAGGGCATCTCGCCGCCGATTTGAATTCGGCAGCAGTGTTAGCGTGGACGGCCTGGGCGGACATCAGCCCGCGCAGCTTGCGCATGTTCCTGCGCGGCTATTTGGCGATCCGCAACCGCAGCGCCAGGCGAAAGACGGCCGGCAAAGCGTGGATCGAGTGGACGCCGCCGAGGCTCTAGCGGGCGAGCGACAACTCGCCGCCAGCGTCAGTTGGACGCGAGCGCGGTGCTCTTGCCGCTATCCTTGAGCGCGGCAATCACCTTGCCGTCGCGGCCGTACATGTCGCTATACTTCGCCGGCTGCTTCTCGTCGGTCGCGGCTACGGTGAAGTAGACGATGTAGACCGGGATCGGCGTTGCGACGTTCGCCTGCACCGTTTTGCCCGAAGCAACCGTCTGGTTGACCTTCGCGCGGGTCCATTCGGTGCCGTCCAGCAAGGTCGCCGCAAAACCGACGGCATCCTCGGTACGGATGCAGCCGTGGCTGAAGGCGCGAAGCTGCTTGTTGAACAGGTTCTTGGCGTTGGTGTCGTGCAGGTAGATTGCGTGCGGGTTGCCCATCACCAGCTTCATCTTGCCAAGCGCGTTGGACGGCCCCGGCGGCTGGCGGTAGCGGAACTTGCCCTCTCCGGCCGGTACGCGGACATAGCCCTTCTTGCCGGCGACTTCCTTGCCGATGCTGGACGGTACTTCCCACCACGGGTTGAAAATCGCGCCGGTGATGGTGGCGTTGAGCGACGGCGTCGGCGTCTTGAGCGCACCGGCAACGGCGCGGCGGCGGTCAAGCGTTTGGCCATTTTCTACCAGCGCTACCGTGTAGGCCGGCACGTTGACGATGACGTACTTCTTGCCGAGGTCGCGCGGCAACCAGCGCCAGCGGTCCATGTTGATCCGGATCTTGTCGGCGGTGGCGGCATCGGCGCCGGCAAGCATCGCCTTCAGCCCGGCATATTGCGGGTGGGTGGGAAGCAGCGAACGCAGCGTGTCGGCAACGCCCTCTCCGCCGACAGCCCGGTTGAGCAGCGCCTGCTGATCGTAGACGTTCCAGCTGTCGTCCTTGACGTACCAGTCGACGCGGGCATCGCCGCGGACGTGGCCGAACATCAGGTCGGACGCGACCTTCAGATACGTCTGGGTCGCAATGGAGCTGAGGTCGTCCGCCTTGGAGGAGGCCGCGAGGCGGAGGCGGGAGACGTCGTAATCGGCGGGGTCGAGACCCTCGGCGCCGATGCCTTCCACAAAGGCGAGCAGCTCTTCCACCTGCTTGCGCTTCCAATCGGCGGCGATAACCGGCGCAGGCGCGGCCTGCTCGGCGGCGGCGGGCGCCTGCTGGGCGGCGGCGGCCGGCGCGGCGTTCTGCGCGAAAGCGGCGGTGGCCGTGGAGACCAGAACAAGCGGGAGAAGATAGCGGCTGTACATGGGAGTCCCCTAAAGTGGCGGCGGGTCACTCGCGCGCGAGTGACAAGGCCGCTCAGTCCTTCAAGAGCCTCATATCGGACCTGCGCAAATCGGGCAAGAAGCGCGCAAGCCTTGGAAATCAAAAATAAATCGGCCCGGCGGCGGAACCGCCGGGCCATGGTTCACCAGCCGCTCAGCTACGGTCGCTGGCGGTGTCGCGGTTCATGTAGCCGAAATAGGCCGCAACCAGCGCAAGCACCGCGTGCAGCGCGATGTCGCCGGCATAAAGCGGGATCAGGCCGAAGGTAGTCTGGAGGTTCGGGATCAGGCCCATCACGGTGAGCAGCGCATAAACGATCGCCACGATCCGGAAGTAACCGCGCGAACCGCTATAGCTCTTCGCCGCGAGCAGCCCCCACACGCCGAACAGCAAGTGGACGATGTTGTGGAGGATGTTCACCGGGAACATGCCGAGCTCGTAGCCGAAGAAGCTGCGGACCGTAACTTCGGCGTCGGCGGCGTGGCCGCTATGATCCATCGCCGTCAAGCCGGGGATGAACCCGCCGATGCCGATAATCAGAAACACGATGCCGAAAATTCTCGCAAAGGTTCGGGTATTCATTCGCTCTCTCCCTTTTCGTGCCTCTACGCATTACTGAGAAGACCAGCGCCCTAGGCGCCGGCGATCACGCTAGAGCGGCTTTCATCCGGGAAGGTTCCCGACGTGAAACGAGCAATGGCCACCGAAATCTTCTCGCCGCCCGCCAACGAAGGTTCGATTGGGTTGGCGTAGTCGCCGTCCTCGTCACAGATCAGCCTGAGGTCGATCAACGTCGCGCCGCGCGCAAACACCGCGCGGGTGATGACGTCGTTGAAGATGGCGAGGGCGGTGCGGATGATCCGCTGGTCGGGGCTTGACGGCGGCGTGTCGTAGATCGTGCAAAAGGCGGTCGGCAGCCCGCGCGCCAGCACCGCGTCGGCCATTTCCGCATAGTCGCGGGCGAAGCGGCTCTGCGCCACTTCAAGCAGCGACACTGCCTCCGCGACGCTGCCGACGCTCTGGTGCAGGATGCCGCTCGCGCCCAGCGCATCGTTGCCGCCGGCACTGACGACGAGATGCGTCGCGTCGGCCGGCACCCGAGCCAGCTGCGCCAGCACCCCCCGAGTCACCGCGCCGTCGACGGCAAGCAGGCTGGCCTTGCCCTGAAACGGCAGCTTCGAACGAACCTGCTTCACCACGTCCGGCCCGCCGGGCACGTAGACGCCGTTGTCGAAGATCGAGTCCCCGAGAAGAACCGTATGCACCATGCGGTCTCGAAACGCTCAGCGGGCGATCAGTTCCCTAACCGCTGCGGCGAAGGCGGCGCCTTGGGCGGGATCGTAGCCGAGGTAGAGGTCGGGTTCGATCAGTTCGGCTTCGATCAGTTCGGGGGCGCCGGAGAGGCCCCGGACAAGGTCGATGCGGGCGTAGAGGAGGTCTTCGTCCACGGCGCCGAGGATGCGCTCGGCGGCATCCAGTTCATCGGCGGCTGGATCGTAGGCGGCAATGATGCCGTCATATTCGGGCTGCACCCGGAAGTCGCCGGGCTGCGGGCGCTTGCTGATCGCGTGGCTGAAGCGGCCGTTGAAGTAGAGCAACGAGACTTCGCCAGTCTGCTCGATCGCCGGCAGGTAGGGCTGGACCATCGCCGCGCCTTCAGGCCCGCCGTCGAGCGGCTGGCCCGGGGACCAGCGGATCGTCTGCCAGGCGGTGGAGGAGACTTGCGGCTTTGCAACCAGCCGGTCGGTGCCGAAGCGCTCAGCCGCTTCATCCATGGTCGCGATGCTCAGCTGCTCGGCGTACAGCGTCGGAACCACCGGCGCGCCACCTTCTTCGAGCCGGCCGAGGTAGCGTTTGTCGGCATTCCACTGAAGAACGGAAGCCGGGTTCTGAAGGCGCACCCCCTGCCCTTCCCTTGCCGCCACCGCCTCCACCCACTGCCGGTACGCGCGTGGATAGCCCCACACGAGCAGCGGCAGGACCAGCGCGAACTGCGTGAGATCCGAACCGTCTGCCCAGCTGCGGCCAACCACCTCCCAGCCCGCGGCGCGCAACGGGGCTGCGTTGCGGTCGAGCACGTCGCGCCAGCGGGTGCGGTAGCCTTCGTCGGCAGGATCGGGCGTGAGGATGCAGATCGTGTCCGTCATGGCTCAAGGCATTCCGAAGTTGATGCCTTGCGCGAAAGGCAGTTCGCGGCTGTAGTTGATCGTGTTGGTCGCCCGCCGCATGTAGTTGCGCCACGCATCCGAGCCGCTTTCGCGCCCGCCGCCCGTTTCCTTTTCGCCGCCGAACGCGCCGCCGATCTCCGCGCCGGACGGGCCGATATTGACGTTGACGATCCCGCAATCGGAGCCGGCGGCGGAGAGGAAGGTCTCGGCTTCACGAATGTCGTTGGTGAAGATGGAAGAAGCGAGCCCCTGCGGCGCGAGATTGTGCGCTTCGATCGCCTGCCCCAGTTCGGAGTAGCGCATCACGTAGAGGATCGGCGCGAAGGTTTCGGTGAGGGTGATCGGCGTCTGCGCGGGCATCTCCACCAAAGCCGGGCGGACGTAAAAGGCGCCCTCGGCGCTCGGCAGCCGCTCGCCGCCGTGCACCGCGCCGCCCTGCTCCCGTGCCGCCGCGAGCGCCGCCTGCATGGCTTCGAACCCCGCGCCGTCGATTAGCGGGCCGACCAGCACCCCCTCCTCCAGCGGATTGCCGACCGGCACCTCCGCCCAGATCTGACGAAGCCGGGGCACGAGCCGGTCATAAATCTCGTCGTGCACGAACAGGCGCCGCAAGGTGGTGCAGCGCTGGCCCGCGGTGCCGACGGCGGAGAAGGTGATCCCCCGCTCCGCAAGCGCAAGGTCGGCGGACGGCGCCACCACCATTCCGTTATTGCCGCCAAGCTCGAGCAAGGTCCGGCCGAAGCGGGCTGCAACGCGCGGCGCGACCTCCCGGCCCATGCGGGTCGAGCCGGTGGCCGAAAGAAGCGCCACGCGGCGATCGTCCACCAGCGCCGCGCCGGTTTCGCGGCCGCCCTGCACGAGCTGGCTGAGATCGGCCGGCGCATCGCCGAAGCGCCCCAGCGCCCGCTCGAACAAGGCCTGCACGGCAACGGCGGTGAGCGGCGTCTTTTCCGAAGGCTTCCAAACCACCGCATCGCCGCAGACAAAGGCGAGACACGCGTTCCACGCCCACACCGCCACCGGAAAATTGAACGCGGAAATCACGCCGACGACGCCGAGCGGGTGCCACGTCTCCATCATCCGGTGACCCGGCCGCTCAGTGGCGATGGTGAGGCCGTAAAGCTGGCGCGACAGGCCGACGGCGAAGTCGCAAATGTCGATCATTTCCTGAACTTCGCCCAAGCCCTCCTGGAGGATCTTTCCGCATTCCAGGCTGACCAGCCGGCCAAGCGTCTCCTTCTCCGCGCGAAGCTCGTGGCCGAACAGGCGAACCAGCTCGCCGCGCCGAGGCGGCGGCACTTGGCGCCACGCTAGGAAAGCCGCGTGCGCGCGCTCAACCGCCGCCGCGACATCCTCCGCCGACGCCTCCGCAACGCCGCCCAGCTCCAGGCCATCGATCGGCGAACGGGAGACAAACGCGCCCTCCGGCATTGGCAACCGAAGCCGCTCGAACAGCGATCGTGCTTCGGCGGTGGAATTGAAGGTCACGAGCGGGGCTCCCCAAAGGATCGGCCCGCCTCTACCCGCGCGGCCGCGCCGCTGTCGAGCCGCGCGCGTCTCTGTCGGCTTCCGGACAGACAGGCCGTTTCGGCGGCGCTATGAAGCGCGCCGGGGTTGTTGCAGTTGCAGCTTTGGGAATGGGTATGAGTGGGGAAGCTGGAGGCGGAGCGTCCGCGGGGCTGCCGGTTGCGAGTTTCGCGTCCAACCGCCTGCTCGCCACGTTCAGCGCGGCCGACCGGGCGGCGCTCGGCGGCGCGGTTCAGCTCGTTCAGCTGAAGCGCAAGTCCATCCTGTGGGATGAAGGCGCCGACCTCGAATATAGCTATTTCCCGATGCCGGGCACGATGATCTCGCTTGCCATCGATCTTGAAGACGGGTCGAGCGTCGAAGTCGCCAGCATCGGCAAGGAAGGCGCGGCCGGCGGAATCGTGAGTTGCGGCACCGCCCGCGCCTTCGGCCGGGCGCTCGTGCAGATCGGCGGACCGGCCTTTCGCATCCCCCTCCCCGCTCTCGACGCGGCGAAGACCCGTTCCTCGGCCATCCGATCGCTCTTCTGCCGTTATTCGGACGCGCTGCTTGCCCAGGTGATGCAGTCTGTTGCGTGCAACGCCGCCCATCCGATGGAGGCGCGCCTGTGCCGCTGGTTGCTCACGTCGCTCGACCGCGTGGGCTTGCAGGACCTGCCGCTCACCCAGGCGATGCTTGCCGAAATGCTGGGCGTGCAGCGCACCACCGTCAACGCCGCCATCCAGTCGCTCCAAGCGCAGGGCGTGATCGCCACGTCGCGCGGCCTGCTCCACGTCGTCGATCGTGCCGGCCTCGAGCGGCGCGCCTGCGAATGTTATGCGCGGGTGGAGGATCATTTCACCCAGTCGCTTCCAGAAGTCCGGCCCCAGGCGGTCGACGCGACGGCATGACCTGGTACCGCCTCTACCGCTGGTCCGACAAAGGCATCGCGCAAGTGTGGGATGTCGAGGCGGAAGACGAGCCGCACGCAATCGCGCAAAGCACCGAGCGGCTCGGCGGCCAGCGCGGCGAGCTGTGGCACGGCAAGAGGCTGGTGGAGCGCTTCGGTCAGCTCCCCGCCTGAGCGCGCTTAGCCGGCGAGCAGGTCCCGCGCCGCGGACAATGCGGTTACACCCTGCTGAAGTGTCTCCGCTTTTTTCGCGAAGCAGAGGCGGATGACGTTGGTCGCCGGCGCTTCGGCGTAGAACACCGACAGCGGCACCGCAGCGATCCCCGCCTCGCGCACCGCCCGCTCGCAGAATGCCTCGTCGCCGAGCGACACGCCGGAAGCGGCGAGATCGACGTTGAGGAAGTAGGTGCCGTCGGCGCGCAGGGTCGCAAAGCCCGCCTCGCGGAGGGCCGAGTCCAGCCAGTTACGCGACTGGACGAAGCCGTCGCGCATCGCGTGGTAATAGGCATCGTCCTTCGCCATGCCGAAGGCGACGGCGGCCTGGAGGTTGGGCGGCGTCGCATAAGCGAAGTACTGGTGCGCCTTGGAAATCGGCTCGCCCAAAGCCGGCGGCGCGACGATCCAGCCGACCTTCCAGCCGGTCAGCGAAAAGATCTTGCCGGCTGAACCGACCTTCACCGTCCGCTCCACCATTCCCGGCAGCGACGAGAGCGGGATGTGCACTGCATTGTCGAAGACAAGATGCTCCCAAACCTCGTCGCTGATCGCGATAGCATCGGCGGCGATGCAACGCTCGGCGATCAGCGCCAGTTCGTCCGCGCCGAACACCCGCGCGGTCGGGTTGTGCGGGTTGTTGAGGATCACCAGCCGGGTGCGCGGCGTAAAAGCGGCGTCGAGCGCTTCCGCCTCGATCCGCCATTCCGGCGGCTCCAGCCGCACCAGCTTCGGCACGCCGCCGGCGCGAAGCACCAAAGGCAGATAAGCGTCGTAGAGCGGCTGGATCATCACCACTTCGTCGCCCGGGCTGAGCAGCGCCATGATCGCGGCGGCAAGCGCTTCGGTAGCGCCGGAGGTGACGGTGATCCAGTCCGGATCGAGGCTCAGCCCCTGGTGATGCGCATAATGACCGGCAATCGCGCGGCGAAGCTCGGGCAAACCGCGCATCGGCGCATATTGGTTGGAGCCGGCGCGAAGCGCGTCCGCGGCGCGGCCCACCACATCCTCCGGCCAGCCGAAATCGGGAAAGCCCTGGCCGAGATTGACGGCATTATGCTGCACCGCGAGCGCCGACATGTGCGCGAAAATGGAGGTGGGAAGATCCGCAAAAAGTGGGTTCATTGTTTCAACCGTTCGATCATGGCCATGGCGGCGGCGGGATTGCGCTCTTTGGCGCCCGAGATGAAGAAGACATATGTGTCGCGCGGTTCGGGCGGCGGCGGCGGGGCGTTGTAGGGCAAGCCCGGCGGGCTTTCGCCGCGCGCCCAGCCGGCAGCGATCCCCGTCCAGCGGTCGAGCGCCTCGTCGGTGTAGCCGGTCGCCACGTCCTCGCGGGCGCACATCAGGCGCGCATAAGCGAAGTCGCCGCTGAGGTCCGCGACGCAGGGGAAGTCGTCGCTGTCGCCGTAGACGATGGCGACGCCTGCCGCGCGGGCGAGTGCGACAAAGGCAGGGTCGCGAAAGCTTTCGTGGCGCACCTCCACCGCATGGCGAAGCGGCACGCCGTCCTGCGCCTTCGGCAGCAGCGCGAGGAAAGCGGCGAAGTCGTTCGGATCAAAACGTTTGGTGGCCATGAACTGCCACAGGATCGGGCCGAGCTTGTCGCCCAATTCGGTAAAGCCCTGGCCGCAGAAGCGCTCGATCGCTTCCCCGCCTTCGCCGAGCACCTTGCGGTTCGAGCAATAGCGCGAACCCTTGATCGCGAACTTGAACCCGTCTGGCACCGTCTTTGCCCAGCGCGCGAACAGGTCGGGGCTCTGCAATTTGTAGTAGGTCGCGTTGATTTCGATGGCGGAAAGCCGCTCGGCGGCAAAGGCGAGCTGCTTGGTCTTCGCGAGGCCCGGCGGGTAGAAAGTACCGCGCCAGGGATCAAAGTCCCACCCGCCGATCCCCACCCGGATTGCGCCTGCCGCCATGGCTCCGCGCTACCCCCGCCGCGCGGGCGGCACAAGCCGGAGCAGCCTTCAGGGGCATCTTGCATAATTATGCACGGCTGCGCATATGCGGTGTTCATGATTCGAACCGCGATCCTTGGAGCCTCCGGCTTCGTCGGCGCCGAGCTGCTTCGGCTGATGCACGGCCACCCGTCGCTGGTGCCGGCGCGGCTGTTCGGCGACAGCCAGGCTGGCCAGCCGCTCGAGGCGGCGCATCCGCAGCTCGCGCTTGCATATCCCGGCATGCAGATCGAGCGCTCCTCGCCAAACGCGCTTGACGGCATCGACCTTGTCTTCGCCGCCCTTCCCCACGGCCATTCGCAGCGGGTCGCCGCCGAGATCATCGCGCGCGACATCGCCTTCGTCGATCTAGGAGCCGATTTCCGGCTGGACGACGCGGCCGATTACCAGCGCTGGTACGGCGAGGCGCATAGCGCGCCGGAGCTGCTCGGCCGGTTCGTCTACGGCCTTCCCGAATATTATCGGAACGAGATCGCTGCCTCCCGCACCGTCGCCGCGCCGGGCTGCTATCCGACTTCGGCGATCCTGGCGCTGAAGCCGCTGCTGCCGCTGATCAATCCGGCCACCATCGTCGTCGATGCCGCTTCGGGCGTCACCGGGGCCGGAAGCGGGCTGAGCGAAACGACGCACTTCAACAACGTCGCGGAAAGCTTCAGCGCCTACGGGCTGCTCAGCCACCGCCACACTGCCGAGATGGAAATGGCGCTGGGTGGCAGCGTGCTGTTCACGCCCCACCTCCTGCCGATCAACCGCGGCATCCTCGCCACCTGCTACGCGCAGGCGAAGGGCCCCTGCGACCCGCTCGGCGCGCTTCGCGAAGCCTATGCGGACGAGCCGTTCGTCCACGTCTCGGAACGGCCGCCGTCCACCAAATGGACGCTCGGCTCCAACGCCGTGCACCTCACCGCCCGCTACGACGAACGCACCGGCCGGGTGCTTGCCATCGCCGCCCTCGACAATCTCGTGAAAGGAGCCGCCGGACAAATGATCCAGTGCGCCAATCTGATGTTCGGCCTCGAAGAAACCGCTGGCCTGCCGCGCGTCGGGGTCTGCCCGTGAGCGTGACCGCGGCCCAAGGGTTCGTCGCGTCCGGCTGCCATGCCGGCGTGAAGCGGCGGCGCTACGACATGGCAATGGTGGCGACCGACGATGGGAAGCCGGTGACGGCGGCGGCGGTGTTCACCCAGAACAAGTTCTTCGCGCCACCGGTGGCGGCGAGCCGCGAGCGGCTTGCGGCGAACGGCGGACGCGCGGCGGCGATTATCGTCAACTCCGGCAACGCCAATGCCGGCACCGGCGCTCCGGGCCGCGTGGATGCCGAAGCGATGTGCGACGCGACGGCGCAGGCGCTCGGCGTTGCCAGCAGCGACGTGCTGGTCTGCTCCACCGGCATCATCGGCACGCCTTTGCCGATGGACAAGATCCTGCCCGCAACGCCGAAGCTCGCCAAGAAGCTGTCGGTCGAGGGCGCGGAGGATGCGGCGAAGGGCATCCTCACAACCGACAGCGCGCCCAAGGAAGCGCTTGTTCGCGGCTCTACCTTCACGCTGGGCGGCATGGCCAAAGGCTGCGGCATGATCTCGCCGAACATGGCGACGATGCTGGCCTTCCTCACCACCGACGCTGACGTGCCGCTCGATGAGCTTCAGCAGGTTCTGAAGCAGGCGGTGGACCGTACGTTCAACACACTGAACGTCGACGGCGCCACCTCCACCAACGACACCGTCTTCCTGCTCGCCTCCGGCCGGCGCGGAAAGCCGGACATGGCCGAATTCGCGGACGCGGTGCACAAGGTGTGCGAGGACCTCACCTACCAGATGGCCCGCGATGCCGAGGGCATGACCAAGATGGTCGCCCTCTCCGTCACCGGCGCCGCCTCGGACGAGGAAGCGCGGATCGCCGCGAAGAACATCGCCGAGAACAACCTGGTGAAGTGCAGCTGGTACGGCGGCGATCCTTATTGGGGCCGCCTGCTCGCCGCGGCCGGATCGGCCGGCGTCGCCTTTGAGGCGGAGAAGACCAGCGTCGCCTACGGCGGCATCGTCGTCTCCCGCGCGGGCACCAACGAACCTCACGATGCCGAAGCAGTGGCCGAGCACATGGCGCATGAGCGAATCGAGATCGAAGTCGCGCTCGGCTTGGGCTCCGGCCGGGCGCAGGTGATCGGCATCGATCTCGGCCCCGGCTACATCAAAGAGAATTCGAAAACGTCATGAGAAGCCCGACCGAGACCGCGCGCATTTTGGTTCAGGCGCTGCCGTACATCCGCCGCTTCGCCGGAAAGTCGGTGGTGGTGAAGCTCGGCGGCGCGGCGATCGACGCGGAAGTGGACCGGGCGCTTGCCCAGGACGTTCTTCTGCTCCGCAGCGTAGGCGTGCGGGTCGTGCTCGTCCACGGCGGGGGGCCGCAGGTCGACGTGATGATGCGCCGCGTTGGCAAGGAGCCGGAGTTTCGCGACGGCCTGCGGGTCACGGACGCGGAGACGCTGGAGATCGTTCGCATGGTGCTGGTCGGCAAGATCAACCGCGATCTCGTCGCCACCATCAACCGGGAGGCGTTGGACGAGCCGGTGGCGGTCGGCGTGTCGGGCGAGGATGCAGGGCTGCTGACGGTGACGCCGCGGGAGAGCTCACTCGGCTTCGTGGGCGACGTCAGTTTCGTTCGCGACAGCGTGCTTCACCGGCTGCTCGACGAGGGCCTCGCTCCGGTCGTTTCCACCATCGGCGCGGACGAAACCGGCCAGCCGTTCAACATCAACGCCGACGAAGCGGCGCGGGCGATCGCGGTCGCGATGGGCGCGGAGAAGATCGTCTACCTCACCGCCGCGCCCGGCCTGCTGGAGGACGTGAACGACGAGGACAGCCTGGTGCCGCGCCTCACCTCCGCCGAGCTTCGCGCGGCGATCGAAGGCGACAGCGTCAGCGCCGGCATGATCCCAAAGCTGCGCGCCTGCGCCGACGCGGTGGATGCCGGCGTCGGCACCGCCCACATCATCGACGGCCGGGTGCCGCATGCCTTGCTGGTCGAGTTGCTCACCGACGAAGGCATCGGCACCATGGTCCGCCGGGAGAAGAGCTGGTGAAGGACCTCCTCACCATCGCCGGTCTCGGCCGCGACGACCTCGAGGCGATACTGGCCCTGTCGGAGCGCCGCGACCTCGGCCAGACGCTCGCCGGCAAGGGCGTCGCCTTGTTGTTCCAGAAGCCGAGCGCACGCACCCGCAATTCGATGGAGATGGCGGTGGTCCAGCTCGGCGGCCACCCGATCTACATCCAAAAGGAAGAAGTCCGCCTCGGCACGCGTGAAACCGCCGAGGACGTCGCCCGCACCCTTGCCTGCTATCACGAGGTAATTGCCGCGCGAGTCATGGACCATCGCGATCTCGAGCGGATGGCAGCGGCGACCGAGACGCCGGTGCTCAACATGCTCTCCGACCTCGCACACCCCCTCCAATCGCTCGCCGATCTGCTGACGGTGAAACAGCTGCTCGGCTCGCTCGAGGGCGCGCGCATCGCTTATGTGGGCGATGCCGACAACAATGTCTGCCGCTCGCTCGCTGAAGCCTGCTCGCTGCTCGGCATTGAGATGCGCATCGCCAGCCCCACCGCCTATGCGCTGCCGGAGACGCTGGAGCATGTCACGCAGTTCGAAGACCCCGCCGAAGCCGTCACTGGCGCGCAGATCGTCTACACCGACGTATGGGTCTCCATGGGCCAGGACGATGAAGCCGAGGCCCGCAAGGCGGCGCTCGCGCCTTACCAGGTGAATGAAGCGCTGATGGCGGGAGCGTCGGACGCTTACTTCCTCCACTGCCTCCCCGCCCGCCGCGGCGAGGAAGTCACCGACGCGGTGATGGACAGCCCCAAAAGCGCGATCTGGCTCCAGGCCGAAAACCGCATGCATACGGCACGCGGCGCGCTGGCGTGGATGGTTGGGGCGCGGCCATGACCGACGCCCGCTCCCGGCGCCAGAAGGCGATTGCCGAGCTGATCCGCGAGGATGCGCTCGGCAGCCAGGAGGAAGTTACCTCCCGCCTCCGCGCCCAGGGCTTCTCCGTAACGCAGGCCACCGTGTCGCGCGACCTCGACCAAATGGGTGCGGTGAAGGTGAAGCGCTCCGGCGTGATGAGCTACGCCCTGCCCGACCAGATAGGTGAAAGCGACTGGGCGGCATCCCGGCTGGCGCGGATCGTTGCCGACTGGGTGCAAAGCGTCGAAGCGGCGGGCAACCTCCTCGTCCTCCGCACCCCGCCGGGGTCCGCCCACCTCGTCGGCCTTGCGCTCGACCAGGCCAAGCTCCCCGAGATCGCCGGAACGATCAGCGGCGACGACACCTTGTTCATCGCCCTTCGCGACGGAGTC
>DASVUO010000095.1:0-10970 GCA_036386995.1 Allosphingosinicella sp. | reverse complement strand
CAGGGCATGACCATCCACACGTCCTCGGGCGTCGACAAGCTGGAGACCGGGCCGAACGGGGTCAAGGCGACGCTGAAGGGCGGCGGGCAAGAAGAGTTCAGCCACGCCATCGTCGCCATCGGCATCGTTCCCAACACCGAGAATATCGGCCTCGAGGCGCTGGGCATCGCCACCAACCGCGGCCACATCGTCACGGACGGCTTCGGCCGGACCAACGTCGAAGGCACCGGCGCCCTGAAGGGCAAGGGGGTCCTGAGCGTCACCAAGGCCGATGGAACGACGGTCGAACTCAGTTCGAAGCACATCATCATCGCGACCGGCGCCCGCGCCCGCGACCTGCCGTTCGCCAAGGCGGACGGCGAGCGGATCTGGACCTACCGCCACGCCATGGTCCCCAAGGCCATGCCGACCAAGCTGCTGGTCATCGGATCGGGCGCGATCGGCGTGGAATTCGCCAGCTTCTATTCGGACATGGGCGCGAAGGTAACCATCGTCGAAATGCTGGACCGGATCCTGCCGGTGGAGGATTCGGACGTTTCCGCCTTCGTCCACAAGGCGCTGACCAAGCAGGGCATGAAGCTGCTCGTTTCGTCCGGCGTGGACAAGCTCGAGCCCGGCCCCAACGGCGTCAAGGCGACGCTGAAGGGCGGCGCGGTGGAAGAATTCAGCCACGCCATCGTCGCCATCGGCATCGTCCCCAACACCGAAGGCCTCGGCCTGGAAGCGCTCGGTGTGGAAACCAACCGCGGCCACATCGTCACCGACGGCTTCGGCCGCACCGGCGTCGAGGGCATTTACGCAATCGGCGACGTCACCGGCCCGCCCTGGCTCGCCCACAAGGCAAGCCACGAAGGCGTGGTGTGCGTGGAAGCCATTGCCGGCAAGAACCCGCACCCGTTCGAAACCTGGAACATCCCCGGCTGCACTTACTCACGCCCGCAAGTGGCGTCGGTGGGGCTGACCGAGGCGAGAGCCAAGGAAAGCGGCCACGCCGTGAAGGTTGGCAAATTCCCCTTCATCGGCAACGGCAAGGCGATCGCGCTCGGCGAGGCGGAAGGCTTCGTGAAGACGGTGTTCGACGCGGAAACCGGCGAGCTCTTGGGTGCCCACATGGTCGGCGCGGAAGTGACCGAACTGATCCAGGGCTACGTTGTCGCCCGCCAGCTCGAGACCACCGAGGAAGACCTGATGCACACCATCTTCCCGCACCCGACGCTGAGCGAAATGATGCATGAGAGCGTGCTCGATGCGTATGGGCGGGCGGTGCATTACTGAGGAGTCACTGCAATGGGCGACTTGCGCGTCAGCTTTCCAAAGCCCTGCGATGAAAGTTGGGATGCGATGGCGCCCCGGGGTTGCGCGAAGCTGTGCGAGCGGTGCGACACCCTTGTTCATGACCTGACGAACTTAGACCTGGAGGAGGCCGAAGCGCTGCTGCGCCGCAATCCGGAAGCGTGCGTGCGCGCCAAAGTTGCCGCCGACGGTTCAATTGCCCTTAAGTCCGTTGGTAGCGGCACAGGCCGGCGCATGGTTCTTGCAGCGGCGGTTACAGCCGGCCTGCTCGCCGCCGGCGAACCGGCCCTCGCGGAAACCCACCGGCCGCGCGGCTCCATCGCTGGGGAAGTGGAAACCTTCGGCTTCCCGGTGCGCGTGGTGGCCACCGACGGAGCCGGCCGCACCTTCCGGGCCAAGGCCAATCGCAAGGGGCGCTTCAGGATCAAGCACCTTCCGGCCGGGGTCTACACGCTGACCTTTACTCCAAATTGCGGCACGGTCTGGACGGTCCCGGACGTGGTGGTGGGCGAAATGCAAACAACCGTGCCGCCGTCAAGAGGTGCCGACGCGTGTATCGTCGTGGGAAGGCTGCTGATCGAGGACAGCAGCGGCTGACCAGCGCATTCCATGGATCGGCGTGATCAAGGCCGCCCAGGCTGTGTCCTGACGGCTAGAAGCTCATCTCGTCGTAGACTCGGGAGAGGTCGCCCGACCAATCGCCTTGGTAGCGCTCCAATAGCTGCTCGGCGGGGGTGAGGCCTCGGGCGACGATTTCGCGCAAGGGATCAAGGAAGCCGCTTTCATTGTCTCCGGCGGCGTTGAAGCGGGCGCGGGCGTTGAGGCCGGCTTCGGCGATGGCGAGCACGCGGCGGGCGAGATCGCGCAGGGTGCCGCCGCCGGGGGTGGGGGTGGCGAGGCCGAGTTTGGGGACTTCGTCGCGGAGGCGCTGGCGTTCTTCCAGCGGCCAATCCTTGACCTCGTCCCAGGCGGCGTCGAGCGCAGTCTCGTCGTAGAGCAGGCCGACCCAGAAAGCGGGAAGCGCGCAAATCTTGTTCCAGGGTCCGCCGTCGGCGCCGCGCATCTCGAGGAAGCTCTTGAGGCGCACTTCGGGGAAGGCGGTGGAAAGGTGGTCGACGAAATCGGAGCGGCGCGGCTTTTCGCCGGGGAGGATGGAAAGCTTGCCGGCCAGGAAGTCGCGGAAGGAGAGGCCGGCGGCGTCGAGGTAGCGGCCGTCGCGGTAGACGAAGTACATCGGCACATCGAGCGCATAGTCGAGATAGCGCTCGTAGCCGAAGCCGTCTTCGAAGACGAAAGGCAGCATTCCGGTGCGGTGCGGATCGGTGTCCGACCAAATGTGGCTTCGGAAGGAAAGAAAGCCGTTGGGCTTGCCCTCGGTGAAGGGGGAGTTGGCGAACAGGGCGGTGGCGAGCGGCTGAAGGGCGAGGCCGACACGAAACTTCTTCGCCATATCGGCTTCGGAGCTATAATCGAGATTAACCTGAATGGTACAGGTGCGAAGCATCATATCGAGGCCGAGGCTGCCGACGCGCGGCATGTGGCGAAGCATGATCGCGTAGCGCCCCTTGGGCATGACGGGCAGTTCGGCGCGGGTCTTGTCCGGCCACATGCCGAGGCCGAGGAAACCGAGCCCGAGCTTCTCGCCGACCGCCTTCACCTGGCTCAAGTGGCGGCCTGTTTCGGCGCAGGTGAGATGAAGATTGTCGAGTGGCGCGCCGGAGAGCTCGAACTGGCCGGCGGGCTCCAGGCTGACATTTCCATCGGGGCCGGCGAGGGCGATGACGTTGCCGCCTTCCTCAACGGGCGTCCAGCCAAAGTCGGTGAGTGCCATCAGCAGGTCGCGAATGCCGCCGGGCTCGTCGTAGGAGGGCGCGCGGCGGTCGGCCTGGCGGTAGACGAACTTCTCGTGCTCCGTGCCGATACGCCAGTCCGACGCCGGCTTCTCGCCCTTGGCGAAAGTGGCGAGCATGTCGTCCCGGCTCTCGATGAGCGGATCGGCCTTGGTGGTTTCGGTGCGCGTCGTCATTGCGCCGCCTGTAACGCCCGCCGCGAAACGCCGCCAGCAGGTTTCAACGCGCTACCGGTTCGCGCCAGTCCCCGGTCGCCGCCATCCAGACGGACAGCGCGGCGACGGCGGCGGTTTCGGCGCGCAGGACTCGTGGGCCTAGCGAGACGGGGCGCGCCTGGGGAAGGGCGCGGATGGCGGCGGCTTCGTCGGGGGTGAAGCCGCCTTCGGGGCCGATCAGGATCGCGGCCGGGCCGGTTGTCCCGGCGGCGGCGGCGGCGAAGGGCTCGCCGCCATTTTCGTCGGCGAAGAACAAGGTGCGCTCGGCGGGCCAGGCGCGGAGGAGAGCGGCGAGCTTCACCGGCTCGGCGAGCTCGGGAAGCGCGGTGCGCTCGCATTGCTCGGCCGCTTCCACCGTATGGGCGCGGAGGCGATCGAGGTTGAGCTTGTCGACGATCGTCCGCTGGGTGATCGCCGGCACCAGGCGCGCGGCACCGACTTCCGTGGCTTTCTCGATCAGCCAGTCGATCCGGCCCTTCTTGATCGGCGCGAAGACCAGCCAGATGTCGGGCACCGGCTCGCGGGGTCGGAGCAAGCGAGTGGCGACCAGAGTGATCCGCTTCTTGGCGACATCGGTGATCTGGGCGAGCCATTCGCCGGTGCGGTTGTCGAACAATTTGACCTGCGCGCCGGGCTGGAGGCGAAGCACGTTGCCGAGGTAATTGGCCGGCGCGTCGCCGAGGGTGAGCACGGCCCCTTCGCGCAGCGGCTCGTCTACGAACAAGCGCGGCAAGCTGGACGGCGGCCAAGCGGGGGTGGCGGGCATGAAGAGCGTGTTAGCTGGGCGGAGCCGAGCCGTCACCCCGCCCGCTTCGGCGCGACGGGGCTAGTTCGAAATGCTATAGGGTGAACCGAGTCGGGCCGGATGGGAGGACGCGGTGGCGGTTGCGGAAAGCGTGGGCTTGGCAGGCGGTGTCGTTCACGAGCTCCCGGACGATCTGCGGGATGCGCTGCTCGCCGAGCCCGCGGCGGCCGCGGCGTGGCGCGGCATCACGCCGCTCGCCCGCAACGAATGGATCTGCTGGGTCCAGTCTCCCAAGAAGCCGGAAACGCGGGTGAAGCGCATCGCCTGGGGCATCGAAAACTTGCGCGACGGCAAGCGCCGGCCTTGCTGCTGGCCCGGCTGCCCGCACCGCAACTGAGGCGCTTTCGAGAGTTCATCCCCTTCAGCAGTTGGACCTTTACTTCATCTCGTTCTGGTGGGGCGCGGGTGCGAACTCTATCACCTCCCGACCAGGCAGACCGCCAACGTACGCAGCTATTTGGCAGATTTCGGTCACGTAAGAATCCGCGCCTTTTCCGTGTGGCGACTGGTAGGTGATATAGGCATAAATAAGCGCTTTAATTTGCCTTTGGCGAAAGGCCACCGTCTGTTCATCACTCAACCATCTGGGCATCATGAGTTTAAGTTCATTTGGAGACATAACACCGATCATCGGTTCCTCCAGCGGGGGCTCCATCCGCGGAGGCTCTTCATTCCAAGGAAAAATCGTAATTCGATACAGCGTCTTCCAGTCAACTGCCGGACTGGCGCCGACATTTACAATGCAGAGCTGAAAGCCAATAGCGTTGTTGAGAGCGATGTCACCTACCATGCAATTTTCGGCATACGCGTGTCGCACTTCTTTAACAGAAACCCATGGCCGCAATTGTGTTTCGGACGCATGGGCGGCTCGCCTGGCGTAGGTCGCAGCCGCCCAGGCTATGCCAAGCGTGAGCATCCCGACAAACGCGGTAAATAAGCCGATGACCCAAGTAGCAGTGACGGCATTTTGCGCAGCGTCCGCAGCCTTCCACTGAGCACAAAGCTCGGAGCGGCGATCGTACTGGCCTGGTCGACATGGTTTGCTCGGTACCGGGGCCGGCGTGTTCTGAAGAACCCCTCGGTGCGGAGTGGGCGCCACCTCCTGTTTGGTAGCTCCCTGTGGTTGGGCAGCAGCCTGGCTTTGCGGGCTTATGGCTAAGCTGGTGACAAGGATTAATGAAGCGAGGAGCGCACGTACCATTCACCCACGTTCAACCAGTGGTGATCTGAAGTCCAGCGATGATCAAACAAGGCCGGCTCGATACTTTAGTGAAGAGAATTGTGTCCAGTGACGTCCTCAAGAGAAAGTCATGGCACCGAGCTCGCCGAGCGCCAAATTATATATTTCGTCCGTCTCCTGGCGAGACCGGACAAACGGGTCGCGCCCCTCGACATCGCCGACACAGGGCTTAGGGCATTGGCATGGCGGATGCAGCGGACGAGATCGTACCCGACAGCGAGCGGCGGGGGTTGATTGGGGCGCTGCCGGCGGCGGTTCGGCCTTATGCGTCGTTGATGCGGCTCGACCGGCCGGTGGGGGTGTGGCTGTTGTTCTGGCCAGGCGCCTGGGCGATCGCGCATGCCGGGTTGGGCCCGCGCGGGCCGGCGTTGATCGGCTGGTTCGCCCTTGGGGCCTTTGCAATGCGTAGCGCAGGGTGCGTGTATAACGACATCGTCGACCGCGATCTGGACGCGCAGGTGGAGCGGACGCGGCTTCGGCCCCTGGCCTCGGGGCGGGTGCCCCTGAGAGGCGCGTGGGCCCTGCTGGTGGGGCTGAGCCTCGTGGGGCTCATCGTGCTGCTTCAGCTTGGGCGGGTTGCGCAGATCGTGGCGCTGGGGAGCCTGGCGCTGGTCGCGGCTTATCCCTTCATGAAGCGCATCACCTGGTGGCCGCAGGCCTGGCTTGGGCTGGTGTTTTCGTGGGCGGCTCTGGTCGGCTGGCCGGCAGTGACGGGGGAGATTGGCGCGACGGCCTTACTGCTTTGGGGCGGGGCGGTGTTCTGGGTGATCGGTTACGACACGATCTACGCGCTTCAGGACCGGGAGGACGATGCGCTCGTAGGCGTGAAATCGTCGGCGCTGGCGCTGGGGAAGCATGCGCGAACCGGGGTGCTGCTTTGTTACGCGGCGGCGCTGGCGCTTTGGGCTGCGACGCTTTGGCGGGAGCGGCCGGATTGGCTCGCGATGGCGGCCTTGCTGCCGATGGCCCTGCATCTCCTCTGGCAGGTGGCGGCGCTGAAGCCGGAGGACGGGGCCGATGCGCTCGCCAAGTTCCGCTCCAACCGGCTTGCCGGGCTGCTGCTGTTCCTTGCTTGTCTGGCGGTGGGCACTTCCTAGACTTTGCGGCGGGCGCGCCCTACCTGCGCACCCATGCTGACCATCACAGACGCAGAAGAACGCGCCGCCGCGCTTGTGGAGCGCGCCCGCAAGGCAGGCGCCGACGCCGCCGACGCCATCTACATCGCCGATGCCTCCACAGGCATCCAGATCCGGCTAGGGGCGCTGGAGGACGTGGAGCGATCGGAAGGCGAAGAGATCGGGCTGCGCTTCTTTGTCGGCCAGCGTTCGGCGACGGTGTCGTCCTCCGATCTGTCGGAGGAGTCGCTTGCCGCGTTGGTCGAGCGGGCGGCGGCGATGGCGCGGGAAGCGCCGGAGGATCCGTGGTCCGGGTTGGCGCCGGAAGACATGCTGATGCGCGACGCGGGGCCTGATGTGGACGGCGACGACGGCGCCGACCCCGCGCCGACCGCCCTCAAGGCGCTTGCCGAAGCGATCGAGGAGGCGGCGCGCGGCGTTCCGGGCGTGACCAACAGCGAGGGCGCCGGGGTGAGCGCCGGCCGCTCGGTGGTCGCGCTTGCGACGAGCCATGGCTTTTGCAGGGGTTATTCGACGAGCGGCTATTCGGGATCGGCAAGCGTGATCGCGGGCACCGGCGCCAACATGCAGCGCGATTACGCCCAGCACAGCGCGCGGCATTTCGCCGATCTCGACCCGGCGGAGGCCATTGGCCGCCTTGCCGGCGAGCGCGCGGTGGCGCGGCTCGATCCGGCCAAGCTTCAAAGCGGCGCGATGCCGGTGGTGTTCGATCCCAGGGTCGGCGCGTCGCTGCTTGGCCACCTGGCAAGCGCGATCAGCGGCGCGGCGATCGCGCGCAAGACCAGCTTCCTGCTCGGCAAGGAGGAGGACCGGATTTTCGCGCCCGGCATCGTCATCCGCGACGATCCGCACCGGCCGCGCGGGCTTCGCTCCAAGCCGTTCGACGGCGAGGGGCTGCCGACCCGGCCGCGCGACATCGTGGGGGATGGGCGGGTGACCGGCTGGATCATGGAAAGCGCCTCCGCGCGGCAGCTTGGGCTCCTTCCCACCGGCCACGCGACGCGCGGCGCGGGTGGCGCGCCCGGGGCGAGCCTCACCAATCTGCATATGGAAGCGGGCAGCCTCAGCCGGGACGAACTGATCGGCGACATCGTGCGCGGCGTCTATATCACGGAACTGATCGGGCAGGGCGTCAACCCGGTCACCGGCGATTACAGCCGCGGCGCTTCGGGCTTTATTATCGAGAATGGCAAGCTCGGCCCGGCGGTGGCGGAGATCACCATTGCGGGGAATCTGCTCGACATGTTCCGCCAGCTCACCCCGGCAAGCGACCTCGAGTTCCGCCGGGCGAGCAACGTGCCGACGCTTCGGGTGGACGGGATGACGATCGCCGGTGCTTGAGGCGGTTTCGCAAATTGCGCGCGAGGCGGGGCGGATCGCCGCCGCGCGGTCGGGCAGCGCGTTCAAGCGGTGGGAGAAGTCGCCGAACAATCCGGTGTGCGAGATCGACCTGGAGGTGGATGCCTTTTTACGCGAGCGCTTGAGGGCCCTCGATCCGGAAGCCGGGTGGCTTTCGGAGGAAACGCTGGACCAGTCGGATCGGATCGAGCGCTCGCGTTTGTGGGTGGTGGACCCGATCGATGGCACCCGCGACTATTTGCGCGGGCGGCCGGGCTGGTGCGTGTCGATCGCCCTCGTCGAGGAGCGGGTGCCGGTGCTGGGCGTCCTCGATGCGCCGGCGCGGGGCGAGCATTGGGCGGCGGCGAAGGGGCAGGGCGCGAGGCGCAACGGCGAGGCGATCCGGGCGAGCGGGCGCACCGACTTGGCCGGTGCGCGGGTGCCGGCCGATCAGCTGCCGCCGGTGGATGCGGATCTGGTCGCGGTTCACAAGCCGAACTCGATTGCACTGCGCATCGCCCTGGTTGCCGCCGGGGAGGCCGATCTCGTTGCGACGCTGAAATGGGGCTTCGAATGGGACATCGCCGCCGCGGCGCTGATCGCCGAGGAAGCGGGGGCGCGGATCAGCGGGGCGCTCGGCCAGCCTCTCGCGTTCAACACCGCGTCGGGCGAAGCGTTCGGCGTGCTTGCCGCCGCGCCGGGCATCCATGCCGAGGCGGCGGAGCGGCTCCGGGCGCGGGCGCTGGAGTTGGTTTGACCGGCCGCCGGCGGGGCACTCGCCTTTTGCCGCGCCTCTGATACACTCCCGCCTGGCCCTTGGCGGAGAACAAGCATGGCAGTTCGCGCAGCAACCTTTGCCCTCCCGTTCCTGCTCGCGGCGGGGCTGGGTGCGTCCGCTTCGGCGCAGGAGCCGCCGCCGGTTCCAGCCCCGGACGTGGTGCTCGATTACCTCGCCGATCACAGCGAGCGGATGACGGTGCCGGTGAGCATCGACGGGCAAGGGCCGTTCCGCTTCGTTGTGGATACGGGGGCTGAGCGGACGGTGATTTCCCGCGAGCTTGCCAACGATCTCTCACTCGATCGCGGTGCGCAGGCGCGGGTGCACAGCATGAGCGAAGTCAGCAACATCGATACGGTGGTGATCAAGCAGCTGGAAGTTGCCGGGAAAAAGGTGCCGCGCGTCCAGGCGCCGACGCTGTCGAGGCGGAACCTGGGCGCCGAGGGTATGCTTGGAGTCGATTCGCTGAAATCGCGCAGAGTGTCCTTCGATTTCGTCCGCCAGAAAATGACGGTGACCAATTCCTACAAGCGCGAGGAAAAGTGGGAAAACGGCGCGATCGTCGTCACCGGCCGGCGGCATTTCGGGCAGTTGGTGCTGGTCGACGCGTCGGTGGAGGGCCAAAAGGTCTGGGTCATCCTCGACACCGGTTCGGCGGTGACGGTGGGCAACAGCGCGCTTCGCCGCAAGCTGGAGGCCAAGGGACATCTCGGAGCAACGAACCCGATCGAGATCGTCAGCGTTACCGGCGGCCGGGTCTTCGCCGATCAGGCGGTGACCAGGCGGATCAAGGTCGGCGGCATGAACATCAAGGACATGCCGATCGCGTTCGCCGACGTGCACCCGTTCCGTAAGCTGGAGCTGCTTGACCGGCCGGCGCTGCTGCTGGGCATGGATGCGCTGCGGCTGTTCGACCGTGTCTCGGTGGACTTCGCCAATCGGAAGGTGCGGATGCTGGCGCGGCCGCAATCCAGCCTGGCGGGCGGCGCTCAGCTCGCCCACCTGGAGCGTTAGGCGGCGGCTTCGATCCTCGGCACGCGCAGGCGGGGGAGGTCGATCTTCGGGCATCGGTCCATGACGACCTTGAGGCCCGCCGCTTCGGCGCGGGCGGCGGCTTCGTGGTTGATGACGCCCATTTGCAGCCAGACCGATTTGGCGCCGGCGGCGATGGCTTCGTCCACCGCTTCACCGGCGGCCTGGGGACGGCGGAAGATGTCGACCATGTCTATGGGCTCGCCGATTTGGGAGAGTTCGCGCCATACATATTCGCCGTGCACATGCTCGCCGGTGATCTGCGGATTAACCGGAATGACGCGGTAGCCCCAGTCCTGGAGAAGGCGCATCACGCCCCAGCTCGGCCGGTCGGGCCGGTCGGACGCGCCGATCATCGCAATGGTGCGGGTACGGCTAAGCAAGTCGCGGATTTCGTCGTCGGTGGTGAGCGGCATAAGCGTTCAACTCAGACGGCGGCGATATGCTCCAACAGGCGCCCGGCAATCGCGCGGAAGACCTGGCCTTCTTCGGTTTCCCCCGCAGCCGGAGGCGTGCCGGCGTCGGAGGCTTGGCGGATCGCCATGGCGAGGGGTACGCGACCCAAGAAGGGGATGGAGAGCACCCGGGCAGCCGCTTCCGCGCCGCCGGCGCCGAACGGGTCGGAAACTTCGCCGCAATGGGGGCAGGCGTAGCCCGACATGTTCTCGACCAGCCCGAGGATCGGGACGTTCATGGTGCGAAACAGGTCGATCGCGCGGGTGGCGTCCATCAGCGCCAGGTCCTGCGGGGTGGAGACGATCACCGCGCCGGCCGGCTTCCACTTCTGGATCAGCGACAGCTGGATGTCGCCTGTGCCGGGCGGAAGATCGGCGACCAGGATTTCGGTGTCGCCCCAGTCGCCGTCGATCAGCTGGCCAAGCGCACTCGCCGCCATCGGACCGCGCCAGGCGAGGGCTTTCCCCGGCTCCACCATCTGGCCGAGCGAGAGCATCTTGATGCCGTGAACGGAAGCGGGGACGATCTGCTTGTCGTGAAGCGCCGGCTTGTCGTGCATGCCCATGATCTGGGTCTGCGAGGGGCCGTAGACGTCCGCATCGATCAGGCCGACCTTTTTTCCCGCGCGCGCCAAAGCGACGGCGAGGTTGGCGGACACCGTGGATTTGCCGACGCCGCCTTTGCCCGAGCCGACGGCGATGATCGTGCGCTCCACCTTGTCGGCGGTCATCGCCACGCGGACCTCGCTGACCTCCGGAACGGCCGAAAGGGCGGCGCGGATCTGACGCTCGAGCGACGCGCGCTGCTCGCCGGAGAGGCCGGTGGCG
>DASVUO010000094.1:0-15482 GCA_036386995.1 Allosphingosinicella sp. | reverse complement strand
CCGGCCATTCCAACCGCTTCCTCGACCGCCCGGTGCGTGCGATGGACAAGGATACGGGGATCGGCAACGACCTGTCGGAGCTCCGCCGCACGGTGGAGGCGCTCGATCCCGGCCGCCGCAACCCGAGCGCGGGCAAGAAGCTGTTCGGCATCATCCCCTTCGGCAATTCGCTGAAGAACTATTTCCAAAGCTACCAATCGGCGCAGACCCACATCGCCCAGATCCTCCGCAGCCTCGGCAACGGCAAGGACGAGCTCCTCATGGACAATGCCGCAATCGCCACTGAGCGGGCGGCGATGTGGAAGTCGATGGGGCAATTGGAGCAGATGATCCATATCTCCAAGGAGCTCGACCGAAAGCTCGAGGAGAAAGCCAACGAGCTCGACGCCACCGACCCGGCCAAGGCCAAGGCGATCCGGGAAACGGCGTTGTTCTACACTCGGCAGCGGACGACTGACCTCCTCACCCAGATGGCAGTTACCGTGCAGGGCTATCTGGCGCTCGACCTGGTCAAGAAGAACAATGTCGAGCTGATCAAGGGCGTGGACCGCGCCTCCACCACCACGGTCTCGGCGCTGCGCACGGCGGTGACGGTGGCGGAAGCGATGGCGAACCAGAAACTGGTGCTCGACCAGATCACGTCGCTGAACACCACCACCGCCAACATCATCGATTCCACCGGCAATTTGCTGAAGAGCCAGACGGCGGAGATCCACAAGCAGGCCGCGTCCTCCACCATTCCGCTGGAGACGCTGCAGCGCGCGTTCCAGAACATCTATGACACGATGGACCAGATCGACACGTTCAAGGTCGAGGCGCTGGCCAACATGAAGCAGACGGTGGACACGCTTTCGGGCGAGGTCGAGAAGAGCCGCGGCTATATCGCGCGGGCCGAGGGGACGGAGCAGAACCGCCTGGCCGGCACGAGCGCGGCGACGTCCCTGCTGGCGCCGGTCGACAGGTAAATGGCGCGCCGGCCGCTTAGCCCCGACAAAGCGATCGCGCGGTTCGACGAGGTCGCCGCGCGGCTCGACGGCTCGCCCCAGGCGCGGGCGGCCCAGCGGCGTTATTACGGGCGGGTGGCAGGATCGGTCGGTAAGCGCCTGGGCGGCATGGGAATTTCCCTCGCCGTTCTGATCGTCGCCACCATCCTGTTCAGCCAGCTCGTGGCGCCGATCGGCATGCTCGGGCTGTTCATGGTCGTGCTGCTGACGCTTGGCGTGCTGCTCTTTTTCTCGCTCAGCGGCGGTGGCGACGACGCGAAGCCGGTGGAGCTCAGCGACGAAGTGCCGACCAAGCGGGTGGTGCAGCAGCTTGAAAGCCTGCTGGTGCGCGAGCGGCCCGCTTTGCCCGCTCCGGCGGCGCGGCGGGTGGATGCGATCACCCAGTCGCTGCCGATGCTTGAGCAGCAGCTTGCCGAACTGAACCCGCTCGATCCGGTGGCGCAGGATGCGCGGCGGCTGATGGGCAAGCACCTCCCCGAACTGTTCCAACGCTACGAAAGCGTGCCCGCGCCCTACCGCGCGCAGCGCGACGGGGAGGGGCTGACGGTGGACGAGCGGCTGGTGGCGGGGCTCGACACGGCGCAGACCGCCTTGAGCGACATCGGCGCGCGGCTTGCGCAGGGCAAGCGCGAGGCGCTGGAAAGCCACGGCCGTTTCATTGAAAGCCGCTACAAGAATCCGGGCGGCCTCGGCGAGCCATGAGCGCGTTTTCGGTCGGCGGGGCGCTTCGCGGCGCGGAAGGCTTTCTTCGCAAGCATCTGAAATCGAAGCCGGTGCGCGAGGCGGAGAAGCGCCGCCAGGAACGGCGGCAGCGCGAGGCGGCGCGAAAGTTCAAGCGGGCGGCGGCGCTTGGCGGCATGTCCGGCGCGGGAGCCTTCGCTTATGCGGTGACGCTTGCGCCGTTCGCCAGCGCGCTCGTGGCGGCGGGGGCTGTGGCGGTGGCGGGCGCGGCGCTGACCGGCATGTGGCCGGGGCGCGGCGGGCCGAAGCAATTTTCGCGCGAGGAGCTTCAGGCGCTGCCCTGCCAGGCGGAGGAATGGCTGCTCGATCAGCGCCTGATGCTGCCGCAGGCGGCGCACCCGGCTTACGAAGCCATTCTCGACCTCCTCGGCGAGCTTCCGCGCCACCTCGCGAAGATCGAGCCGGGGGCGACGCTTGCCTGGGAAGCGCGGCGGCTGATCGGCGAGCACCTGCCGACCCTGGTGGCGACCTGGTGCGGCCTCCCGGCGGGCGTGCGCGAGCGGGACGAGGAGGTGCAGCGGCTGGTGCGCGGCATGGACACGATCCGCGCTGAGCTTGCGCGGGTCGCCGAGGAAGCAAGCGGCGAGGACCGTTTCCAGTTCGAAACCCGTCAACGCTACCTCGACAGCCGCTACCGCGACGGCCTACCGCGCGCTTAGAGCGTTCCCGAAAGTCGCAAGGTGTAACTGCCGCCTGCCGCCGCGAAGCCCGCGGCGGTGAGGGCGGCGGCGACGGCTGGCTGGGAGGGCCTGACGATGAGCTCGGCGCGGTAGCGGCCGTCGGCGCCTAGGCGCAGAACGAGGCGCTCGGTCCCCGCCTGGCTGGCGAGCGGGAGGAGGAGGAGCCCGCCTTCGCAGCGCGCCACCCCCGCCAGCGCGGGCAGCGGCACGCCGCCAAAGTCGCCGCCGAGCGCCGCCTTTACCCGCCCTTCCGCGCTCCGGCACTGGCCGCCTTCGAAGCGGACGGAGAGATCGTCGAGATCGAGGCCGGCAAGCGGCAGCGGACCGAACGCGCCCGCCATTGCGACCTGCGCCTCGACATCGTCCACGCCGAAGCCGCGGCGAGTGGAGGTGAAGGCGCCCTTCAAGCGCCGCCCGCCGAGCCCCTCCACCTCGATCCGCGCGGTGCCGACGAGCAAGGGCCAGGTGTCGAGGCCCGTCGCAAGATCGCCCAAGGCGACGCGGCCGAACTGCGCTTCCTCCAGCGTGCCGAGCCAGACGCTGCCGCTTGCCTCGCGCGCCGCGAAGCCGCGTTCCGAGAGGCCGAACCAATCGAGCCCGAGGCGGAGCGGAAGCAAGGCGATCAGCGCGAAGAGGAAGGCGCACAGAAAGAAGAGCCCGCGGCCGAGCGGTAGGCGGAAGCGGGTGGTCACAGGCCCCTCCCCCGGAAGCTGGCCTGCACCGCAAGCGTACGGTCGGCATTGGCGGTTGCGCTAAGCGTCGAGACCACCAGCCCCTGCCGCTCCAGCGAAGAAATCCAGCCGAACAGGGCCTGCGGCCGCGCCGCTTCGATGCCGATCGAGACGGCGCCGCCCGGCGCTGCTTGCAGCCGCGAGAGCTGGAAACCCGCTTGCCCAGCCGATTGCGAGACGATCGTTTCCACCGGCTGCGTCCGCGCCGCGCCGCCGCTGCTTCGAAGGGCGCCGAGCGCTTCCGCCTGGACACGCGCCTCCGCCCGCTCGATCACGGCCGTGTCGTGGCGCGCACGGGCGTCGGCAAGCGCGTCGTTCAACGGCCGGATAACCAGCAGCCAGAGGAAGACGAGCAGCACCAGCGCAAGCATGACGAGCAGCAGCCTTTGCTCGCGCGCGCTTCGGCCCAGGTACCAGATGGTGACATTGCGGGTCATCGCGGCCTCACGATCATGTCCTGCACCTGGCGTGCGCCTTCGCTTCGGGGCGGCATGCGGGCGGCGGCGAAACCGCCCGCTTCGATGCGCTGGCCGAGATCGGCGAGGCTTGCAGGGCTGTCGGCGCGGGCGGTGATGCGCAGGCTCCCGTCCGGTGCGAACGCCAAGGCGGTGAGCTCCACGTTCGGCGCCGCCTTCACCGCGGCGAACACCGCGCCGGCGATTGCGCCGAAGCCGACGCCGCCGCCGCGAAGCTCGGCAAGCCGCCGCCCAAGGTCGTCCGCGCCCGCGGAGCCCGGGCTCCGGCTGAGCGCGGTGGCGGCGATGCGGCGCGTCTCCTCCTCCACCCGGTCGGCGGCCAGCGTGTAGAGCATGATCTGGGCGATCTGCAGGATGAGGGTGACCACCGCGAGCGCCGCGCCGAGCAAGGCAAGCCGCCGAAGCCGCGCCCCCTGAAGCCGGAAACCGCGGCGGCGGGCGAACGGCCCCTGCCGGAGGTTGACCAGCGGCCGCTCAAGCGCGGCGGCTAGACCTGCCTCGAAGGAAAGAGGGTCAAGTGTCGTGACGGGCGCAGAGCCCACCACAAGCTCGGCGAGATCGGCCTCAAGCGCGAAAGCCGCTTCCGGCCCGCGCCACAGCGGAAGCGTGCCGCGATCGAAGCGGACGAAGCCCTCCTCCGGCACCGGCAGCAAGGCGGTGTCGGGGATGAAGAGGTCAGGCTCCACGCCCGCTCCGCGCGCCGTCTCAAGCCACCGCTCCATCGCCGCCACCGGTGCAAGCGCGACTGGCCTCAGCGCCCCCGCGTCGCTTTCGCGGCCGACCGCGACGTGCATGTCGGCAAGCGGCTGGGCGCTAAACTCGGCGGCAAGCAGGCGCGCCGCCGCCTGCGCCTGTGCCGGAGCGAGGCCGGCGGGCAGATCGAGCCAGTGAAGCGCAACTTCCTCGCCAGGGACAACGGCGACAATGCGCGGCGCTGCCGGCAAGTCGGCAAGCCCCTCGCCCCGCGCGGCGACCGCCTCCTCGCGCAGCAGCAGCCAGCCGCCGAGGCCGCCTCCAGGCGCGAGGAAGAGGAGCAGCATGTCCGTCACTCGTCCCTCCCCCAGCGCCGAACCACCACCCGCGCCGGGCTGTAGCGCGCGTCCACCAGAGCCGTCTCGATCAGCTCGGCGCCGCCAAGCTCGATCCGGAGGTCGAGCGTGAACCAGCGGCTGTTTAGCTGAAGCTGGTTCGACGGGTCGAGCGGAAGTTCGTTGGTGCCGGTGGCGCGGTTGAAATCGGCCATGTCGCTCCAGCCGACGGCAGGGCGGCGGGCGATGATCCCGCGGGCGGCGTCGAGCCCCGTCCGCGCGGGCGCGAACATGGCCAGCAAAGGCGCCTGGTTCGGCAGAAGCGTGTTGACGTTGATCGGCGACAGATCGGTGGTCGGCAGCGCGCAGACGAAGGGGCGGACCAGCCGGTAGAGCTCGGGTGTCATCCCGGCGACGGCGCGCAGCTCGCTTGCCTCGGCAAATAGCGCGTTGGCTGGGCGGTACGGCGTGGCGAAGCCGGCGTACGCCGCGTCCTCCGCGCCGCCGGGTGAAGGATCGCCGTCGCTGTCGAGCCAGTCGGCGGCGGCGGCGGCAACGCCGCGCGCTTCCCGCTCCGCCACGCCGAGGACCAGCATCAGGTTGGTGAACTGCTCAACCGCCTGCGGCCGCTGGGCCAAAGCCGCGGGCGGCTCGCCCTGCACCAGGCTGTTCAAGTTGAAGCAATTGCCGCCGTCGCGGATGGTGCCGACCGCAAGCCCCTCGCCCGGCAGCGGGATCGTCCGCTCCGCGCCGTTCCAGTCGCCGGCAAGGGTGGTGACGTCGCGGTTGGCGGCGACGAGATCGTCGGCGCGCATCGCGAGCAGGGTCTCGACGCCGACCGCAAAGGCGCGCGCTTGCTCGATAGCGGTGTGGTTGATGGCGAGCGCGGTGGAGAGCCGAAGCCGCTGAAAGGCCCCCGCAGCGATCGCGCCCATGATCGCCACAAGCAGAAGCACGGCAAGCAAAGCCGCGCCGCGTTCGTTCCTCGGGGGAATGAACCGCTTCACCAGCCGCGCCCGGTGAGGAAGAGCTGGCGGGAAACGCCGCTGCGTTCGGTTTCCGCGACCACTTCCACGGCCAGCGGCAGATCGTCGGGCTTTTCCGGGTCCCAGCGGTCGCGCCAGTCGCCCGTCGGCATCCGGTAGCGAAAGGTGATGCTTCTTACCCCCTCTAGAATCGTCGCGGCGACGCGCGGCGGAGCGCCGTCGACCATCGGCCAGGACAGGCGCTGCAGCTTTCCGCCTGCAAGCCGGTATTCGACGCGCTGCAAGGAAGAGCGCGCCGCGCCGTCGACATTCTCCCACCCGCGCCGTACGAATTCCACGGACGTCGCGCCGCCGGTAAAGGCGGGGAGCGGCGCCCCCGCCTCGTCGCGATGCATCCGTGCCGCCGCCTGCCCGAAGTCGGCCGCCATCAACGTCCCCGCGCGGCGCAGCTGCGACAGATCGCCAAGCCGCGTCTCCGCCGCCTCCTGCGCCCGCACGGAGAAGCTGAGCAAGGTCACGCCCGCAGCCGACAGCATGCCGAAGATGGTGAGGGACACCATCAGCTCGACAAGGGTGAAGCCGTTTTCCCTTTGCCTCCCCGGAACGGGGAGGGGGATCGCTCGAAGAGCGGTGGTGGGGTCCCAGCGGCGGATGCGGTACGGCGGCGGGCCCCCTCCACCAGCCTTCGGCTGGTCCCCCTCCCCGTTCCGGCGAGGCTTTGAAGCGCCGCCTCTCACTCCCCCGCCCTGCGGAAGATCGTCAGCCGCGCCGCCTGGCGGCCGGAGTCGCTGAGCACGGCGATATCGATCATCTGGATGCGCGGTTCGGGCGAGCGGCCGGTGTTGCGCACCCACCGCCAGCGCCGGCCGCCGTTCACGGTCGCGCCTTGCGCCACGCCGAATGCGGGCGCGACGGGATCGGTGATCGTTTCGACCGCAAGGTTGCGTGCGACGATCTGCGCCACCGCTTGCTCCTGGAGGAGCGTGGTGTTCTTCACCGTCGCGCCTTCGAGCCGAAGCAAGGCAAGCGCGGCGAGGCTGAAGATGGCGAGGGCCACCAGCATTTCTATGAGCGTGAAGCCTGCTTCGCGGTCAGGGGCGGACACGCACGTCGCCTCCCTCGCCGATTGAGACGCCGACCTGCTCGCCGCCGCGCTGAAGCGTTACCTCCAGGGGCTCGGCAAGACCGGTGGGATCGAACACTACCCGGTCCGCCGCCGCCGCGACGCCGGTGCCCTCCACCCAGCGTGCTTCGCCGAACGGTTGTTGGACGAGCGGCCGCCATTCGCCTTTGTCCGAGCGCTCGAAGCGATAGCCGGTGCCGCTCAGCCGAAGCGCAACGGCGCGATTGTCCATGACGGCGAGCTCCGACGCCGCCCGCACCCGGGCCGCGAAGGTCTCCGCCTCCGCCACTAGCCCGCCGCGCGGATCGGGGATGGCAAGCACCACCGCGGCCGACATCAGCCCAACGATCGTCAGGACGACCATCAGTTCGACGAGCGTGAAGCCGTTTACGGCGGAACGCCGATAAGGCGTGGAGCCGTTCCTTAGCCTCCCCGGCACGGGGAGGGGGACCGCACGAAGTGCGGTGGTGGGGTCCCGGCCAAGGAGGCTGCACAAGCGTGGACCCCCTCCACCAGCCTGCGGCTGGTCCCCCTCCCCGTTCCGGGGAGGATAGTTAGCTCTGCCAGCTGCCGATGTCGGCATCCTCGCCCTCGCCCCCTTCGCGCCCGTCGGCGCCGTGGCTGAAGATGTCGAAGCTCCGCCCGTCGCGGCCGGGGGCGGTGTAGTGATAGGGGTTGCCCCAGGGGTCCTTGGGCAGGCGCTTCACATAGCCTTCGCGCACCACCGCCTGCAGCCCTTCGCCGGTGGCCGGATATTGCAGCTTGTTGAGGCGGTACATCTCCACCCCTTGCTCGAGCGTGGCGATATCCGCGCGCGCCTTGGTGAGCGCCGCCTTGTCGGTCGCCGGCATGACGTTGATGATCACGACGGTTGCGAGCAGGCCGATGATGACGATCACCACCATCAGCTCAACGAGCGTGAAGCCGTCCTCGCCGTCACGTTTCTTCTTCATCATAGTCCTCCGGCAAGTGTGTCGATCTGCAGGATCGGGAGCAGGATCGAAAGCACGATCACCGCGACGACCGCGCCCATGATGACGAGGATGGCGGGCTCGAGCAGCGCCAGCGCGGTGGCGGTGAAGCTGTCGAATTCGCGCTCGAGATAATCGGCGGCGCGTTCCAGCATGATGTCGAGCTTGCCGCTCGCCTCTCCTGAGGCGGCGAGATAGACGAGGAGCGGTGGGAAAACTGCCGCGCGGCGCAGGGCGCCGGAAAGGCTGCCGCCGGTGCGCACGGTCTCGGCGATCTCCGCGCTGGCGATGCGCAGCGCGCGGTTGTGCACCGTTTGGGTGGTGAGCTTCAGCCCCTCGAGCAGCGGCAGGCGCGAGGCGACCATGGTGGAGAGCGTGCGCGCCATGCGAGCGGCGTGGAGGTCGCGGATCAGGCGGCCGAAGAGGGGGAGACGCAGCAAAGTGCGGTCCGCCTTCAGCCGCAGCGTCTCTTCACGAAGGGCGCGGGCGGCGATCAGCACGAACAGCGATAACCCAAGCGCAAGCGCCCACCACCAGCCGGCGAGGAAGTGCGAAAGCCCCATCACCATCCGCGTCAGCAAGGGCAATTGCTGGCCGATATCGTCGAACTGCTCGACCACGCGCGGCACCACGAACACCATCAGCGCGAAAACGACGAACATCGCCACGAAGGCCAGAACGATCGGGTAGGCAAGCGCGGACAGCACCTTGGCGCGCACCTGCCCCTGGCGTTCGAGCAGGAAGGCGAGCCGCTCCAGGATCTGCGGTAGGCTGCCCGAGCTTTCGCCCGCCGAGACCATGCCGCGGTACAAAGGCGGGAAGCTTTTCGGCTCGCGCCCCATCGCGTCGGAGAGGCGCCGCCCTTCCAGCACGCCCGCGTGGACGTTGAGGAGCATCGTCCGGACCTGCGGCTTCTCCGTCTGGCGGGCGATGGTGCGGAGGGACTCTTCGAGCGGGCTAACCTGCACAAGCGTCGAGAGCTGGCGGGTGAAGACGGTGAGCTGCTTGGGCGAAAGCTTGCGGCGGACGAAGAGCTGGCGGGAGAGCAAGGGCTGCCCCGCCCCCGAGGCCGCCGCGGGGCCGGCGCCGCTGCCTTCCTCCACCTTGACCACGAACAGCCGGCGCTGGCCGAGCTTGGCCTTGGCGGCCTCGGCGCTCTCCGCGCGCACCGATCCGCGCCGCTCACGGCCTGCGGTGTCGAGCGCGAGGTAGTCGAAATCAGCCATCCGCCCCGCCCACCGGAATTGGGTCCGGCTCGCTCTCGCGGCGGGAGACGCGGATCGCTTCTTCCGCCGTGGTGAGACCCTGCGCTACAAGCGCGCGGGCCGAGGCGGTGAGATTGGCGGCGTTGCGGAAGGCGTGTTCGGCGATCGCCGCTTCGTCGCCGCCGGCGTTGATCAGGCGGCGGATCGTGTCGTCGATCCGCACCGCCTCGAACACGCCGATCCGGCCCTTGTAGCCGGTGTTGGCGCACTCGCCGCAGCCGCGCGCTTCGTAAATGGTGGTGGTGACGGGGAGGCCGAGCAGAGGCGCAAGCGACTGGTCGGGCGCGACCGGGACCCGGCAGGCGGGGCAGAGGCGCCGCACCAAGCGCTGCGCGATCACCGCGCGCAGCGTGGAGGCGAGCAGGAACGGCTCCACCTTCATGTCGCGCATCCGCGTGATCGCGCCGACGGCGTCGTTGGTGTGGACGGTGGACAGGACAAGGTGGCCGGTCAGAGAGGCCTGCACCGCGATCTCCGCCGTCTCGCGGTCGCGGATTTCGCCGACCATGACGACGTCGGGGTCCTGGCGCAGGATGGCGCGGAGGCCGGCGGCGAAGCTCAGGCCGACCTTGGGGTTGACCTGGGTCTGGCCGACGCCGTCGACGGCATATTCGACCGGGTCCTCGACGGTAAGGATGTTGCGGCTGCCGTCGTTCAGGATGCGCAGGCCCGCGTAGAGCGACGTGGTCTTGCCCGAGCCGGTGGGGCCGGTGACGAGGACGATGCCGTTGGGCTCGGTGAGCGCGGCGCGGAAAAGGCGGTGGATTTCCTCGGGCATCCCGAGCGAGTCGAGGCCGATGCCGGCATTTTCCTTGTCGAGGATGCGCAAGACCACCCGCTCGCCGGCACGGCTGGGCAGGGTGGAGACGCGGACGTCGAGCAATTTGCCGCCAAGCGTCAGGCCGATGCGCCCGTCCTGCGGCACCCGGCGCTCAGCGATGTCGAGGCGGGCCATGACCTTGATCCGGCTGACCACCACCGGCGCGACGTGCGGCGGCATGCGCAAGGTCTCGCGGAGCACCCCGTCGATCCGCATGCGGATGACCAAGCCGGTCTCATAGGGCTCGATGTGGATGTCGGAAACGCCGCGGCGGGCGGCTTCGGCGATGATGCCGTTGATCAGCCGGATTGCGGGCGCGTCGTCCTCGCTGTCGAGCAGGTCTTCGGCGGTGGGAAGATCGGTGGCGAGGCTTGCAAGGTCGTCGCCGAAGCCGAGCGAGCCGGCCGCGTCGGCAGCCGCCTGCCCGTCCATGGCGTAAGCTTCGGAAAGAATGCGGTCGAAGGCGGCGGCGGGGGTCGCCTCGACCTTCAGCGCGCGGCCGAGAAAGCGGCGTACCTCGATCAGCGCCTTCGGGTCCGCGCCATCGCGCAGGGCGACCAAAGCCGCGCCGTCCACCTCGCCCAAAGTGGCGACGCCGAAGCGCTTAGCGAAGGGGTAGGGAATACGCGCGGGCGGCGCGGGCGCGGCGTCGTGCTCCACCACCCGCTCGGTGACGATCAGGGTGTCGCCGGGCTCCAGCTCGACGTCGAGGTCGGCGCCGCGGCGGATCACCTTTTCTTCCGCTTCTTCGGCGGCGGCGGGGGCGTTCCGACAGGCACGATCCCGGCGGGCGTCACCACCATCTGGCCGGGCTGCAGGGTCGGGTCGTAGACCGCCGGATCGTGCGGCGCGGGCGGCGGCGGGGCGGCGAAGGGCGGCACCGCGCCCATATATTCGCGCACCAGTTCATCGATGCCGGGCTCCTCATCGGGCTGCTGCTGATACTGGCGCTCGCGGATGTAGCCGTAGCGCCGCGCGGTCATCGCCCGCGCGTCGGCGGTGGAGCGAAGCACCGTTGGCCGGATGAAGACCATCAGGTTGGTCTTGTCCTTGGCCCGGCTCTTGGAGCGGAAGAGGTTGCCGATCACCGGCAGGTCGCCAAGGAACGGGATCGCCTCAATCGTGCGCCGGTCGTTCTCGTCGAGCAGCCCGCCGATGCCGACGATCTCGCCGTCGTCCACCGTGATCGTTGTCTCGATCTCGCGCTTGTTGAGGATTAGATCGGCCGAGCCACGCGCCACCGGCCCGGCGATCGAACTCACCTCCTGCCGAAGCGCAAGCTTGATCGCGCCGCCCGCATTGATTTGCGGCTTCACTTGCAGAGAGATGCCGACATTCTGGCGCTGCACGGTGCGGAAGGCGTTGTCGAAATTGTCCGACAAGGCCTCGCCGGTGGTGACCGGGATTTCCTGCCCGACGAGGATGCGCGCTTCCTGGTTGTCGAGCGTCATCACCGACGGTGTGGAGAGGATGTTCGACTTGGTGTCGCTCTTCACCGCGTTGATGATCGCGCCGAAGATTTCGTTGCCGCTCTTCAAGGCGAAGCCGCCAAGCCCGCCGGTTGCGCCGAGGATCGAGCTTACCGCCGCTTCCTGAAGCGCGTCGGCGACGCCCGAGCTCTGGTTGGTGGTGACCACCTGGCCGTTGACGGTGGTGGTGGTCTGGCGAAGCCGCTCCGCCGCCACCGCGCCCGCCACCGTCAGGATGTTCGGGCTCGCGTTGGAATAATTGGTGACAGCGAACGGGATGTTGGAGCCTTCCAGCCCCGCCATCAGCAATTGCACGCCGAGGCGCTTTGCCGCCGTGTCGCTGATCTCGACAATGATCGCTTCCACCAGCACCTGCTCGCGGCGGGTGTCGAGCTGGCGGATGACCTCGCCCAAGCTGCGCTGCACGTCCTTGGGCGCGGCGATGACGATGGCGTTGGCGCCTTCGAAGCGAGTGACCACCGCCCCGCGCGGGCCGAACACGCCGGTGCCGGTCGCGCCGCCCGAGCCCCCGGCGGCAGGCGCTGGCTCGGTGGTGTTGATCGGCTGGCGCTGAGCGCTTCCCGGCCGGCTCGCGCCTGAGCTCGTCTCGGTGCGCTGGCTGAGCCCCTGGTTTGCCGGCGCCGGCGTCACCGGTTGGCCGAGCAGTTGCTGGATCACCGGCAGGATCTGCGCCCCATCGGCATGTTCCAGGAACACCACCCGGATCTCCGTGCCGTTCGCCGCCCGCGCGTCCAGTTCCTCGGCAAGCTGGCCGAGCCGCGCCACCGTTGCCGCGTCGCCGCGGATTGCGATGGAGTTGGAGCTGTCCACCGGCACCACGCTCGCGCCGCGCGCTTGGCCTTCCATCAGCTGCGCAAGAGACGCGCCGATCTCCCGCGCACCGGCATTCTGAAGCGTCACGATCCGCGTGGTCGTGGTGTCGCGGTCGATCGAGGCCAGAACCGCCCTGATCCGCGACACATTGTCGGCGAAATCGGCGACGATGACGCTGTTTGCCGTGGCAGTGATCGAGCCGTCGCGGCTGACCAAAGGCCGAAGCGACTCCAGCGCCGCCGGCCCCTCGATGCTGCGCAGGCGGAAAATCTCCGTCACGAAGTTATTCGGGCTCCCCCGCCGCGCCGGCGCCCGGCTCGCAACCGAGGCCGCGCCCGCGGTCGGCTGGATGCGGAAGGCACCACCCGAAATCGGCACGGCAACCAAGCCATTGGCGCGCAGGGTGGACAGAAACAGCTCGAAATATTCCGAGCGCGACAAAGGCCGCTGGGTCACCACCGAAACTTTGCCCTGCACCGCCGGATCGACAACGAAGGTGCGGCCCGTCACGCGCGCCGCATCCTCGATAAAGGCGCGCACGTCCGCGTCGCGGAAGTTGACCGTATATTGCGCCATTGCCGGCGCGAGCGGCACCGCGCTCGCAAGAGCCATCGCCATCAGCAAACGCTTCACTGGCTGTTCCTCAGCTGAATTCGTGTCACCCGCCCGCCGCGTTCAACCTGCACGGACGCGCCACGCGCGCCGGAAAGCTGGTCGCGAAGCGCACCCAATTGTTCGGCCGACGTGATCCGCTGTCCGTTGACGGCGATCAACACGTCGCCCGGCTGCAGCCCCGCCGCCCGGAACGCCGCGCCGCCATTTTGCGGCGACAAAGTCACGCCCGTCACCTGGCTGCCGTTGAGGCGCGGCTGGAAGCTGATCTGGTTGGCGAGCGGCGGCGGCACGCGCACCGTGGGCACCGTCACCACCGGCAGCGGCTGCGCGGGCGCAGGCGCGGGTGCGTTCGGCACTGCCACCGGTGCAGGCACAGGCGTCGTGCCGGCCGCCTGCGCAGGCTTCGACTGATCCATGAACAATTGCTCGGACGCGCCGCCGCGCGCGATTGTAACGTTGTCGAAGGCGACCGCCTCCAGCTTCACGCCCGGCATGATTTCGTCGCCGACCGCGAAGCTGCGCTGCGTGCCGTCGGGAAGCGCGATGATTGCCGAGCCGCGTCCCGAAGCTTCATCCTGCCGCACGCCGAACAGCTTCAGGCTCAAGGAGGTCACCACCACCGGGCCGCCGCCGGTCAGCCGAAAGAACGGATCGAAGCTGCCGAGCAGGGCCGTCCCCGGCTGCGCGGTTTGTACCTGTGCGGGGCGCCAGTCGCCGACCGGCCCGAGCGGAGTCGCGAACGCCCACACCAGCCGCGCACATTGCACGGCAAGCAGGCTCAGCAGGCCGAGCTCCGCCAGCGTGTAAACATTGGTTCGCGGGACCCGCCGCAGCAGAAGCTGCCTGTGCGAGTCCAATGCAAGGCGCATGCGCCACTCCCCACTCGGTAAGCCCGCCCACTGCCCGGCTACCATTTCATTGCTGTTACAACGCCTTGCCGCGCCCTGCCCCGAAGAGTCGCGCCAGGGGAAAACGAACACGTTTTTAACACTTTGCGCAAGTGATTAGCGCGCAAGCAGCAGCCAGAGCGGCCAGGCGGCAAGCGCCATCAGCGTGCCGAGAGGAAGCCGGTCGGTCCCCGCAACTGCCTTGCCGCGAAGCCGCATCGCCGCCACGCCGGCAAGTCCGATCAGCCCGGCGCCGAGCAGCACGAACGGCAGGCTCGCCCAGCCGAGCCACGCCCCGATCGCCGCAAGCATCTTGGGATCGCCGCCGCCAAGCCCCTCCCGCCCCCGCAGCGCGCGGTAGAGGATGCGGATCAGTTCGAGCGTCAGATAACCGGCCGCGGCGCCGATCAAGCGCTCCTCGAGATCGGGCCCGACGCCGATCCAGGCTACCGCGAGCCCGGCCGGAATCAGCGGCAGGGTGAGCCGATCCGGAAGCCAGTGATGCTCGATGTCCAAAGCGGCGAGCAGGAACAGCCACCAGCCGAACACCGCGGTAAACGCCGCCGCCGGCAGGGGATGGGCAAGGAGCGCGGTGAGGCCGACGATAGCCGCCCCGGCCTCCACCGCAAGCAGGCGCCTGTCGATCGGCGCCCCGCAGGTGGAGCACTTGCCGCCCACCGCGAACCAGGAGAGGATCGGGACCAGTTCGGTTGCGCGCAGCGTCCGTCCGCAATTGTCGCACTGCGAGCGCCCGCGCAGCACCGACCGCCCCTGCGGCCAGCGCACGAGGATTGCAGCGAGAAAACTTCCGATCACCGCGCCGAGTACGAAGCCGAGCGCCGTCGCTCCGCCCGCCGCGAACGGATCGTGCATCAGCCGTTCGCGGCGGCGAGGGTGCGCTGCGCCTGAACGAGGTGCGGCCGGTCGATCATCTTGCCGTCCAGCGACAGCGCGCCTGCGCCGGGATTGGCCTCGAAGGCCGCAACGACCGCCCGGGCATGCGCCACCTCGTCTTCGGAAGGCGTGAATGCGTCGTTGATCACCGCGACCTGCGCCGGGTGAATCGCCATCATGCCGGTGAAGCCGTCGCGGCGCGCCCTGCCCGCATAAGCGGCGAGGCCCTCCAGGTCGCGGAAGGCGGGGTACACCGTCTCGATCGGCGCCACGCCCGCCGCCGCCGCGCCGAAGAGGCAGAGCGAGCGGGCAAGCTGATACGGCGGCGTGAAGGTGCCATCCTCCTCGCGCGACGTCGCGGCGCCGATCGCGGCGGGGAGGTCTTCCGCGCCCCAGGTCAGGCCGGCGAGTCGCTTGGCGCCGCCGTAGGTGCCGAGCCCGAACATCGCCGCCGGGGTTTCCGTAGCGATCGCGAGGATCTGAGCGGTCGCATTACCCCGCTCGGTCAACCGCCGCGCAAGCTCGTTCACAGACGCCCCGCTTTCCGATTTCGGTAGCACGACGCCGTTCGGGTGCGCGCTTAGAACGGCAGCGAGGTCCTTCTCATGCTCGGGCGAGTCGAGCGGGTTCACCCGAACCCAAAGGTTCGCCTCCGGGTGGGCGTTTAGGAAGGCGCCGACATGCCGCCGCGCCTCCGCCTTCGCAGGGGGCGCCACCGCATCCTCAAGGTCGAGGATCAGCGCATCGGCGCCGAGGCCGAGCGCCTTCTCCATCCGCTCCGGCCGGTCGCCGGGGACAAACAAGAGCGAGCGAAGCCTCACCGCGAGCGCCGCATCAGGGCGGTGCGCTCGCACACGCAAACCAGTTCGTCGCGCTCGTTGAGCATCGAATGTTCGAAGGTGACAATGCCGGCGTCGGGGCGGGAGCGGCTGTCCTTGAGGCCGATCACTTCCGTCTC
>DASVUO010000093.1:0-2385 GCA_036386995.1 Allosphingosinicella sp. | reverse complement strand
CGCGCCGCCGGGTCGCGATGCAGCCGCGAACATGCCTCCTCATCGAGGTGATTGATCGAGGCCGCGAGTAGGATCACGTCGAACCGGTTCTCCGTGCCGATCGCCTCCACAGGCTGTTCGCGAATCTCTATCCGGTCATGGTAGCCGAGTTGCTTGTGCAATTTGCGCGCCGCGGCAACCGCTCCTCCGGAACTTCCGCTTGCCTCGGGCTCGAGCGCGAGGACCTTGCGTGCTCCGCAAGCGACGGCAAAGGCGCTTGCAAGGCCGTCGCCGGCACCGATGTCGAGCACGGTTTTCCCGCGCAAGTCCGTGCCGCGGAAGATCAGCCATTCATGGTCGAGCGCGCTTCGCGGCTTGCGTCCTGCCGCAACAAAGGCGGCAACCAGCCTCGGCAGCGCATCCGCCGCCGGACCACCGCGCCACCTCCTGAAGGCCTTCGTGCCGACGTGAGACATTGAATCCACAAAAATTCCCCCGCTGGCGCATGAGAAGCATAAGAAGAGGCGCTTTGCAAAAGGCGTTGCAGCCGCTGCGAGCATGGAGGTGAACAATGGCAATTGAGGGAAGCTGCCACTGCGGCGCCGTCCGCATCGAGGTGCCGCACGCGCCGGAGTGGGTCAACTCGTGCAACTGCTCCTTGTGCCGCAAGACCGGCTGGCTGGTCGCCTACTATCCCGACGATCAGGTGCGGGTGGAGGGCGAAACCGTCGCCTACGTCTGGGGAGACCGGATGATCGGCATCCACCATTGCCCCACCTGCGGCTGCGGCACGCACTGGAAGACACTGGGGGAGGACTTCGGGAAAATGGGCGTCCACGCGCGGCTGCTCGACGGCTTCGATGCCTCCGCTGTCGAAATCCGCTTCTTCGACAACGCCGGCTAGATCGAGCGGCTGACCACTTCCTTCATGATCTCGTTGGTGCCGCCGAAGATGCGGGTCACCCGGGCGTCGCGCCACAGGCGGGCGATCAGGTACTCGTTCATATAACCCGCGCCGCCGTGGAGCTGGAGCGAGGCGTCGCACACCTCCCATTGCAGTTCGGTATGCCAGAGCTTCGCGGCGGAGGCTTCGGCGGCGGTGAGTTCGCCCTTCATGTGCCGCGCCAGCGCCCAATCGAGATGCGCCCAGCCGACCTGCAGCTTGGCGGAGAGGTCGGCGAGGGTGAACTTGGTGTTCTGGAAATCGAACACGGTCTTGCCGAACGCTTTCCGCTCCTTTGTAAATTTCACCGCCTCATCGAACGCGCGCTGGGCGACGGCCTGGGCGGAGCAGGCGATCGACAGCCTTTCCTGCGGCAGCTGGTTCATCAGGTAGGCGAAGCCCATGCCTTCGGCGCCGAGGCAGTTGGTGATCGGCACCCGCAAGTCCTGGAAGAACAGTTCGGACGTGTCCTGGCTGTGGAAGCCGATCTTGTCGAGGTTGCGCCCCCGCGCGAAGCCCTCGCGGTCGCTTTCCACCAGAATCAGCGACACGCCCCTCGCGCCAAGGCTCGGGTCCGTCTTGGCGGCGACGATGATCAGGTCGGCATGCTGGCCGTTGGTGATGTAGGTCTTTGAGCCGTTCAGCACATAATGGTTGCCGTCGCGCCGGGCGGTGGTGCGGATGCCCTGGAGGTCGGAGCCCGCGCCCGGCTCGGTCATCGCAATCGCCGTCGGCGTTTCACCCGACACCATGCGCGGCAGCCAATGGCGCTTCTGCTCCTCCGATCCGTAAGCGACGATGTAATCGGCAACGATATCCGAATGGAGTGTGATGCCCGCGGTGGAGCCGGCATAGCCGAGTTCCTCGTCGATCACCGCGTTGAAGCCGAAATCGAGGCCGGAGCCGCCATATTCCTCCGGCACCGTCGGGCAGAGCAGCCCCGCTTGGCCCGCCTTGGTCCAGAAGGCGCGATCGATCATCCCTTCTTCCTCCCACCGGTCCATGTGCGGGATCAATTCGCGCTCCAGGAAGCGGCGTACCTGGTCGCGAAAGGCATGATGATCGTTGGAGAGGGCGAAGCGGCGGCTGGTGTCTAGCATGACGGATCCTTGAAGCGCGGTGCGGGCGCGGGCTGTGTAAGCCCGCCGGGTTCGGTGAAGGTACCGCGCGCCCTGTTGTGCGGGTGTCCGGGCGCGTCGGCCATGTCGAGCACCGGCGCGAAGCAGGCGTCGCTGCCTTCCAGCAGCCCGCACCAATGATCGCGCGGCTGGGTGGCGAAAATGGCGGCGAGTTCGTCGCGCAGAGCGGGCTCGTTTTGCGCCTTCTGGATGTGCAGTGCGTCTTTCAACACGGCGAAGAAACGTGGCTCCAGGGCGCCCACCGACACCCATTCGCCGTCCGCGCACTGGTAGCAATCGTAGAACGGCGCGCCGCTGTCGAGCAGGTTGGTGCCGCGCTGGTCT
>DASVUO010000092.1:0-8785 GCA_036386995.1 Allosphingosinicella sp. | reverse complement strand
CGGCGATCTGGGAGGCGAGCGGCTCGGCCATCTCGTCCTTGCGCGGGCGGAAGATCGGAACCGACGGCCCTTCCTCGCCAAGCTTCAGGCTCGCCGCCGCACCGCGCAGGGCGCCGCCATTCTTGTCGGGATCGGCGCAGGCATCGGCGAGGATCAGCACCGGCGCCTGCAGCCCCTTGGAGCCGTGCACCGTCATCACCCGAACCGCATCGAGCGGCGCCGATGGGTCGCGGACGATCTCGACCTCGCCGCGCGCGAACCAATCGAGGAAGCGCTGCAGGGAGGGCGTGGTGTTGGTTTCGAAGTCGAGCGCGGAGGAGAGCAGTTCCTCGATCGGGTCGCGCGCCTCCGGGCCGAGCCGCTCGAGGAGATTGCGGCGGCCGGGCGTGACGCCGCTCAGCAGGGTTTCGAGGAATTGGTGCGGCGTGGCGTAATCGGCCATTGCGAGGATGCGGCCGAGGCCCTCCATCGTCTCCGGCAGCAGGCTCACCAGGATCGGCGGGCATTCGGGACTGTCGCGCAGTTCACGCAGGCCGTTCCACAGCGCCCCCGGCCGATCGTAGCGGGCGGCGAAGAGCGCCTCCTGTGACCAGCCGAACAAAGGCGAGACGAGAAGGGAGGCGAGGTTCAAATCGTCGAGCGGCTGTACGGCGAAGCGGGCGGCGGCGAGCAGGTCCTGCACGGCAAGCGGCGCGGTAAGCAGCAGGCGGTCGACGCCGGCGACCGGAACGCCCTCCGCATGGAGGCGCGCGACCAGCAACGATGCCAAGTCGCCGCGGCGGCGGACCAGGATGAGAATGTCTTCGGGGCGAAGCGGCCGGCCCTTGGCCTCGACAAAGAAGGGGTTGTCGAGGCAGCGCCGCACCTGGCGTGCTACCTTGCCCGCGTAGAGGCGGACGGTGTCGGATACCCAGCCTTCCTCCCCCGCTTCTTCCGCGCCTTCGCGGTCGGCTTCGTCGGTGTAAGGCTTCCACAGGGTGACGGAACCGGGACGGCGCGCATGGTGCGGGATGTGGAGGTTCGGCGCGCGGGGCAGGCCGAGCGCTTCGAAGCCCAGATCCCCAAGCACCCGGTCGACCAGCGCAAGAATTTCGGGCGAGGATCGGAAGCTGCGGTCCATCGAAAGATCGAGGAACAGCCGCTCCACCCCCGCCGCCTCCCGCGCGAACCATGCGCGTGCGTTTTCGAATGAGGTCGGGTCGGTGCCCTGGAAGCCGAAGATCGCCTGCTTGTAATCGCCGACAGTGAAGATCGTGCGGCGGCGCTGGGAGGCGCCCTCCCCTGCGAAATATTCGAGGCTGAGGGCACGGACGATGTTCCACTGCCGCTCGTTGGTGTCCTGCGCCTCGTCGACCAGGATGTGATCGGTGGTCTGATCGAGCTTGAAGCGCACCCACTCGCCCATCCCGGGCGTGAGCAGAAGCGCTTCGGCGCGTCGGATGAGGTCGTCGAAATCGACCGCCCCGTGCGCCCGCTTGGCGGCGTCATAGGCGGCGGCGAACGCCTGGCCGGCGCGTAAGCCCGCGGCGAGGCAGGCGACGAACTCCGCTACCTTGCGCATCTTGAGTAGGCGGGAGCAGCATTCGAATGCGGCGGTGGCGGCGCGGACATAGTCCTCCTCCTGCGGCGCCTGCCCCTTGGCGAAGCTTCGAATCTCACCGTCGGCCTTGGCCCAGACGGCGTGAAGCTGCTGAAGCAGGCGCCCGCGTTCTTGGTTGTCCGCGCCGATCCATTGTTCGCACACCGAGGCGCGCTCGAGACCGTTCTTTGTGCCCCATTGTCCGTTCAGAAGCCCGATCTGGCGAAGGGCGGCGACATCGAACACGTCGTCGCAGCATTGGCCGGCGATGGCTTCGTCGATATCGCCGAGCGGGAGGTCGAAGGCGCGGCGAAGGCGGTCCTCGATCAGCTCTGGGGGCCCGATCGCCTCCATTGCCGCGGGGGCGCGGCCGCAGGCCTTGACAAAGCCTTCCGCGCCGCCCTCACCGAGCCGATGGCTGAGCGCCTGCACGTCGCGGAGCAGGTGATGATCGCCGGCTTCCTCGGCGCGCACGAGAAGCTCGGCAAGCGTCTCTCGGGCGAGCAGCTGCTCCTCACGCCCCTCCAACGGGCGGAAGCCGGGAACCAGCCCGGCCTCGGACGGGAAAGCGGCAAGCAGACTTTGTGCGAAGGCGTGAATGGTCTGGATTCGGAGGCCCCCTCCCGGCGCGTCGAGCACCCGGGCGAACAGGGTGCGGGCGCGGGCAATGGCCTCGGGATCCGTCTCCTCGCCGAGGGCGTAGAGCTCCTTCTTCAGCGCCTGGTCCTTGAGGCGCACCCAGTAAGCGAGGCGGGCGTGAACCCGGTCGGCCATTTCGGCGGCGCCCGCCTTGGTGAAGGTCAGGCAGAGGATTGAAGAGGGATCGACGCCCGACAGAAGCAGGCGCAGGACTCGGGCGGTGAGGACATGGGTCTTGCCCGTGCCCGCCGAGGCCGAGAGAGCGGCGTGGTCGCGCGGCGAGGAGGCTTTCTCCTGCTCGTCCTGCAGAATGGAAAGGGGGCTGATGCGGCTTGGCACCGGCCCCTGTTAGGGGTGGGCCGGCGGCGCTGGCAAGGGATGTGCTGTCCCAAGCCGGCGCCGCCGCAGATTCAGCTTAAGCGTTGCGGCCGGTGTAGCGCGAGGCCCAGCGCACCGGCTGGTCGCCGGCAACGGCGCGGACGAAGCAGGCGCCGCCCTTTGCCTTCACCTTACCGCAGGCGCGGGCGGCATCGGCGTGGGTCTGAAAACCGGCCACAGAGAGGCGATGGAAGGTGCCGGAGCGCAGCTTCACTGTCGTCGAGAGCGGCGTGTGATTGGCAAACCCGAACCGCTTGTAGGCGGAGGCCCAGCCGCGCTCGACGCCTGAGGCGGAGTTGAACGCGCCGAGCTGAACCACGAAGCGGCCGGTTGCGGCGGCAAGCTGCGGACGGGCCGCGAGCTTCGCCTTGGCCTTCGGCGCCTCGAAGCTGCGTGCCGGCACAAGAGCAGGCGCGGCGGGTTCAACGATGCCTTCTTGCGCGGTGACCAGGCTCTGGACGGCGGCGGCGTAGACCGGGCGCGTTTCCTGAACTTCGGCTTCGGCGACGGCTTCCTGTACGGGAGCCGGCGTATCGGACACCCAGGCGGGCGCTTCCGGAGCCGAAGCAAGCGCGACGGGTGCCGCTTCGGGAGCAGGGCCGCCGATCGCGACCGCCTGCTCAACTGGCGCGGGCGCCGGAGCAGGTTCGGCCTGTGCAAGCGCAGTGGCTTCGGCGGCGCGCGGCGCAAGGGCTAGGCGCGCCGGCTGACCGGCATCCTCCGCCCGGGTCACGCCGAGCAGAGCCGCGACCTGGTCCCAGCTTTCGCGCGGCTGGGCGATCTTCGCCCATTGCTCCATGCGGCCGGCGAGCTGTTCCGGCGACACGTCCTGCGACGCCGTCATGCGAGCCTTCTGCCAGTCGCCGGCAAGGGCGTAAGCGAGTGCCAGGTTCTGGCGAACCCGCGCCGGAGCGTCGGGCGCGCGGGCTGCAGGTTCGAGGATCTCGATGGCCCGGGCGTGTTCCCCGGCGAGGGCATAAGCCAAACCAAGATCCGCCGGCGGCGCCGACTGCATCTCGTCGAGCTGACCGATGGCGCCGCCGGTGCGGCCGAGAGCGATGCGTGCGAGAGCGATGCTGAGGCCGGCGCGGACGCTGGTCGGGTCGATCGCAAGCACGTCTTCGAACGTCGTCTCCGCCGAAGCAAAGCGGCCGTTCTTCATATAAAGGTCGGCAAGCAGCATGCGGTAATCGGCGTCGCGCGGGGCGAGCTCAACGGCGCGTTCGGCGTGGCCGAGGGCGATGGCGAGTTGGTTCGCCTGCGCCGCCGTGCGCGCCTTGGTTGCCGCGGCGGCCGCTTCGTTTTCAGCGCGGGCTTCGGCCTTGGTGGAGGCGGTGCTTGCGCGGAACGCCGTCGCCGAGGGGCTGCACGCCACCACGGTGGAGCCGAGCGCGAGAGCGGAAACCGCGAGTTTCAATGTGTTGCTTCTCATGTCGTCCACTCCGCTTTAACGGCTGCGCTTACCCGTCTCGGCCGGCAGACGATCCGCCAGGGCATCGAGTTCGGGAAGCGAGTTGAGATATTCGTCGAGTGCGCCGGTCACGAGCTGCTGCGCCGAGCAGCGGGTAAGCGCGCAGGCGAGCCGCAGCTTGAGGTGGCGCTGCGGATCAAGACGCAGGGTGAAGGCGGCCTTGGCCGTGCCGGTCTTCACCGCGCCGCGGCGCCGCGGCAGGTTGAGCACGGTGGCACGCGCTTCCGCCTCAACCGGCGCTTCCGCTGCTTCGGGTGCTTCCGGCGCTTGAGGCGCTTCGAAGCTGTCGCGCAGGGCGCGCTGGTGCACCACCACCGCCGGCTCCGGCGCGGGGCGCGCGGTGGCGGGGGTTAAAGCGGCGACCGGGCTCGGCGCGTGGTGCGGCTCGGGCTCGTATTCGTCGTTCTGGCCCATGTCGTTCCAGCCGAGATCTTCCAGGCTGGCGCCGAAATTGCCGAAACCCTGCGGGCGCATCGCCGGCTTGGCGGCACCCTTGCGGGCAAGGAGGCCGGAGGAAAGCGAAGCGAAAGATTTGGAGTCGCGCATGCCCGCCCCCTTACTGGCTTACGACGCGGCGGCCGAAGCCACCGGCGGGACGCGGCATGGTCGGGTGCTGGGCATAACCCGCGCCCGGCGCCTGAAACACGGTGCGGCGGAAATTCTTCTCAAGCCTGTCCGAGATATAGTCCCACAATTCAGTCACTTCGCGGGCGGACTTGCCATTGGGATCGACCTCCATCACCGTTCGCCCGTCGATCATCGAAGCGGCGAAATCGGTGCGGTGGTGGAGCGTGACGGGCGCCACGGTGCCGTGCTGCGACAGGGCAACGGCGGCTTCGTGGGTGATCCGCGCCTTCGGCGTCGCTGCGTTGACGACAAAGACGAGCGGCTTGCCGGCGCGTTCGCACAGATCGACGGTGGCGCCGACGGCGCGAAGGTCGTGCGGGCTCGGCCGGGTCGGGATAACGATCAGCTCGGCGACCTGAATGACGCTCTGGATCGCCATGGTGATGGCGGGGGGCGTGTCGATCACCGCAAGCTTGAAGCCCTGGCTGCGCAGCACTTCCAGGTCGCTCTGCAGGCGGGCCACCGTGGTCTGGGCGAAAGCGGGCATCTCGGCCTCGCGCTCGTTCCACCAGTCGGCGAGCGAGCCTTGCGGATCGATATCGATAAGGCAGACGGGGCCGGCCCCGCTCCTTTCCGCCTGCACGGCGAGGTGTCCGGACAGGGTGGTCTTCCCCGATCCACCCTTCTGCGACGATAAAGCCAATACGCGCATGATTTCCCCTCGGGCTCGCCCTTCTGTTGTTTTGGGTGTGCACCGGTGCTGGCTAAAATTCGGTTAACGCCGCCGCATCGGAGTGCCGGGCCGGCGCTTCGCTTTTCGGTTATGCTAAGAGCACGTTAACGCTTTTCCGCTAGGCCCGCAGGCGAAGAGCGGCATGGCCGCGTGCGGAGACAGAATATGAAGCGTCCTGGTCTGAAATCCCTCCTCGCTCCGGCGGCGGCCGCAGCCCTCCTGCTCGGCGCCGGCGCTGCCTTCGCCGATGTCCAATCCGGTATAGACCTGTGGCAGGCCGGCAATTACGCCGGCGCGGTGAAGGAATGGCGGGTGCTTGCCGAAAAAGGCGACGCCAACGCGCAGTTCAACCTTGGCCAGGCCTACAAGATCGGCCGCGGCGTTCCCGTCGATCTCGGCAGCGCGCAAAGCTGGTATGAAAAAGCAGCCGCCAAGGGTCACAAGCAGGCGCAGGCCAATCTCGGCCTGATCCTGTTCCAGAACGGCGACAAAGTGAAAGCGCTGCCCTGGATCCGCAAGGCGGCCGAGGAAGGCGATCCGCGCGCGCAATATGTTTTGGGCACCGCGCTGTTCAACGGCGACATTGCGGGCAAGGACTGGCCGCGCGCGTATGCGCTGATGCAGCTCGCCGCCGCCCAAGGTCTGCCGCCTGCAGTCGCCAACCTGCAGCAGATGGACCAGTATATCCCCTTGCCCGAGCGGCAAAAGGGGCTTGCGCTCGCCAAGCAGATGGGCCGCGCTGCCACGCCGGTGAAAGCCGTAGCCCCCGCCCCCGGCCCCGCTGCCGTCAAGCGCCCCTCGTCCGGCCCGGTCGCCCGCACGGCCGTGCCGCCGTCGATTGCCGCAACCCCCGCCCGGCCGCCGGCCCAGATCGGCAAGGGCTGGCGCGTTCAGCTTGGCGCTTTTTCCAACGCCGCCAACGCCAAGCGGGCCTGGGACGGCCTGCGCGCCAAGGCGGGCTATCTCTCCGCGCTTCAACCTGTTTTCGTGCCGGCAGGCGCGGTGACCCGGCTCCAGGCCGGCCCGCTTCCCAACCGCGCCGCCGCCGACCGCGCCTGCGCGGCGGCCAAGGCGGCAGGCTCGGCCTGCTTCCCGGTCGCGCCTTAACGCTTTGTTTGGCGCCTTACCCGTACAGCGGTGAGGCGCGGCGTGATCCGCGCGGGGGAGACGGCGGATGGCGGCACAAGCACGGATCGGATCAACAAAAGCGATGGCCTCGCCGTGGCGCCGTCGGAGGATGTGCATTCTCGTCTCCGACACTCCGGCACCGGCCGCGCTGCGCGAAGTCTCCGCCCGCGGCGCCTTTCTCGAAACCAACGCCCGGCCGCCGCTCGGCGCCAGCGTAGAGCTTCGCCACCCGGAAGCGGGATCGATCCGCGGCACCGTCCATGCTCTTGCGCATGACGGCGTGAAGCTGGGCTTCGCCTGCTCCGAAACCTCGGTCGCCTTTGCAGTCGCCGCGATCGCCGCCGACATGAGCCGCGCCGGCTAAGCCGCTCGTCACGGGAACAAAGTCGGAACACTGTCGTTGGTGAGGCAAAGCTCCATCAAGGGAATTGACCATGACCGACCGCGACACCAGCAACCAGCCGACCGCCCAGAAGAACCCGGACGATTGGGTCACCGGCGATGAATCGATGACCGGCCCGCAGGCCTCTTACCTGCAGACGCTTGCCCAGGAAGCGGGCGAGGAGTTCGACCCGGAACTCAGCAAGGCGGAAGCGTCGAAGAAGATCGACGAACTGCAGCATGAAACCGGGCGCGGCGTCGACCACTGACGCCGGTGGCGCGGCGGGTCAGCGGATCTGCCCTGCCGCCCGCGCCGCTGCGATCATTTCAAGCTGCTGTTCAAGCCCGGCACGGTAGGGCGCATTCGGCCGAGCAAGGGCAAGCGCGTCCCGCCAGATTCGCTCCGCCTCGGCGAAGCGCGCGCCGGTGAGCAGCGCCATTCCGTAGAACAAGCGCGGCGCCGGGTGCTTGGGCGCAAGGGCGATGGAGCGCCGAAAGGCGAGATCGGCGGCAGGGGTGATCGTGCCGCCGGCGTGCAGCATCAAGGCGTTGCCGTAGCCGGTCCACAGGGTGGCATTCTGCGGATGGGCACGGAGCCCTGAGCGGATCGCCGCCGCGCCGGAGCGCGTGTCGCCGCGCCTCTGGTAGCTCTCGGCAATGGTCAGCCAGCGATCCGCTGCGTCGAATCCGCCGAAGACATCGCGCCGCACATCGGCGAACGGATTGGGCGGCACCTGCGCGCCCAGCGCCGCTCCGCGCGGCGAACCGGCAAAGCCGGGCCGGCCCTGCCATGCGTAACCGGCCATTGCGATCAGCAACGCGGCGAGCAGGAACTGCAGCGGCCCCCGCTCGAGCCGCGCGAACCGCCACAGCCCGGCGAATACCGCCAGCGCCAAGGCGATAAGGATAGCCCAGCCCATCACGCGCCCCTTTCCCGGCGGCGGAACCGCCCCCGCGCCAGCCACAGGCCGGCGGCGAGAAGCAGGATCGGCGCCGCCCAGAGCGGCCAGGTCACGGGCGCGGCAGAGGGCTTGTAGCTCACCCACTGGCCGTAGCGTTCCACCAGCCAGGCGCGGATCGCTTCCGGCCGTTCCCCGGCGGCGAGGCGCTCACGCACCAAGGAGCGCATGTCGCCCGCCATCGTGGCGTCGCTGTCGGCAATGGACTGGCCCTGGCAGACCAGGCAGCGCAGCGTCTCCATCAGCGCCTTGGCCTCCGCTTCCTGGCGCGGGTCGGAGAGCTGCCGGTAGGCGTAAGGCGCGGGCGCAGTTGTCGGCTGCGCGGTGGCAGGTGCCGCCGCTGCGATGATAAGGAGAGCCGCGAGCGGCCTCACTTCGCCGCCTCCCACGCCGCGATCAGCTCCGGCACGTTTTCAGGCCGGATCTCGCCGATATGCTGGTGGCGGATGACCCCCTTGCCGTCGACCACGAATGTCTCCGGAACGCCCGCCGAGCCCAAGGCGAACTGCACCTGGCTGCGTGGATCGTCGCCGATGCGCTGGAACGGGTCGCCGTGGCGGGCAAGGAAGCGTGCTACGTCTTCCGGCCGGTCGCGGATCGCCACTGCGTCGATCGGAACGCCCCGCGCCTTCAACGCCAGCAGCTGCGGCGCCTCGACCTGACACGGGATGCACCAGCTTCCGAAGACGTTCAGCAGACGCGGCTGCCCGCTGCGCAAATCGGCGGCACTGAGGCCCAGATGGCCGGGCGCGGCTGCCTTCAGTGCAAACTCCGGCATCGGCTTGCCAATCAGCTGCGAGCGGATGCTGGGGTCCTGCTTGCCGCCGAGGCGAATAGCCACGACTGCGAGAAAGGCCAGGAACAGCGCCAGCGGCAGCCAGAGGATCAAGCGCATCACGCTGCCTCCTCCCCGCCCTGGGCCTTGCGCCCGCCGCGCCGGACCCGGCCGA
>DASVUO010000091.1:0-10592 GCA_036386995.1 Allosphingosinicella sp. | reverse complement strand
AGTCTATGTCGACCGCGTCGAGAACCACCAGGGCGAAGCGATGCTGTCGCGCGACCGCGCTCGCCGCGAAGCCGCCTGGGACAAGCTTGAAACCGAATTCACCGCCGGCAACCGGGTCGAAGGCGTGATCTTCGGCCGCGTAAAGGGCGGCTTCACCGTCGACCTCGGCGGCGCCGTGGCCTTCTTGCCCGGCTCCCAGGTCGACATCCGCCCGGTGCGCGACGTTACCCCGCTGATGGACGTGCCCTCGCCCTTCCAGATCCTGAAAATGGACCGCCGCCGCGGCAACATCGTCGTGTCGCGCCGCGCGATCCTGGAAGAAACCCGCGCCGAGCAGCGTTCGGGCCTGATCCTTTCGCTCGCCGAGGGCCAGGTTGTGGACGGCGTCGTCAAGAACATCACCGATTACGGCGCCTTCGTCGACCTGGGCGGCATCGACGGCCTGCTTCACGTCACCGACATCAGCTACAAGCGCGTCAATCACCCGTCGGAGGTGATCAACATCGGCGACACGGTGAAGGTGCAGATCATCCGCATCAACCGCGAAACGCAGCGCATCTCCCTCGGCATGAAGCAGCTCGAAGCCGATCCGTGGGAAGGCGCCGCCGCCAAGTACCCGGTCGATGGCGTGTTCCGCGGCCGAGTGACCAACATCACCGAATATGGTGCGTTTGTTGAGCTCGAAGCCGGCATCGAGGGCCTTGTCCACGTCTCCGAAATGAGCTGGACCAAGAAGAACGTCCACCCGGGCAAGATCGTCTCCACCAGCCAAGAAGTCGACGTGGCGGTGATCGAGGTCGACGAGGAGAAGCGCCGGATTTCGCTGGGCTTGAAGCAGGCGCAGGCCAATCCGTGGCAGGCCTTCGCCGACGCGCATCCGGTCGGCACCGAGCTCGAAGGCGAAGTCAAGAACGCGACCGAGTTCGGCCTGTTCATCGGCCTCGAGGGCGACGTGGACGGCATGGTTCACATGTCGGACATCGCCTGGGGGATCACCGGCGAAGAGGCCTTGAACCTGCACCGCAAGGGCGAGATGGTGAAGGCCGTCGTGCTCGACGTGGACGTGGAGAAGGAGCGTATTTCGCTCGGCATGAAGCAGCTTGAACGCGGCGGGGTCGCCAAGGGCGGTTCGGGCGCGTCCGGCGGCGTCAACAAGAACGAGACGGTCACCGTGACCGTGCTCGAGGTTCGCGACGGCGGGCTTGAAGTGCAGGTCGGCGACGACGGCGCTTCGGGCTTCATCAAGCGCACCGATCTTGGCCGCGACCGCGACGAGCAGCGCCCCGAGCGCTTCCAGGTCGGCCAGAAGTTCGACGCAATGGTGATCGGCTTCGACCGCTCCAAGAAGCCGAACTTCTCGATCAAGGCGCTGCAGATCTCGGAAGAGAAGCAGGCGGTCGCCCAATACGGCAGCTCCGACGCCGGCGCGAGCCTCGGCGACATCCTCGGCCAGGCCCTCAAAGCCAAGCAAGAGAAGTAAGCAGCAGAAGGGTGGGTGGGCGCCGGTTTCGGTGCCTGCCCGCCACTGCCGTTCACGGGAAGCAAGCGTCCGGAAACGGGCGCTTTTTTCTTAAGCGCGGCGAAGGTTGCGTGGTTGCCTTTCCGCGAAACTTGCTGTTTAACCTGTTTTAGCGGGTCGTGGCCGGGGGGCATGCGGTGCCGCCACGCACCTTTACTCCAACGGGGGAAAGCCAGTGATCCGTTCCGAGCTGGTCCAGAAACTCTGCGACGACCATCCCGATTTGACGGGCAAGGAGATCGAGCGGGTCGTCTCATCCTTTTTCGATTCGGTAATCGACCAGCTGCAAGGGGGCGGACGCGTTGAGCTGCGCGGCTTCGGCGCTTTCTCTACTCGGGATCGCGAAGCCCGCAAGGGCCGCAATCCGCGTACCGGCGATCAGGTCGATGTGGACGCCAAGCGCGTTCCCTACTTCAAGCCAGGCAAGGAAATGCGCGAGCGGCTGAACCTGGACAAGGTCACCGCGGAATAAGCGGCCGCCTTCCGGGGCATCCTTTCACAATCTGCTTGCTTCGCCGCGGCGCCTCGCGGCAGACCGGCGCCCATGCGGACGTGGCGGAACCGGTAGACGCCGGAGACTTAAAATCTTCTGCCCTTCGGGGCGTGCGGGTTCGAGTCCCGCCGTCCGCACCAGCCTCGTTGCCCTCAGGTGACGCCCTTAGACGGCGGTGCGGCCATATTCCTGGCTGTTGAACGGGTGAGAGATCGAAAGGCCGCCGTCCACCACCAGCGCGTGGCCGTTGACGTAGCTCGACTCGTCCGAGGCCAAGAAGAGGGCGGCGGCGGCGATCTCGTCCGGCACGCCGCCGCGCTTCATCGGGTTCAGGTGGCCAAGCTTGTCTTCCTTGCCGGCGGCGCGGGCCCAGTCGTAGACCGGCTTGGTCATCCCGGTTTCGATAAGGCCCGGGCAGATCGCGTTGACGCGGATGTTGGCGCCCGCGAACTGGGTCGCGGCGACCTTCACCAAATTGATCACGCCCGCCTTTGACGCGGAATAAGCAGGGCCGCCGGCGCCGGCGCGGATGCCGGCGACCGACGCGGTGCAGATGATCGATCCGCCGCCGCGCTCCTTCAGGACGGGCGCGGCATGCTTGATGGCCAGGAACGGCCCGATCAGGTTGACGCGCAGGATCTCCTGCCAGTCTTCGGCGGATTGCTCGAAGATCGAGGAAAGACCGCCGGAGATGCCGGCATTCGCGAAGAAGATGTCCAACCCGCCATGATATTGCAGCGCCGCCTGGACGAGGTCCTGGACGTCCTCGTCGCTCCCGGCATCCGCCTGGATCGCGACTGCGGCGGCGCCGATCTCGGCTGCGGTGTCGTCCTGGCCCTTCAAGTCCGCGCAGAGGACAAAGGCGCCTTCCGCTGCGAAGCGGATGGCAGTGGCGCGGCCGATGCCGGAGCCCGCGCCGGTGACGATTGCGACTTTGTTCTCGAGCTTCATGCGGCGTTTCCCTGGATCGAGGCTGTTTGGTTCACGCAAAGGCGCGAAGGCGCAAAGAGGTTCGTGTTTCGCGCGCCCTTTCGCCGAAGGCTGATCAAGCTTGTTGCCCGCTGTCGCGGGAAGCAAAACGCGAGCGTGGGTCAGGCGTGAAGCCTCTTTGCGCCTTTGCGCCTTTGCGTGAACCAATCAAAGTCCGACCCCGGTGGTGCTTCCGCCGTCTACCACAATCGCTTGGCCGGTGACGAAGGTAGAGGCGGAGGATGCCAAGAAGACGGCGGCGCCGGCGATTTCGTGGGGTTCGCCGATGCGCTGCAACGGGGTGTGGGCGGTGACGGCCTTCAGCGTGTCCGGATTTTCCCACAAAGCCTTGGCGAAGTCGGTGCGGATCAGGCCGGGCGCGATGCAGTTTACCCGCACCTGGTGGGGGCCGAATTCAGCGGCGAGGTTGCGGGCGAGCTGGAAGTCGGCGGCCTTGGAGACGTTGTAGGCGCCTATCACGGTTGAGGCTTTGAGGCCGCCGATCGAGGAAACGATGATGATCGAGCCTTCCTTGCGCGCGATCATCTCGGGCGCGACCATTTGCGTAAGCCAGTGGTTGGCGAGGACATTGTTGTCGAGGATCTTGCGGAACTGGTCGTCAGTGATCCCACCCATCGGCCCGTAATAAGGATTGGAGGCGGCGTTGCAGACCAGGATGTCGATGCGGCCGAGCTGGCGGCGCGTTTCATCGACCAGGTTCTGGAGCGCTTCCTTGGACGAGATGTTGGCGGGGACGACGATGGCGGTCCCGTCACCGTGCTTGGCGTTGATCGCGTCGGCGGCTTCGGCGCAGGCGTCGGCCTTGCGGCTTGAGATCACCACCTTGGCGCCGTGATCCGCCATCGCTTCGGCGATCGCGCGGCCGATGCCGCGAGACGATCCGGTGACGATCGCGACTTTGCCGGAGAGGTCGAACAGGGTCATGAGAGTTCCTTAGTCGAAGACGATGATGGAGCGTGCGGCCTCGCCGCCCCGCAGGGTGTGGAGGGCGGCGTTGATGCCCGAGAGCGGGATGCGTTCGGCGACGAGGGCGTCGAGATCGAGACGGCCGGCGAGGTAGAAGCCGGCGAGGCGGGGGATGTCGATGGGAAAACGGTTGGACCCCATCAGCGAGCCTTGCAGCTTCTTTTCGGCGAGGAGGTCCATGGCGCCCATACCCACCTTTTCGCCGAGCGGAATCATGCCGACAATGGTGGCGGTGCCGCCGCGGCGGAGGAGGGAGAGTGCAAGTTCGCCCGCCGAGATGCGGCCGACGGCTTCGATGGCGTGGTGGACGCCGCCGCAGGTGAGCTCGGCGACCTGCTCCTTCAGCCGCTCTTCGTCGGGCGCGAAGCTGTGGGTGGCGCCGACCTGCTCCGCCAGCGCGCGCTTGGATGCGACCGGATCGATGGCGATGATGCGGGCGGCGCCGGCGATGCGGGCAGCGTTGGTCACGGCTAGGCCGATGCCGCCGCAGCCGATCACCGCCACGTCCTCGCCGGCGCGCACGCCAGCCGTGTTGAACACGGAGCCGGCGCCGGTCACCACGGCGCAGCCCAAAAGCGCGGCGCGGTCGAACGGCATGTCGCGGTCGATGGCGACGGCGCCGTTTTCATGGACCAGCAGCATTTCGGCATAGCCGCCGACGTTGAGGAGCTGGTGAACGGGGCCGCCGTTCAGCGACAGGCGTGGCTCCTGCGTCTTCTTGCGCCGGGTGGAGCTGTCCACGCACAGCGACAGGCGGCCAGTGAGGCAGAATTCGCAGCGGCCGCAGAAGTTGGAGAAGCAGGTGACGACGTGATCGCCGGGTTTGACGGCGGTGACGTCGCTGCCGACTGCTTCGACTATGCCCGCAGCTTCGTGACCAGGGAGGGCGGGGAGCGGCGTCGGGTAAGCGCCGTCGATGAAGTGAAGGTCGGAGTGACAGGCGCCGCAGGCGCGCGTGCGGATCAGGATCTCGCGCGGGCCGGGGAGGGCGACGGTTACGTCTTCGAGAGCGAGGGGGGTACCGGGCTGGTGGAGGATTGCGGCCTTCAAGTTCCAATTCCTCCCCGGGACGGGGAGGGGGACCATGCTAAGCATGGTGGAGGGGGCGTGGTGGAGGGCTCGGACCCCCCTCCACCGCTCTTCGAGCGGTCCCCCTCCCCATCCTGGGGAGGACCCGAAAGTTCACACCCCATGCTTGGCGAACTCCAGCCTCGCGATGGCGCGGTTGTGCACCTCATCCGGGCCATCTGCCAAACGCAGGGTACGGATCCCGGCCCAGCTCGAGGCGAGGTTGAAATCCTGGCTCACGCCGGCGCCTCCATGGGCCTGCACCGCGTCGTCGATGATGCGAAGCGCCATGTTGGGTGCCTGGACCTTGATCATCGCGATTTCGGCGGCGGCGGCCTTGTTGCCGGCCTTGTCCATCAGGTCGGCGGCCTTGAGGCAAAGGAGCCGCGACATGTCGATGTCGATGCGGGCGCGGGCGACGCGCTCGTGCCAGATCGAGTGCTCCATCAGCTTCTTGCCGAAAGCGACCCGCGTCTGGAGGCGCTTGGCCATCGCTTTCAGCGCTTCCTCGGCGGCGCCGATGGTGCGCATGCAATGGTGAATCCGGCCCGGCCCGAGGCGGCCCTGCGCGATTTCGAAGCCGCGGCCTTCGCCCAAGAGCATGTTGGACGCAGGGATGCGCACGTCCTTGAGTTCGATCTCCATGTGGCCGTGCGGCGCGTCGTCATAGCCGTAGACGGTGAGCGCGCGCTCGACGGTGATGCCGGGCGCATCGAGGGGGACGAGGACCATCGATTGCTGGCGGTGGCGGTCGGCGCCCTTGTCCGTCTTGCCCATGACGATGGCGACCTTGCAGCGCGGATCGCCGGCGCCCGACGACCACCATTTGCGGCCGTTGAGGACATATTCGTCGCCCTCGCGGCGAATGTCGCACTCGATGTTGGTGGCGTCCGACGAGGCGACGGCCGGCTCCGTCATCAGGAAGGCGGAGCGGATCTCGCCGTTCATTAGCGGGCGGAGCCACTGCTCCTTCTGCTCCCGCGTGCCGTAGCGGTGGAACACCTCCATATTGCCGGTGTCGGGGGCGGAGCAGTTGAACACCTCGCTCGCCCAATGCACCCGCCCCATCTCCTCGGCGCAGAGCGCATATTCGAGGTTGGTAAGCTGGGTGCCTTCGAACTCGAAGCTTTCATCCACGTGCTTCAAGGCGTGGCCGGGCGGCATGAACAGGTTCCACAGTCCTGCGGCGCGCGCCTCGGGCTTCAGCTCCTCGATCACCTCGATCGGCTGCCAGCGGTCGCCGGTGGCGAGCTGCTTCTTGTAGTCGCCGGTGCGGGGACGAATCTTCGACTCGATGAACTCCCGCACGCGGTCGCGATAGAAAGCCTGCCGTTCCGTAAGGTCAAAGTCCATGCGCCGCCCGAGTCTCCTGTTTTCCGGCCCTTTCGCTGCCAGAAAGCGCGGTTTCGCGCCAGTGTCTCGCGCCGGCTTCAGGCGATCCGTTCAGGAACGGCGGCGGCGTCCGCACTGAGCGTGGCGCGGGAGGCGAGCGCTTCCCAGGGAAAGACGTACCAGCGCTTGTCGGCGTCGCGGTCGATCTCGCTGCCATGATATTCGGCAAGCGCCTGCGAGCGGATATTGTGGATCAGGACTGCGACTCGGAGACGCAACGGGTCCTCGATCTTGGCTTCGATCGCGGCGCGAAGGTAGGTGATGGTGCCGCCGCTATCGTTGATGTCGTCGACGATCAGCATCCGTGCACCGGCGGCAATCTTGGCGGCGAGTTTGGCGAGAAGCTCCTCGCCGAAGCCGGGCTCGCCGGTGGAGTGGTCGACGGTGAGGAGCGGCAAAGCCAGACGGTGGGAGAGGAAGGCCGCCGGGACGAGGCCGCCGCGGCCGATGCCGATCAGGAAGTCGGGCCGCCATCTGTCGGCTTCCACCAGCGCGGCAATGGTTTCCACTTCTTCCAGAAAACGTTCGTGGCTGAGGTAGAGGAATTCGGGTTCCGGCACGGCGCGCTCCTGATCGGGCGACGAGCAGTAGAATGGCCGTGCGGGCGGAGCAACCGGCGGCGATTGCGCGCGGCGGGGCAGTTCGCCTAGGCCTGAGGCGAGGGAGTTGCGCGGGATGACGGGTAAGCCACAAGCCGAGCATGTTGACGTTCTGATCGTCGGCGCCGGCATTTCCGGCATCGATGCGGCCTATCGGGTGCAGACCGAGCTGCCGGGGAAGAGTTACGCCGTTCTGGAAGCGCGGGAGGCGATCGGCGGGACGTGGGACCTGTTCCGCTACCCCGGCATCCGTTCGGACAGCGACATGTACACGCTCGGTTTCCCGTTCCGGCCGTGGCGCGGCGAGAAGTCGATCGCCGACGGGTCGGACATTCGCAGCTACGTGGAGGAGACGGCGCGCGAATTCGGCATCGGCCGTCATATCCGCTTCAATCACCGCGCGGTGCGGCCCGCTTGGTCCAGCGCTGACGCGCTTTGGACGGTGGAGGTGGAGGCGGAGGGGGTGCCGCGGACCTTCACCTGCGCCTTCCTGTTCCTGTGCGCAGGCTATTACGATTATGCCGGTGGCTACCGGCCTGAGTGGCCCGGCGAGGAAGCGTTCGGCGGACGCTTCGTGCATCCGCAGTTCTGGCCCGCCGACCTCGACTACAGCGGCAAGCGCGTCGTCGTGATCGGCAGCGGAGCAACAGCCGTCACCCTTGTGCCTGAAATGGCGAAGACGGCTGCGCACGTGACGATGCTGCAGCGCTCGCCGACCTGGATCGTGTCGATGCCGTCACGCGATCCGATCGCGCGCTGGGCGCAGCGGCGGCTGCCCGAGCGGGCTGCGGACGGGCTGGTGCGGTGGAAGAACATCCTCTTCACCATCGCCTTTTTCAACTATTCGCGGCGCTGGCCGGGGCGGGTGAAGAAGGTGTTGCTCAAGGGTGCGCGGAAGGCGTTGCCGGAGGGTTATGACGTGGAGCGGGATTTCCAGGCGCGCTACGATCCGTGGGATCAGCGCCTCTGCCTGGTGCCGGACGCGGACCTCTTTGCGGCAATCAAGGCAGGCAAGGCGGAGGTTGTCACCGACACGATCGAGCGGTTCACGGCGAACGGAGTTCGGCTGGCTTCCGGGCGGGAGCTTGAGGCGGACGTGGTGGTGACCGCGACCGGGCTGGTGATCAAGCTGCTGGGCGGCATGGCGCTCGAGGTGGACGGGGCACCGGTGAAGGTGGGCGACACGGTCGCGTATAAGGGCATGATGCTGAGCGGCGTCCCGAATATGGCGTTGAGCTTCGGCTACACCAATGCGAGCTGGACGCTGAAGTGCGACCTCACCGCCCGCTACGTCTGCCGCCTGCTCAAGCACATGGCCGCGAAGGGCGCGCGCATCGCGGTACCCCGCTTGCCGGAAGGCGGCGTGGAGCGGGCGCCGCTTCTCGACTTCAGCTCCGGCTACGTCACCCGCGCGGCCGGGCATATCCCGGCGCAGGGCACCAAGGCGCCATGGCGGCTGCACCAGAATTACCTGAAGGATCTCCTCGCGCTCGGGCGGCAGCCGGTCGAGGACGAGGCGATGGAGTTTCGCTGAGCGTTGACAGCGGCGCGGCGGCGCGTCAGCTAACGTTTACGTAAAGGAGAGCCGCCGTGACCGACCTCGACACCTTTCGCCAAGAGACCCGTGCCTGGCTGGAGGCGAATTGCCCGGCCGAGATGCGCGAGCCGGTGCGGGACGAGGGCGACATCTGCTGGGGCGGGCGCGGGTTTCAGTTCAAGAACGAGGCGCAGAAGCTTTGGCTCGAGCGAATGGCGGCGCGCGGCTGGACGGTGCCGGACTGGCCGAAGGACTATGGCGGCGGCGGGCTGTCGCCGGCCGAGACCAAGGTGTTGAAAGGGGAGTTGGCGCGGATCAACGCGCGGGCGCCGCTTTACAGTTTCGGCATTTCGATGCTCGGGCCGGCGCTGCTGAAATACGGCACGGAGGCGCAGAAGAAGCGCTTCCTGACGGAGATCGCGCGCGGCGAGATCCGCTGGTGCCAGGGCTATTCGGAGCCGAATGCGGGGTCCGACCTCGCGTCGCTGCAAACCAAGTGCGAGGACAAGGGCGATCACTGGCTGGTGAACGGCCAGAAGGTGTGGACATCCTATGCCGACCAGGCCGACTGGATCTTCTGCCTGGTGCGCACCGACTTCCAGGCGCCGAAGCATAAGGGGATCAGCTTCCTCCTATTCGACATGGCAAGCGAGGGCGTATCGACCAAGGCGATCCTTTTGATCTCCGGCTACTCGCCCTTTTGCGAGACCTTTTTCGACGACGTGAAGGTGCCCAAGGACCAGATCGTCGGCGAGCTCAACAAAGGCTGGGATGTCGCAAAATATCTTCTGGGCCACGAGCGCGAGATGATCAGCGGAATGGGTCTCGGCGGCGGAAGCGCGGTGAGCCTCGGCGAGGCGCTTGGCGACGTGCTGGCGGACGATGCCCTGCTCCGCGCCGAGGTGGCGCAGTTCGACGTCGACGCAATGGCGTTCAAGGCCATGTCCGAGCGGTTCATCGACGAGCTGAAGGCGGGGCAGGCGCATCCCGCCCAGCCCTCGATGATGAAATATGCCGGCACCGAATTGAACAAGCGGCGGCACGAACTGGTGATGGCGGCCGGCGGCTCGTCGGCGCTGGAATGGGAGAGCGAACGCTCCCGGGGCGGCAAGACAGCAAAGGAGTGGCTTCGCACCAAGGCCAATTCGATCGAGGGCGGCACGAGCGAGGTCCAGCTCGGGATCATCGCCAAGCGTATCCTGGAACTGCCGGGGGCCTAGGCGGGACGGGCGACGCTTATCCACGAACGAACTTTTGAGACAGGACACCTGGGAATGCCCCTTTACCTTACCGACGATCAGGCGATGCTGCGGGATACGGCGCGCGCGCTCATGTCCGAGGAAGGCGCGATATCGAAGCAGTTGCGCAAGTATCGCGACATGAACTGCAAGGACGGCTTCGGCCACGCGCTGTGGCGGCAGTTCGGGGAGCTTGGGTTCACCGGCGTGCTTGTGGACGAAGCCGACGGCGGGCTTGGGCTCGGCCATGTCGAGGCCGGCATCGTTCTGGAGGAGATCGGGCGCAACCTGACGCCCTCGCCGTTCCTGGTGACCGCGGTCGCGGTGGTTGAAGCACTGCGCGCCGCGCCGCAGCGGGAGCGGTGGCTGCCGGGCATCCTTGCCGGAGAGACCGTGGCCGCGCTCGCGGTGGATGAGGGGCGCAAGCACCGCCCGGAGAGTATCGCCATGAAGGCCGAGCGGAGCGGCAATGGCTTCAAGCTCACCGGTCAGAAGCGCTTCGTCGTGCAGGGCGCTTCCGCGGACGTGTTCGTTGTCGCGGCGCGTGGCGAAGAAGGGCTGACGCTGTTCACCGTCAAGAAGGAGGCTGCGGGGCTCGAAGTCGAGGGCGTACGGCTCGCGGACTCCAGCATCGGCGCACGGATGGATTTCCGCGGCGTGGAGGTCGACGCCGACGCCGTGCTCGGCGAAGTCGGCGGCGGGGAGGCGGTGCTCGGGCGGGTGCTCAACGCGGTGCGCGCCGGGGCGGCGTCGGAGATGGTAGGCGTCGGATCGGGCGCGATGGCGATGA
>DASVUO010000090.1:0-3238 GCA_036386995.1 Allosphingosinicella sp. | reverse complement strand
GGCGCCCAGGCGGCGAGGAGCGGCGGGTAGGCGCCGAGATTGCCCATCGCCAGCGCGAAATTGTCGGCGACGAAGTAAGCGAAGCCGAGCGCCATACCCATCACGGCGCGCAGGAACAGCTGGCCGGAGCGGGCGAGGCCGAAGGCGGCGACACCGGCGAGCAGGGGCATCAGGACGGCGGACAAGGGCCCCGAGAACTTATGCCAGAAGCCGGTCTCGAGCTCCGCCGTGTCGCGGCCGGAGGCGCGCAGCTGGGTGATGGCGGAGCGGAGGCTGTCCACCGTTTCCTCGTCCGGATTGACCTTGGCGAGGGTGAATTGCGTCGGATCGAGGCCCCTTCCGTAAGGAAAGGCTTTGACGAGGGTGGTGACGCCGGTCGGCACGTCGAAGATCTCGGCGCCATCCAGCACCCAGCCGCCGTTCGCAAAGCGCGCGCTTTTGGCGTTGACGATGCGCTGAAGAGTCTCCCAGTCGCGGTCATAGACGGTGACGCCGGTGAGCGTCGTTCTTGCGCCCTCGCCCTTCACTTCGCGGGCGCGGACGAGGTCGTCGCCGACCCGCACCCAGACGTTCGGCGTGACGCCATTATCCTTGGGCACCGGCCCGTAATCGACCTTCTCCCACGCGCTCAGCGTCTCGGTGGCGCGGGTGACGACGCGCTCGTTGAAGACGAAACTTACGGCCGCGACCGCAAGGCTCGCGACGATCAAAGGGGCGATGATCTGGTGGGCGGAAATGCCGGCCGCCTTCATGCTCACCACTTCGCTGTTCTGGTTCAGCGTGGCGAGCGCGACCAGGGTGCCGAGCAGGACCGCGAAGGGCAGGAAGCGGGAGATGAGCTGCGGGATGCGAAGGGATACGTAGCGCCACAGCTCGGCATCCCCATTGCCCTCGACGCGCAGGATCTTGCCGGACTCGCCGAGGAGATCGAGCGTCATCAGGATCACCACCAAAGCGCCGAGCACCGCAAGGCTGCGGAGCAGGAACATCTTCGCCATGTACCAGGCGAGCCGCTTGGACGGGAAAAAGCTGAGGTTGATCATTCGGCAGGCGCCAGTTCCGCTTGGCGGCGACGACCGCCGAGGCGCAGGATTCGGCCGACGAACTTGCCGAACTTGGCGAACGCCCGCTCAAGCGCGCCGATCGGCTGGCCGCCCGGTTTGTAGGCGAGCGTCCAGTACATCCAGAAGATCAAGGCGGAGAAGAGCGCGAACGGCGCCCACAAGGCGATGATCGGATCGACCCGCCCCTGCGCGCCCATCTGCTCGGCGTACTGGTTCACCTTGTGGTAGGTCACCACCATGATGATCGAGAGGAAGATGCCGAGGCCGGAGGTGCTGCGCTTCGGCGGCACGGCAAGCGCGACGGCGAGCAGCGGCATCAGCAGCATCATCACCACTTCCACCATCCGGAAGTGGAAATTCGCCCTGATCGCGTTCTGGGTCTTGGGCGGAAGCTTCTCATTATGGCCGTTGCTGACCAGCTCGGGAATGGTCAGCTCATCCTCGTCGCCGCGCCCGCGCCCGCGGAACTTCTCGATGGCGGGGAGGTCGATGGGGAGATCGTGGCTTTGGAAGCTCAGCACGCGCGGCGCGTGGTAATTGGGCGCGTCGTGGACCAGGCGCCCGTTGGAGAGCCGCAGGATGATGACGTTGGGATCGTCGGTGGCGAGAAAGGTGCCATGGTCGGCGGTGACGGCAAGGGTGCGGCCGTCCTTTGTCTCCACGCTTGCGAAAACGCCGTGCAGGAGGCGGCCTTTGTTCTCGCTCTGCTCGACCCGAAGCGTCATGCGGCGGCCGAGATTGGTGAATTCACCGACCTTGATCGAAGCGCCAAGCGCGCCTGAGCGCAGGTCGAAGCGCAGTTCCTCATAAGCGTAGCGGGCCTTGGGCTGGACGAAGCCGACGATGGCGAGGTTGAGCCCCATCAGCGCGATTGCGAACAGGAACGGCACGCGCAGAAGCTGGGTGTAGCCGAGCCCCACGGCGCGCAGGCTGTCGAGTTCGGATGAGAGAGCAAGCTTTCGAAAGGCGAGAAGCACGCCGAGCAGCAGCCCGATCGGAACGCCCAGCGCGAGATATTCGGGAATAAGATTAGCCAGCATCTTCCAGACGATGTCGACCGGCCCGCCTTCGCTAACCACGAAGTCGAACAAGCGCAGCATCTTATCGAGGATCAGCAGCATCGCCGCCAGCGTCAGCGTGGCGACCAGCGGCACGAAGATCAGCCGCGCCAGATAGCGGTCGGTGAGCCTGGCGATGGTCAACGCGTTTCAACCCCGATGCTCGAGCCGCCGGCCTTCACCGGAAGGCGGCGCCGGAGGTCTGCGCCGCCGGTCCTTGTGCTCGCTATAGAGCGCCTTGGCGAACCGGTCACCCGTTTGTGCCCCGCCGCGCCCTCTGCGTTGTGAATTTCCCACCACAATTTGGCCGCAAGGCTTTGGCAAAAGAGGAGGATCGGGGCGCATCCTGATTTTTTACGCCGTATCTGCGGCGCCGCGCCGGTGTTTTTCGGAGTTGCACGCGTTGATGTTCACGTTCGTCACCCCTTTCGCGGCCGCCGCCGGTTCCGCGCGGGTGCGCCGAACGGGCGCTTTTGCCGTCGTGGGGATCTGAAACGATGTCGCGCGTCGCCCTCCTTTCCAACCCGCATTCCACCGGCAATCGCTCGCTCCTTCCCCGGGTTCGCGCCTTTTGCGCGGAGCATAAGGACATCTTCCACTATGAAGTGGAGGCGGTGGACCAGGTCGGCGAGGCGCTGAAGACCATCGCCCGGGTCAAGCCGACGGTTCTGGTGATCAACGGCGGCGACGGCACGGTGCAGGCGGCGCTGACCGAGATCTTCAATGGCGGCTATTTCGGCGACACGCCCCCGCCGGTTGCCGTCCTGCCCAACGGCAAGACCAACCTCATCGCGCACGATCTCGGCGCCGGCACCGATGCGATCGTGGCCCTGGAGCGGGTGCTCGAACTCGCCCGAGCCGATCTCGCGCCCCACATCGTCCGGCGTGAGCTGATCACCTTGTCCGGCGGCACCGCCAACGGCAAGCCGGTGCTCGGCATGTTCCTGGGTGGCGCCGGGCTTGCCGACGTGATGCTGTTCTGCCGGCATAAATTGTATCCGCTCGGCCTGCCCAACGGCCTGTCGCACGCGCTTGCCCTGATCCTCGGCGTCCTTGGCGTCGCGCTCGGCCGCACGCTGACCTTCCTGCCGCCGCGGCCGAAGCTGCTTCGTATTT
>DASVUO010000089.1:0-3224 GCA_036386995.1 Allosphingosinicella sp. | reverse complement strand
CCGGATCAGCGCCGCGCCGAGCAGGAAGCAGACACCGACTGCGGCGAGGTGGCCGTGCGCGGCGGCTTCGTCATCCTCGTCGAGCCGGTTCGGGTTCACCAAAGCGTGCGAAACGGGAAGCGCGCTTGCGCATTTGTGGTGATCGACGACCACGACATCGACGCCTTCAGCCTTCGCCATCTCCAGCGCTTCGAAGGCCTGCGCGCCGCAGTCCACGGTCACAATTAGCGAAGCGCCCTCGCGGGCAAGCCGCACCAGCGCCTCGCCGGAGGGGCCATAACCCTCCATCAAGCGGTCGGGAATGTAGGCTCGCGGCGTCTTGCCGAGGTCGCGCAGCAGCCGGACGAGCAACGCCGCCGACGTCGCGCCGTCGACGTCATAGTCGCCGAACACCGCGACTTCCTCGCCCGCCTCGACCGCATCCGCCAGCCGCGCCGCGGCGGTGTCCATGTCGCGGAAGATCGACGGATCGGGCATAAAGCCGCGGATCGTCGGCTCGCGGTGGCGAAGCAGCTCCTCCCGAATGACGCCCCGCGCCATCAGCAATTGATCGACGAGATCGTCCGGCTGGAACCCGTCATCGAACCCATCCGCCGCCGTCCCCCGCCAGCGCCACGGCTGGCCGAGGATCGAACGGGAAACCCCGCAAACATGAGCGGCTGTCAGCATGCGGGAGAGCCTAGCCTATTGCTGGCCCCGCGTGAATCCACGGCGTCAAGAAAAGTGTGGAAAAGCCGCGCCTTGCTTCAGAACTTGCCCGGCTCATGGTCCGGCCGGTGCTCGCCGCGGACCCAGCGCACGGTGCCGGTGGAGGCGCGCATCACGACGCTTTCCGTGCTGATGCAGTTCTTGCGGCGCTTGACCCCGCCGAGAAGCGAGCCGTCGGTGACGCCGGTCGCGGCGAAGATCACGTCGCCTTTCGCCAGATCCTCAAGGCTGTAGACGCGGTCGAGATCCTCGACGCCCCACTTCGCCGCCCGCGCCCGCTCGTCGTCGTTGCGGAACAGCAGCCGCCCCTGGAACTGGCCGCCGACGCAACGCAGCGCCGCCGCCGCGAGCACGCCTTCCGGCGCGCCGCCCGAGCCCATGTAGATGTCGATGGTCGTATCCGGGTTGGTGACCGCGATCACGCCCGCTACGTCGCCGTCGGGGATCAGCATGATGCCGCAGCCAAGCGCGCGCAGCTCGGCGATCAGCGCCTCGTGGCGCGGCCGGTCGAGCACGCACGCGATGATCTCCGACGCCGCGACGCCCTTCGCCGCCGCAACGGCGCGGACGTTTTCGGTCGGCGACTTGTTGAGGTCGATCACGCCCTCGGGATAGCCCGGACCCACCGCGATCTTGTCCATGTAGACGTCCGGCGCATTCAGCAGCCCGCCCTCATCCGCAATGGCTAGCACCGCGAGCGAGTTCGGCCCCGCTTTGGCGGTGATGGTGGTGCCTTCCAGCGGGTCGAGCGCGATGTCGATGCGCGGGCCGGTGCCGGGCGCGGAGCCGACCTTTTCGCCGATGAACAGCATGGGCGCTTCGTCGCGCTCGCCCTCGCCGATCACCACCGTGCCGTCGATCTCGAGCTCGTTGAGCGCAGCCCGCATCGCTTCCACCGCGGCATGGTCCGCCGCTTTCTCGTCGCCGCGCCCGATCAGCTTGGACGCCGCCACTGCCGCCGCTTCGGTGACCCGCACCATTTCCAGCACCAGCACGCGATCGAGAGTATTGCTTGCGGCAACGGCCATGTCTTCTTCCTCTACCCTGTTTGGCGGGCGCGATAAGCGAGGCGCGGCGCAAAGTCGAGAATGGCCGGGATGCGGCGAACCTTTCCCGCCCCTTCCGCATTCTCTACAGGAAGCGCCGACGCGACAGGAGACGAGCAGCATGGCTGATCAGGACACCAAGGACGCCGCCGCCGCACCGGCCGCGCCGCCGATCCCGACGCTTGAGGAAATGCAGCACTGGACCTACGTCATGGGCCGGGCGCAGCAGATGATGCTGGAACACGTCGCCCGCCAAGCCAGCGAGGTAAAAGCGTCCGATCCGCAGGCCTTCGCCAACCTCTGGTCAGGCTTCGGCGCCCTCCCCGACGCGTCAAAGATCGCCGAAGCGCAGACCCAGCTTTGGACCCAGGGGATGGCCATCTGGCAGCGCGCCTTGGGCATGGACGCCCCCCGCACCGAGCTCACCGACAAAGCCGACGCGGACAAGCGCTTCAACGCGCCTGAGTGGCAGGAAAACCCGCTCTTCGACATGATCCGCCAAAGCTACCTGCTCGTCTCCGAGCGCCTGCTGGGCTCGGTGGACGCGCTGGACGGCCTCGACGACAAGCAGCGCGAGAAGCTGCGCTTCATCACCCGCGGCTTCGTGGACGCCATGTCCCCCTCCAACTTCGCGGCCACCAACCCCCTCGTCCTCCAGCGCGCCATGGAGACCAAGGGCGAGAGCCTCCTCAAGGGGTTGGAAAACATGCTCCGCGACCTCGGCAAGGGCCAGCTCACCCACACCGACCCGGAAGCCTTCGAAGTCGGCCGCAACATCGCCGTCACCCCCGGCAAGGTGGTGAAGCGCACCCCCCTCTACGAACTCGTCCAGTACACCCCCACCACCGACAAGGTGCACGAAACCCCGCTGATCATCTTCCCGCCCTGGATCAACCGCTTCTACATCCTCGATCTCAATCCGAAGAAAAGCTTCATCCGCTGGGCGGTGGAACAGGGCCTTTCCGTCTTCATCGTCTCCTGGAAATCGGCCGACGAAAGCCTCAAGGACACAACCCTCGACGATTACGTGATCCGCGGCCAGGTCGACGCGATCGACACGGTGCGCGACCTACTCGGCGTGCCAAGCGTCCACGCCATCGGCTATTGCGTCGCCGGCACCACCTTGGCCTGCACCCTGGCCCTGCTCGCGGCCCGTGGGCAGGCCGACAAGGTCGCCAGCGCCACCTTCTTCACCGCCCAGGTCGATTTCTCCGAAGCCGGCGACTTGAACCTCTTCGTCGGCGACGAGACGCTGCAGATGGTCGACAAAATGTCCGCCGAAAAGGGCTTCCTCGACGGCCGCTACATGGCCGCCACGTTCAACCTGCTGCGCGGCCGCGACCTCATCTGGAACTACGTCACCAACAATTACCTGATGGGCGAGGATTACCCGCCGTTCGACCTCCTCCACTGGAACGGCGACACCACCAACCTCCCCGCCAAGTGGCACGGCGCCTACCTGAAGGACTT
>DASVUO010000088.1:0-18792 GCA_036386995.1 Allosphingosinicella sp. | reverse complement strand
AAGGGCTCACCGGCGCGATGATGGGCGCGGCGGCGCAGGAGCCGCGGGTGGCGCAGGTCTTCTCCTTGTTCAACACGGGCTCGCCGCGCATCGAAGCCGATGTCGACCGCGACCGGGCGCAGTTGCTGGGCGTACAGCCGGCGCAGGTCTACGAGGCGCTCGGCACCTATTTGGGCTCGACCTACGTCAACGACTTCAACCTGCTCGGCCGCACCTTCCGGGTGACCGCGCAGGCCGAGCCGACGGCGCGTGACGACCTGTCCGACATCGGCCGCCTCCAGGTTCGCTCGGCGAGCGGATCGATGGTGCCGCTCGCCTCTGTCGCCACCTTACGCAACGATGCCGGGCCGTCGCGGGTGGTGCGCTACAATCTGTTCCCGGCAGTCGAGCTCCAAGGACAGGCGGCGCCTGGCGTGTCGTCGGGCGAGGCATTGAAGGTGATGGAAGGGTTGGCGGCCAAAACGCTGCCGGCGGGCTTCAGCACCGAATGGACGGGCCTGGCGCTTCAGGAGCAGGCGGCGGGCAGCAGCTCGGTGATGATCTTCCTCCTCGCCGTGTTGTTCGTCTTCCTGGTGCTCGCCGCGCAGTACGAAGCGCTTACGCTTCCCCTGGCGGTGATCCTGATCGTGCCGATGTGCATCCTCGCCGCCCTCGTCGGCGTCGCCCTGAGAGGGCAGGACAACAACATCCTGACGCAGGTCGGCCTTGTCGTGCTGGTCGCGCTTGCTGCCAAGAACGCGATCCTGATCGTGGAGTTCGCCAAGCAGGCGGAGGAGGAGCAGGGGATGAGCCCGATCGAGGCGGCCGTCTCCGCCGCCCGTTCGCGCCTCCGCCCGATCCTGATGACCAGCTTCGCCTTCATCTTCGGCGTCATCCCGCTCGCCATCGCAGTTGGGCCGGGCGCGGAGATGCGGCAGGCGCTCGGCACCGCCGTGAGCTTCGGCATGTTGGGCGTGACCGTCTTCGGCCTGATCTTCACGCCGATCTTCTACGTGGTGAGCCGAAGCCTTGGCCGCTTCCTGCCCAAGAAGCGGCCGAAGGAGACGGTCTACCCGACCTCCTACGGCGCCCCCGTTCACGATCCTTATCCCAGCGAGGAACCGCAATGACCGCCCGCTTCCTGCTGCCCGCAATCTCCGCGCTGGCCCTCGCCGCCTGCACCACGGTTGGGCCGGACTACAAGGCGCCGAGCCCGGGAAGCAGCGAGCCGAGCGCCGCGGCGGCCTTCGCAAGCGCCGCCGCCTCCCCCGCTTTCACCGGCGACGAGCCGCCGGGCCGTTGGTGGAGCCTGTTTCGCGATCCGCTTCTCGACCGGCTGATCGAGCAGGCACTTGCCGCCAACACCGATCTGCGCGTCGCCGCCGCGAACCTCCAGCAGGCGCGGGCGGTGCTTCGCGAGGTGCGCGGCAACCGGCTTCCCTCCACCACCGTCTCGGGCGGCGCGGGCTATGGCGATCCGGGCCAGGTGGGCGGAACCGGCGCGACCTTCGATGCGGGCTTCGACGTCGGCTACCAGCTGGATCTGTTCGGCCGCCTGCGCCGCGCGACTGAAGCAAGCCGCGCCGATGTGGAAGCGGTGCAGGCCGCCTTCGACCTCGCGCGGATTACCGTCGCCGCCGAAACCGCGCGGGCCTATGTCGATGCCTGCAGCGCCGGGCGGCAGCTTGCCGTGGCGCAGGAGAGCGTGCGCATTCAGGAGCAGACCTTCGATTTGACCCGGCGGCTGCAGGTCGGCGGGCGCGGCACCGCGCTTGAGACAGGCCAGGCCGGCGCGCAGCTCGAGCAGACTCGGGCGGCGATCCCGACACTTGAGGCGGATCGGCAGACCGCTTTGTACCGCCTCTCGGTGCTTACCGGCCGTCCGCCCGCCGAATTCCCGCGCGAAGTGGGCGCCTGCGCGACGCCGCCCGCTCTCGCGATGCCGATCCCCGTCGGCAGCGGCGCCGGCCTCCTTGCCCGCCGGCCGGATATCCGCGCGGCCGAGCGGCAGCTTGCCGCCGCCACCGCCCGGATCGGCGTGGCGACCGCCGATCTCTACCCGGACATCAGCCTGGGCGGCTCGATCGGCTCCACGGCAAGCTCGCTCGGCAGCCTGGTGTCGGGCGACGGCTTCCGCTTCAGCCTTGGGCCGTTGATCAGCTGGAGCTTCCCCAACACGCGGCTCGCCCGGGCCCGCATCGCCCAGGCGGAAGCGGGCGCGCAAGGCGCCCTTGCGCGCTTCGACGGCACCTGGCTCGGCGCGCTGGAGGAAACGGAAAGCGCGCTGACCCGCTACGCAAGCGAGCTCGACCGGGTCGCGGCGCTTCGGCGCGCCCGCTCGGCAAGCAACGAAGCGGCGCGGGTGGCGCGGCTTCGCTACCGCGCGGGGCGCGAGAGCTTCCAGATCGTGCTGGAGGCGGAGCGATCGCTGTCGCAGATCGAGGCAACGCTTGCCGCGTCCGAATCGCAGCTGTCCAACAACCTCGTCGCCCTGTTCCTCGCGCTCGGCGGCGGCTGGGAGCAGAGCTGAGGGAGGCGGTCAGGCCGCGGCGGCGACCAGCGTCTGCGCCGCCAACGGTGCCGCCGCGCCGCCCGCGCATTCGGCGGCCTTGCTTGCGAACAGGTCGGCAAGCGCACGGCGGCGTTCCCGCGCTTCAGGCGTGATCGCCCGCGCCGCGGCGCGCAGTTCCTCGGCCGCGCGGCGTTCGTAATAACGTCGATTCGATTCCATGTGAGTCCCCGCTCCCCAGCGTCGAAGGCCAAGCTAACATAGGTTTTCCAAACGTCGAATGGCTCGCCGCTTATTTGGGCGCAAGCGCGCCTCCGCTTACCTTATCTTAGACCTTCCGGGGGCATGTGGCCCGTAGTGGGACAGCGGCAGAAACCGGTGCCCACCCCCGGTGTAATCCCGCATTTCGTGGGTTATTCCGGCTCCAGAAGCTGCCCAAGCGACCTTTCGTTTGGGGCGGCGCCAACAGGGAGAGACCGCAATGTCCATTCGCAGCAGCGTGATCCGCCGCCGCCTTCTCGCAGGAGCGATCGCCGCTTGCGCGTTCGCCGCTCCGCAGGTGGCTTCGGCCAGCATCGTCTACGACTCGACCATCTACGACACCGGCACCGGCTTCGGTAACGAGCCGCGTCTGCTCACCACGCAGGAGCGCGGCCCCCGCGCCGACGGCACCGAATCGGCTTGCGTCGGCGTCAGCGGCGGCCAGACCAGCGTTGGTTCGTCGAACTGCATCAGCGACGGTCAGGTCTTCAAGGGCAACGGCGTCACCAACGAGGGTGGCGACGAAGTGAACCCGATGCGCGAAGGCAACAAGTACGACACGCCGACCATCGGCGAACTCGGCTGGAACGGCGCCGAGGATATCGGCCTGATCTTCAACGCCACCGAGCCCGGCGGCAACGCCGTCAGCATCGACGACGTGACCTTGAAGTTCTTCCTCGGCGACGCGCTTATCGCAGCGGTCGACGGGAACATGACCTTTGATCCCACCGAAGCCGGCAACGGCGTTGCGGGCTTCCTGCTCGCGGTCGACGAGGAGCAGCAGGCATACCTCAACTCCACCGTCTTCGGCCTCGGCAATTTCGGCGACGTGCGCATTGCGCTCGAGACCACCATCTCCGGCATCGCCGGCGGTCCGGAAAGCTTCTACGCGGTGAACCTCAACCGTACGCCGACCACCTCGACCGGCTCCACCGGTTCGACCGGCGGCACCCCGGTTCCGGCGCCGGCCGGCCTCGGCCTCTTCGCCCTCGCGGCGATGGGCCTCTTCGCCGGCCGCCGCCGCAAGGCAGCCGCGTAACCCTTCTCCAGTTCCCGCGCCCCACCCACGTGGCGCGGGAACACTGGACAAATATCTCCCTTCTGGCCGACAGCGTGCGTCCCATGACGCGGCTGTCGGCCTTTTCTTTTGCGCTGTTGATCGGCGCCCTTGCCTCCTTGTTCGCCCTGGCGCTCGCGTTCGGCGGGCAGGAGAATGCGCTCGACCGTTCGCTGCTCGCCGCGATGCAGTCCGCCAGCCTCGTGCCCGCCGCACGGCTCGTCACCCGCCTCGGCGACTGGTGGGCCTATCTGCCGCTGGGCGGCGCCGCCGCGGCCTGGCTCCTCTGGCGCGGCCGCACTCGTGCCGCCTTCCTTCTCGTCGGCCTGCTCCTCTCGGAGCGGCTGCTGGTCACCCTGCTCAAATTGCTTTTCGGCCGAGCCCGCCCCGATCCGGCAGGTCAGCTCGACTTCGTCTATACCCTTTCGTTTCCAAGCGGCCACGCCACCAACGCGATGACGCTCGGCCTCGGCGCCGCCTTGCTCCTGGCACCTGGGAAGCATCGCGGCCTCGCCCTCACCCTCGGCCTCTTTTTCGCCTTTCTGGTCGGCGCGACCCGCCCGCTGCTCGGCGTCCACTGGCCAAGCGACGTCCTCGGCGGCTGGACGCTTGGAGCGCTATGGACGCTGCTTCTTCTGCGGCTGGCCGAAGGAACGACCCCGACGCGCCCGCATTGATCTCTCCGTAAAGGAGAGTGTTCATGACCGACCGCAACGACCGCGGCGCAGACCGCGCTGAAACCGCCCGCCTCACCGACGACAAGGACATCACCGAAGCGGCCGAAGGCGGCCCCGCCTTCGGCGGCTCCCACGGCGGCAACCTGCAGCGCGACATCGGCGCCCGCGACGAGATTCATGAGGAAGTGGGCGACGGTTCCGGCGTCACCCGGGTCCGCGACAGCGACAAGCCGGAGCAGGCCAACCTGCCGCGCTTCAACGACAGCTAAGGCTCAGGCTTTGCGGAAGACAAGCATCAGGTTGTTGGCCGGCATCTCGTAAGGCCTCTCGAAGCCGAGCCCCTGCCCGGCCGCCTCCGCCTGGACCGCCTCCAGGTCGCGAAGCCCCCACTCCGGGTTCCGCGCCCTGAGCGACTGGTCGAACGCCTCGTTGCTCGGCGCCGTCGGCACCCCTTCGCGGCGATAGGGACCGTAGAGGATAAGCGGCGCCCCCTTGGGCAACAGCCGCCCCGCGCCGCGCATTAGTCCCTCCGTCGCCGCCCATGAGCTGATGTGCACCATGTTGATGCACAACACCGCGTCCGTCCGGTCGAGCGGCCACGTCGCGGCCGCAGCGTCGAGGAACACAGGCGGCAGGAGATTGGTGGCACCCGCATCCGCCTGCCACGCCTCGATCGACGTCAGCGCGTCGGGATCGGGATCGCTCGGCTGCCACAGCAGGTTCGGGAACAAGGGCGCCAGATTGGCCGCATGCTCACCGGTGCCCGCGGCGATCTCCAGCAAGGTGCCCCGCTCCGGCAGCACCTCGCGAAGCACGGCGGCGATCGCCTCGCGATTGCGCTCGGTGGCGGGCGCGTGGCGCTTCACTTTGCTTTCCCTCCCTTTTTTGCTGGCGCAAATGCCCGCGGCTGTGCCAGCCTGCCGGCGGGGACCTGGGGGCAGATATGAACCATTTTACGAAGCTGATCCTTTCGCTCGCGGCGGCTTTGCTTGCCGCGCCTGTTCATGCGCAAGCGCCGACGCCGGAGCAAGCCGCGCGGATCAAGCAGATCGAGGCGATCGCCAAGGATCTGCACCCGCAGACCGGCGACGTTCCTATCGCGGAGGCCGACGCCGTCCTCCACCTCGGCAAGGATTATTATTTTCTGCCTGCCGCCGAGGCGAAAAAGGTGCTGGTGGAAGCGTGGGGCAACCCGCCGGACGTTGCCACCAACACGCTCGGGCTGGTGTTTCCCGCCGGCAAGACTTTCCTCGACGACACCTGGGCCGCCGTCGTGACGTACGACGCGTCGGGCTATGTCAGCGACGAGGATGCGCAGTCGACGGACTATGCCGAGCTCCTCGAGCAGATGCAGTCGGGCGAGGACGAGATCAACCAGCAGCGCGCGAGCGGCGGCTATCCTGCTCAGCACCTCGTCGGCTGGGCGCAGCAGCCGGTTTACGACCAAAAAACCCACTCGGTGGTTTGGGCGCAGAACATCCAGTTCGCCGATCAGGCCGAAAACACGCTGAACTACGACGTGCGCCTGCTCGGCCGCCGCGGCGTGCTTAGCCTCAACATGCTGACCGGTATGTCGAAGCTCGCCGAAACCCGCGATGCGGCCGCCAAGTTCGCAAGCGTCGCGTCCTTCAACACCGGCGCGCGCTACGCCGATTACCAGCCGGGCACCGACAAGAAAGCGGATTATGGCGTCGCCGGCCTGATCGCCGCGGGCGTGGGCGTGGCGGCGGCGAAGAAGCTTGGGCTGCTCGCCATCCTTCTCGGCTTTGGCAAGAAGTTCATCGTGCTGATCATTGCGCTGTTCGGCGGGCTCGGCACCTGGATCAAGCGCCGCTTCTTCGGCGGCGGCGACGCGGAGCAAGAAGAAGCCGCCTACGCCGAACCTGACGCATGGGAGGAGCCGCAACCGGTTCTCGCAGCCGATGCTGCACCGCCGCCGGAAGGGGACGGCCGCAGGCCGGTCGAATAATTCGCGCAAACACAAAGGGGGACAGTTCGTGAAATCAGTATTCCGTCATGCCGGCGCAAGCGCGCTGGCCTTGGTTCTCGCCGCGCCGATGACCGGCACCGCTGCTAATGCCGCCACGCCCGAAAAGCCCGGCTCGGCTTACGTGCAGTGCGACGGGCAGCCGAACAACGTCACCAGCGGGGAGACGGCAGCGCGCCTGATCGGCGCCGTGACCCTGCTCGGCCTGTTCGCGCCGGCGCCCGAAGCGCCGGATGCGTCCAAGCGGAAGTTCGGCGAAGCGGGCGTTGCGGCCTGCAACTCGCTGCTCACCGGCGACAGTTCCGAAGGCAATTCCAGCCGCCGTCTCGGCCTCATCTTCGGCCGCGCGCTTCACCAGATCGAGGCCAAGAACTACCAGGCCGCGCTCGACGACGTTGCGATGGCGCGGCGCGAGGCCAAGGCGGCGGGGCTCACCGCTAACCCGTATTTCGCTCGCTCCCGCGGCCGCGCCTTTGACCTCATCGAAAGCGCCGCCCTGGTCCGTATGGGCCGGGCCGAGGAAGCGCGCGCGGCGAGCCTGCGCGGCGCGGACGTGCTGGAATATTCGGTCTTCCCGCTGTTCAGCACGCCGACCTACGCCCCGCTCCTGCCCGCCCCGAACGCGGAGGAGGATCGCCTGCTCGAATGGCAGGGGCGTCTGATCCCCAATGCCCTGCTGCACCGCGCAGATCGGCTGGATCTCGCCGGCCGCTTCGCCGATTCGGCGCGGCTTCGCGATGCCTATGTCGAATTCGATGTCGAGAATTCGCCGGAACTGAACAGCTCGATCGGCATGGCTGGGGCGGCGCTCGCGCATGCGCTCGCCGATAACTTCGAAGCGGCGGCCGAGCGCGCAAAGGCTGCCCGCGCCAATGCCGAAAAGCGCAAGGCGGAGGGCAAGCCTGAAACCGACCTGTCGCAATATGTCGAGCTACTCGACCTGTACGACATCCTGGAAACCGCGCGCGGCGGCGACGCGAAGACGGCGCGACGCTTGTTCTCCGCCCGCTCGCAATGGGTTGGCGTGTCGCTCGGCAGCGTCATGGAAGTGAACCGCCGCCTGCGCCAGGGCGCAGCGGCGGACGAGCTGATCGGGGGCCTTTCGAAGACTCCCGAGCAGCTCTGGAAGGAGCAGGCCGAGACCGCGCGCGCTGCCTTGCTTGCCAAGGACAGCGACAACAAGACGCTCTTTGCGCTTGCTCCCGGCCTGCGCCCCGCGAACGGCTATGAAGCGTTGTCGAAGAACGTGTGGCGCGCCGAAAAGTCGAAGATCATCCTCAAGACCAAGCCTCCGTCCAAGTACAAGATGGAGACCTTGTTCCTGCCGTTCGTCGATCCCTTGGCGGCGATGGACGGCTACGTCCTGCACGCCGCCTTGATCGCGAAGTCGCGGGGCCACGAAGGCTTCGTGTTCAGCCCCCTCCTCACCGACAACCTCGTGGCGGCGTGGTTCCGCACCGGCAATCGCGGTGAGAAGGGTTTCCCGGCCGACCTGTTCATCCCGGCGGAGGATGCGATTGCCAAGCTGTCGCCGATCATCCCGGCGCCCGCGACTCTGGAGCAGAAGCGGGCGGCCAAGAAGTAAGGTGAACCCGGCGCGGCCCGATGAGGCCGCGCCGCAGGTTCCGATTACTCGGCGGCTTCGGCCTGCGCCGGTTCCTTCCAGACCAGCACCGGCTTCCTCGCCGCAAGCGTCTCGTCGAGGCGGCGGCGCGGTGCGTAAATCGGCGCGGCCTTCAGCGACTGGTCGCCCGCCTTGGCGCGCTCCGCCACCGAGCGCAGGGCGCCGATGAACTGATCAAGCGCCGCTTTGGATTCCGTCTCGGTCGGCTCGATCAGCATCGCGCCGTGGACCACCAGCGGGAAATACATGGTCATCGGGTGGAAGCCTTCGTCGATCAGGCCCTTGGCGAGATCGAGCGTGGTGAGGCCGCCGCCGAAGCCCTTATCGCTGAACAGCGCTTCGTGCATGCACGGGCCGCTGTCCCCGAACGGGGCGTCGAGCACGTCTTCCAGGCTTCTGAGGATGTAATTGGCGTTGAGCACCGCGTCGCCCGACACCTGGCGAAGCCCGTCGGCGCCGTGGCTGAGGATGTAGGCCAGCGCGCGGCTGAACATGCCCATCTGGCCGTGGAAGGCGGTCATCCGGCCGAAGCTCTGGCCGTGATGCTCGCCCGCGGTTTCCTCCTCGACAAGGGCGTAGGCGTCGCCCTGCTTTTCGACGAAGGGCAAGGGCGCGAACGGGGTGAGCGCTTCCGAGAAGACCACCGGGCCTGAGCCCGGTCCGCCGCCGCCATGCGGGGTGGAGAAGGTCTTGTGGAGGTTGATGTGCATGGCGTCGATGCCGAGGTCGCCGGGGCGGACGCGGCCGACGATGGCGTTGAAGTTCGCCCCGTCGCAGTAAACCAGGCCGCCGGCCGCGTGCACTGCCTCGGATATCTCGATCATGTCGGGTTCGAACAGGCCGCAGGTGTTGGGATTGGTGATCATCACCGCCGCGACGTCCGGCCCGAGCCGCGCCTTCAGTGCCGCCGTGTCGACACGGCCGCGATCGTCGGCCGGGATGCTCTCAACCCGATAGCCGACGAAAGCGGCGGTGGCGGGGTTGGTACCGTGGGCGCTTTCGGGCACCAGCACCACTTCGCGGGCGTCGCCGCGTGCTTCCAGGGCGGCGCGGATGGCGAGCAGGCCGCACAGTTCGCCATGCGCGCCGGCCTTGGGGCTCATCGCCACCGAATGCATGCCGGTGAGCTTGACCAGCCAGCCGCCGAGTTCGGCGATGAGCTGGAGCGCACCCTGGACGGTGTCGGCGGGTTGCAGCGGATGGATGTCGGCGAAGCCGGGCAGCCGCGCCATCTTCTCGCAGAGCCGCGGGTTGTGCTTCATGGTGCACGAGCCGAGCGGGAAGAGGCCAAGGTCGATTGCATAGTTCTGGCGGCTGAGGCGCGTGTAATGGCGCACCGTCTGCGGCTCGGACAGGCCGGGCAGTCCGATCGGGCGGTTGCGGGCGAGGCCGCCGATGCGGCTCTCCACCCTGGGCGCGGCCTCGATATCGACGCCGGTGCCGCCGTCTTCGCCCATTTCGAAGATGAGCGCTTCTTCGAGCATCAGGGCGCGGTTGCCCGTCCAGGTTGCGACGGGTTCGCCTTCGCCTGCCTCGGGGCGGGTGGGACGGCCTTCACGGTTCATGCTCATGCCAGTATCTCCTCGAGGGCGCCGGCAAGCGCCTCGACATCTTCGTCGGTGCAGATTTCGGTGACGGCGACGACCAGCCCGTTCGCCAGCCCTTCCTCGTCGGGATAAAGTCGGCCGAGCGACACGCCGCCGAGGATCCCTCGCTCGGCGAGGGTACGCACCACCGGCCGCGCTTCCTGCGGCAGGCGCAGGGTGAATTCGTTAAAGAAGGTGTCGGTGACGAGCTCCACCCCCGGCACCTTCGCGAGCCGCTCCGCGGCACGGACGGCGCGGGCGTGGTTGAGTTCGGCCAGGCAGCGCAGCCCGGTCTCGCCAAGCAAGGTCATGTGCACGGAGAAAGCGAGCGCGCAGAGGCCCGAGTTGGTGCAGATGTTCGACGTCGCCTTTTCGCGGCGGATATGCTGCTCGCGGGTGGAGAGGGTGAGCACGAAGCCGCGCTTGCCCTCCGCGTCCACCGTCTCGCCGGCAAGGCGGCCGGGCATCTGGCGGACATATTTGTCGCGGGTGGCGAACAGGCCCACGTAAGGCCCGCCGAAGTTCAGGCCGACGCCGATCGACTGGCCTTCGCCGACGACGATGTCGGCGCCCATCTCACCCGGCGCCTTGATCAGGCCGAGCGCGACCGGCTCGGTCACCACCGCGATGAGCAGCGCACCGGCGGCATGGGCGCGCTCGGCGAGTTCGGACAGATCGGCGATGCGGCCGAGGATGTCGGGATATTGAACGACGACGCAGCTCGTGTCCTTGTCGATCGAACCGAGCAAAGCGGTCGTGTCGGGCTCGGGTCCAAGCTGCGGGACGGAGGTTTCCAGCGTATCGCCGGTGAACTTCGCCATGGTCTTGGCGACCGAGACGTAATGCGGGTGGAGGCCGCCGGAGAGCACCGCCTTGGTCCGGCGGGTGATGCGCCGCGCCATGCCGATCGCTTCCCAGCAGGCGGTGGAGCCGTCGTACATCGAGGCGTTGGCGACATCGCAGCCGTAGAGGCGCGCGACCTGGGTCTGGAATTCGAAGAGGGCCTGCAGCGTCCCTTGCGCGATTTCGGGCTGGTAGGGCGTGTAGCTGGTCAGGAACTCGCCGCGCTGGATGAGGTGATCGACCGATGCGGGGATGTGATGCTTGTAGGCGCCGCAGCCGAGGAAGAAGGGCGCTTCGCCGGCCGCGAGGTTGCGCCGCGCCATGGCGGAGAGCTGGCGCTCCACCGAAAGCTCGCTTGCATGGTCGGGGAGGCCGTCCACCTTCGCGGCGAGCCGGGCGGCTTCCGGCACGTCGACGAACAGGTCTTCCACGGACGCCGCGCCGACGACGCGCAGCATCTCGCGCCGGTCTGCTTCTGCAAGGGGTAGGTAACGCATGGTTGTCAGCTTCCTTCTTGCTCCGGGGCGTGGAGCTTCGAGGTTGAACTCAGAATCTAATCGGGTTTGCGCATGGAGAAGCGCAGGCGGACGTAATCGGCGGTCCAGCTTCCGTCCGCGCCTTGCAGCTGCGGTTGAAGCCGCGCCTGGACGGCGGCCGCGACACTCGCACGATCCGCTTGGGCGACGCCCGCAACCTCCAGCCAACCGTTGCGGAAGGTCTTCACCCAACCGGCGACTCCGGTCGGAAGCGGCGTCGGGCGCGGGATCAGGTGGGCGCGGATGTCGACAAAGCCGGCGCAGGCGTAGAGGCGCAGGAACTCCTCCACGCTTGGATACCATTGCGGGTCTTCCGCCGGCACAGGATAGCCGCGGGCGGTGAGCTCCTCGCGAATGCCGCTGCGCAGCGCCGCGATATTGCCCTGCCCGCCCATCTCGCCGACGAAGCGCCCGCCGGGCTTGAGGAGCCCGAACACGCCTGCCGCCACCGCGTCGGGATCGAGCATCCAGTGAAGCGCCGCGTTGGAGAAAGCCGCATCGAAGTGGCCGAAGCGCGCCGCCTGGCCTTCAAGGTCGAGCGCTTGGGCGTCGGCGACGAAGGCATCCACGCCCCGGCCCCGCGCCGCTTCCACCATCTCCGGCGAGGCATCGAGGCCGATGACGCGAGCTCCGGCTTCCATGATCCGCTGGGTTAGGACCCCGTCGCCGCAGCCCAGATCGACGATGAACTCGCCGGGCTTCGGCGCAAGCAGATCAAGCGCCGCCGCGCCCAGCGCCGGCACGAACGCCGCGTTGGAGGCGTAATCGCCGGGCGACCAGCGCGAGGAGGGGTTGAGGCTCACTGATTCTCGCAGAAGGCTTTGTACGCGTCGGCGTCCATCAAGCCGTCGAGCTGCGACGTATCGGAAAGGCGGAGGCGGAAAAACCAGCCCTCCCCTTCCGGGTCGGTGTTGACCAGAGACGGATCGTCGGTAAGCGCCGCATTGGCTGCGGTGACTTCGCCCGTCACCGGCGCGTACACGTCCGACGCGGCCTTGACCGACTCCACCACGGCCGCCTCGCCGCCCTTGGTGACCTGCTGGCCTTCAGTGGGGAGCTCGACGAACACGATGTCGCCAAGCTGGCCTTGCGCGAAATCGGTGATGCCAACGGTGGCGCTGTCGCCTTCCACCCGGATCCACTCATGTTCCTCGGTGTAATGAACGGTCATTTCGCGGCTCCCTTGCGGACATAGTGATGGGGAACGAAGGGCATTGGCACGACCTTCGCCTGGTAAAGCTTGCCCCGCTGGGCGAGGGTGACGGCGCTGCCGACCTCGGCGCCCGCGGCCGGAACATAGGCCATGGCGATCGGCGCTTCGAGAATCGGCGAAAAGCCGCCGCTGGTCACCTTGCCGACTTCATTGCCTTCGCCGTCGACGACCATCGCGCCCTCGCGCACCGGCTGGCGGCCTTCGACGGCGAGGCCGACGCGGCGGCGGATCGTGCCCTGTGCAAGCTCCGCCTGGATGCGCTCGGCGCCCGGAAAGCCGCCTTCGGCTTTGCGGCGCTTGGAGATGGCAAAGGACAAGTCGGCCTCCACCGGCGTGATCTCCTCGTCGAGGTCGTGCCCGTAGAGCGGCAGCCCCGCTTCAATCCGCAGCGAATCGCGCGCGCCAAGGCCGATCGGCTTCACTTCCGGCTGCGCGGCGAGAAGCTCGGCAACCGCCACCGCATCCTCGGACGCCACCGAAATCTCGAACCCGTCCTCGCCGGTATAGCCCGAGCGGCTGATCCACGCCGCCATGCCGTCCAGCTCGAACGCATCGCCCGTCATGAAGGTCAGCTCCGCCACGCCGGGCGCAAGCCTGGCGAGCGCGTCCACCGCCTTGGGCCCCTGCAGAGCCAGCAAAGCCTGGCTGGTCAAGTGATCGAGCCCCACCGTATCCGGCAGCCGCGCGCGAAGCACCTCGATGTCGCCCGCCTTGGTGGCGCCGTTCACCACCATGTAGAAATGGTCCTCCCGCCGAGTGACCATCAGATCGTCGACAATGCCGCCGCGGTCGTTGAGCAGCAGCGAATAACGCAGCCGCCCGTCCTTCAACAGCGACAGGTCGGCCGGCAGGATCGCCTCCAGCGCCGCATCCAGATTGTCGCCGGTGATCAGCAGCTGGCCCATGTGGCTGACGTCGAACAAGCCGGCTGATTCGCGAGTCCACTTATGCTCGGCAATGATGCCTTCATATTGGATGGGCATGGAATAGCCTGCGAACGGCACCATCCGGGCGCCGCGGCCAAGGTGCCAGTCGTTCAGGGGAAGGGTGGCGGCTGCGTCGGTCATGTTTTCAGTCTCCGGGGCGTCGCTCTCCACACGGGCGGGTGCCCGGCACGTCGCGAACTCTCCCCCTCTGTCACTGAAACCTGAGAGCTTTCCCCGGGCGGCCGAAACGGCGCGGGTTACCCCTTCGGTGGAGTTCGGTTGCCCGAACTCGCTTTCCAGAGTGTCTTTGCCCGCGCGGTCCCTTGTGCCTGAGAGATTCCGGGGCGGTTGCTCCTTCGGCGGCCGACGATCCGAAAACCGCCTGCGCTCTCCCGCGCGAACACCAGCCCAAAGGCCGGCGACGGAGGACGCCTTGAAGCGTCCCCCGAGCCAAGTCAACGCGGCTTAGCGCGTCGCGTTATAAGCAAGCTGTTCCTGGGTGAGCTGAAAGCCGACCAGCAGTTCAAAGCTGGCCGCGCGAACAGCCTCGCGGACAGCCGGATCGGACAAGGGATCCACTGCCGCGTCTGCGTCGCCCGGCTTGCGCTCGCGGGTGATCTGCTTGCGGATATCCTCCGGCAGGGTCGCGGCGGCGCGGCTCACCGAGGCGGTTGCCTGGCCGGTGGTGCTTGCCCGAAGCTCGCCGTCGGCAAAGCGCAGGCCGGCATTGCTGATGCTCTTGGAAATGACGCTGGTGCCGCCCTGAACGACCGTGCCGAAATAGGGAACCACCACCTCGCGCGCGCCGCGGCCGTCGCGGCGCTGGGCGCGGATGTCGAAGTTCACCGTGGCGACGATGTTGTCGCCCGATTCGTCGCAGGTGGTGCGCAGGTTGGTGATGTGCGCAACGACGTCGATCGCGTCGGCGGTGCGCGCATTTTCCGGGCTGAACAGGGTCACGTCGCCAGTCGCGGCGGGGATAGCCACGGCCGGGCAGGCGGAACGGGTGACGGTGATGCCGGTGGCGGTGAGCTGGCCGTCGCCGGCGCAGCCAAGGAGGGTCAGCGGAAGAAGCACGGCAAGCGCCGCTTTGGACTTGAACACAGGCTTTGGATCCTCATTTTCCCCGGGGCGGGCGGCGCGGATCATAGGAAGCGGGCTCGCCGGAGGCAAGCAACGCCGTGTGCCCGCTTCGGTAGACGCGGCGGCCTCAACCTCATAGAGACAAAACCATGCCCGAATTCCGACGCCCACTCTCCCTGCTGATCGCGGCGCCGCGCGGCTTTTGCGCGGGCGTCGACCGCGCGATCCGCATCGTCGAGCTTGCGCTGGAGCGCTACGGCGCGCCGGTCTACGTGCGCCACGAAATCGTGCACAACAAATATGTCGTCGACAGCCTGAAGGCGAAAGGCGCGATCTTTGTCGCCGAGCTCGATCAGGTGCCGGACGGGGTGCCGGTGGTGTTTTCCGCCCACGGCGTTCCCAAGGCGGTGCCGGCCAAGGCGGAGGAACGCGGCCTCGATTATCTCGACGCGACCTGCCCGCTGGTTTCCAAGGTCCACCGCCAGGCGGAGCGGCTGGTGGAAGCGGGGCGGCACATCCTCTTCATCGGCCATGCCGGCCACCCCGAAGTGATCGGCACGTTCGGCCAGGTGCCGGAAGGGCGGATGACCCTCATTGAGACCGCCGAGGATGCGCGGAGCGAGCTTCCCGCCGATCCGGAGAACCTCGCTTTCCTGACCCAGACCACCCTTTCGGTCGACGACACGCGTGAGATCGTGGAGCTGCTGCACAGCCGCTTCCCCTCCATCCGGGCGCCGCGCGGCGAGGACATTTGCTATGCCACTTCCAACCGCCAGAATGCGGTGAAAGAGATGACCGGCGAATGCGACGCGATGCTGGTGATCGGCTCGCCGAAGAGCTCGAACTCGCTTCGCCTCGTTGAAGTCGCCGAGCGGGAAGGCGTTTGCGCGCAGCTGATCGGCCGCGCGACCGACATCGATCTTTCTTGGCTGGAGGGCGTCCACACGCTCGGCATCACCGCCGGTGCCTCCGCGCCGGAGACTCTGGTGCGCGAAGTGGTGGACTTCCTCGCTTTGCATTTTGACGTCACGGAGACGGAGCGCGACGGCGTGGTTGAGCGGATGGTGTTCAAGCTCCCCCGCGGGCTCGAAGAAGCCGCCTGACTTTCCCGTGACCGAAGTTCAGATCTTCACGGACGGTGCCTGCAAGGGCAATCCGGGGCCCGGCGGCTGGGGCGCCATTGTCCGCTCCGGCGCGCACGAGAAGGAATTTTCGGGAGGCGAGCCGCTCACAACCAACAACCGCATGGAGATGATGGCCGCGATCCGCGCGCTCCAGGCGCTGAAGCGGCCCTGCGCGGTCACCTTGTGGACCGACAGCAACTACCTCAAGGACGGCATCACCAAGTGGATTCACGGCTGGCAGAAAAACGGCTGGAAAACCGCCGACAAGAAGCCGGTGAAGAATGCCGAGCTTTGGCAGGAACTGCTCGAAGCGGTGCGCACTCATCAGATCGAGTGGAAGTGGGTCAAAGGCCATGCCGGGCACCCTGAAAACGAACGCGCCGATAAGTTGGCATGCGACGCGGCGGCGCAGTTTGTGAGGCCGAAGCGCTAAAAAGACCTTTCAGGGTTTGCGCCACTCCTTCACCTAGCTCGGGACGAACGAAGGCTATTGATTTCTTTCGGGACGATAGGGGACGGGGTCGATCTCGGGCTCAGTGCCCATGAGCAGAGCCGCTCCCAACCGCGACGCCGCCGGGGCGGTTTGGATGCCGAAGCCGCCCTGCCCCGCGAACCAGAAGAAGTCTCGGCGCTCATTTGCGAAGCCGTAAACCGGGACCCGGTCGGGCGCGAAGCTTCTCAGACCTGCCCAGCTTCGCTCGACCCGCTCGACCTCCCACGTGACCGCCCTTTCCAGCCGGTCGATCGCCAGCGCGACGTCCAGTTCCTCCGGCCCGCAGTCGCAGGGGTCGCAGAGGGTCTCGTCGTGCGGGCTCAGCCACAGGCGCCCGCCCGCTTCCGGCTTGAAGTAGAAGCGGCCAAGCGCATCGATCACCAGCGGGAGGTCGGCCGGCGCGGGTGGATCGGTGCGCAGCTGGACCATCGTTCGGCGAAAGGCGCGAATGCCGAGCGGCCGGACCCCGGCAAGCCGCGCCACCGGATCGGCCCAGGCCCCGGCGGCGTTGACCAGCACCTCGGCCTCGACCGCTCCAGCGGCGGTTTCGAGGCGCCAAATCCCACCCTCATAACGCGCGCTGAGCAGTTCGGCACCGGTGAGCAGTTCGGCTCCCGCCCGCCGCGCCGTTTTCAAATAATGCGCGTGAAGGGCGGCAACGTCGATGTCGGCGCAGGTCGGCTCGAACAGCGCGCGGTCGAAGTGCGGGCGCAGGCCGGGGACGAGACCGGCCAAAGCTTCGCCGCCGACGGGCCGCAGCTCCACCTTTCCGCCGAGTTCCCCCGCCAAGGCATCGAGCGCCCCCTGCCCTTCCTCCCCGGCAATGTGCAGGCCGCCGCGGGGGCTGAGGAAGCCTCCGTCGCGCAAGAAGGGGCCGGAGGCGCTGGTCAGCGGCTGGACGGCGGGGCCGCCATAGCTTTCCGACCAGAAAGCGGCGGAGCGGCCGGTGCTGTGGTAGCCGGGCTGGTCCTCGCGCTCGAGCAGCAGCACCGAGGCGCGGCCGCCGATCTCCGCCGCAAGGCTCGCGCCGGCCATGCCCGCCCCGACGACCGCGATGTCGACCTTGCGGCTCACCGCGCCGCCCGCGCCTCAAGGAAGCTGTCGATACGGGCAAAGGCTTTGAGGCGGATCGGATCGATCTCGCGCAGGATTTCGTGGGCCGAATCCTCGAACATCAGCAGCTCGGCACCCGGGATCGCGGCGGCGGCGCGGCGGATTTCGGGGGCGCTGACCAACCGATCCTTTTCCGTCGCGACGAACAGCACCGGCACCGCGATCTTGCCAAGCGCCGCGTCTGTAAGGCGTGCGCAGGAGCGATAGGCGGCGTTGAGCCAGCCCCAGCTCGGCACCCCAAGATCGAAGCCCGGCTGGCGCTTCCACCACCAGGTCTCGTCCTCATAGCGCGTGCGGCAGCCGGTGAGGATCGCCCGGCGCGAGGAGCCGGACGGGCTCGGCGTGTCGCCGTTGCTCCACGCCGCGACCTTGCCGAAGCCGAGCGCCGTCATCGTCTGCGCGGTCGCGGCGGCGGCAAAGGACGGCAAAGGCGCGGTGTTGATCATCACCATCGGCGCGACCAGCACCGCGGCGTCCACCTTCGGCGACCGCTCCGCCAGGGTTCGAAGCACGACGTGGCCGCCCATCGAATGGCCGATCACCACGTGCGGTCCGGGCACTTCCGCCACCCATTCGGCGATCAACGCGGCAAGATCGTCGACCAAGGGATCAAGGCTGTCGAGGTGGCCGCCTTCTATGTCTCCGCGCGACCCGCCCTGGCTCCGCCAGTCGAAGGTGGAGACATCCCAGCCGCCCTCGTGCCAGTGGTTCTGCACTTCGAGATACTTCTCGATGAAATCGCCCCGCCCGCCGGCGAACAGGATGCTGCCCCGCGCATTTGCAGGGTCGGTTTGGGGCCAGTGCATGCGGCGGTACATCCAGCCGTCGGGCGCGCGCCACGGCGCCATCGCCGCCCCTGCCGGAATCGTTCGCCGATCGAATGTCTCTGGCTTCATCGCACCCGCGGTTACGGTTTCTAAAGCAAGCCCGTCTAGTAGCTGTTAGCCATGCAAGGGGGCTTTTCCTGGTTTCTTATCGCTTTGCTCGCGGCGGCTTTGCTCGTCGCGGCGGTCGGCGATTGGCGAAGCCGCACCATTTCCAACTGGCTGAACGGGGCGATCGCGCTTGGCGCGATCCCCTTCTGGTGGGTGAGCGGCCTCTCCTTGTGGCCGGACGTTGCTTGGCAGATCGGCATCGCGTTCGCGGTGTTGCTCATCTTCTTTCTGGCATTCCAGATCGGCCAAATGGGCGGCGGCGACGTCAAGATGCTGTTCGCCGTCTCGCTCTGGCTGCCTCCGATGGCGGTGCTGCAGCTGATCGTGATCATGTCGATCGCGGGCGGCGTGCTGACCATTGCCATGCTGATCCCGCACCGGATGCTCAAGCAGGCCGGCAACCCCGAGATACCGTACGGAATTGCAATCGCTTTTGCCGGCCTTTGGCTGATCGGCGAACGGTTCCTTAACCATTTTGGCTGATGTTTAGGCCTGATTTGAACGCGGGCAGAAGGTGACTGGCGTCATGGATGTAAAAAAGCTGGTGCTGTTGATTGGCGCACTGATGGTGGCAGCAGTCACCGCGGTGATGGCCAAGAACATGTTCAGCGGGGCCTCGGCGCCGCAAGCCTCGGCCACCCCCGTGGTTCCCGCCGGACCGGAAGTGCTGGTTGCGACCCGCTCCCTGCCCGTCGGCACCATCATCGACGCGGAAGCGCTGCGTTTCCAGAAATGGCCGGAAGGCCTCGTCCAACCGGCGTATTTCATGAAGGGCCAGAAGGGCGTGAATCCGGCCGATCTGATCGGCACGGTGGTTCGCAACGAAATCACCGCCGGCCAGCCGCT
>DASVUO010000087.1:0-11489 GCA_036386995.1 Allosphingosinicella sp. | reverse complement strand
CATCGTCGTTCACGCCAGTGCCCTTCCGAATGGCCGCGGCTTTTCTCCGGTAGTTTGGCAGATCCTAGAAGGCTTGAACGAAATCCCGGTGTCGATGATTTTCGCCGCGGAGGCGGTAGACGCGGGTGACATCGTGATGCAGCGCACCCTCCGTTTGCGCGGGCACGAGCTGAACGACGAAGTTCGCAACAAGCTGGGCGCGCTGATCGTAGCCATGTGCCTCGATTATCTGGCGCTCCCGCATCCGCCCCCCGGCCTCCCTCAGCAGGGCGAGCCCAGCTGGTACGCCCGCCGCCGCCCACAAGACAGCCGTTTCGATCCGAACAAGACGATTGCAGAACAGTTCAACCTATTGCGCGTGGTGGATAACGACCGATATCCGGCGTTCTTTGAGCATCGCGGCCATCGCTACGTGCTGAAGATCGAGCGCGCCGACTGAGATGCGCGCGTTCAACCCGATTTTTATGAAAGTGGAGTGTTTGTGATGGCTCTCAAGGTCACCATTGCCGGACGGGACATCGGGCCCGAGTACGAGCCATATGTCATTTGCGAACTGTCCGGGAACCACAATGGGAGCCTCGACCGGGCACTGTCTATGATTGATGCAGCGGCGGACACCGGCGCTGACGCCATCAAGATCCAGACCTACACGGCGGACACGCTCACCATTGACCATGACAGCGACGATTTTCGAATCGAAGGGGGGCTCTGGGGCGGCCGCACGCTTTATGACCTCTATCGTGAGGCGCACACGCCTTTTGAATGGCACCCGGCGCTCTTCGAGCGTGCGAAAAAGCTGGGCGTAGTCCTGCTGTCCACGCCCTTTGACGAAACAGCCGCGGACCTGCTCGACGAGCTGGGCTGCCCTGCCTTCAAGATCGCTTCGTTCGAAGCCATCGACCTGCCCTTGATTGCCCATGTCGCCCGCAAGGGTAAGCCGATGATCATATCCACCGGCATGTCCGACCTCGGCGAGATCTCCGACGCCGTGCGAACCGCGCGCGAGAACGGTTGCGAAGAACTGGTTCTGCTCCACTGCGTCAGCTCCTACCCGGCGCCCGATGAGATGTCGAATATCCGCACCGTGCCGCATCTCGGCGAGGCATTCGGCTGTGTCCCTGGCTTGTCCGATCACACCATGGGCTCCGCCGTCGCGGTCGCCTCCGTTGCCCTCGGCGGATCGGTTATCGAAAAGCATTTCACCTTAAGGCGTGCCGATGGGGGCCCGGACTCCGCCTTCAGCCTGGAGCCGCAGGAATTCCAAAGTCTCGTTGCGGACTGCAAAAGCGCTTGGCGCGCCCTAGGCCGGGTGAATTACGACCTTCAGGGCTGCGAAAAGGGTTCGATCGTCTTTCGGCGATCCTTGTACGTTGTTCAGGACATCGCCGCCGGGGAAGCTTTCACCCGCGAAAATGTCCGCTCCATCCGGCCCGGTTACGGCATGCCGCCTAAGCATCTGCCGGAGGTTCTGGGCGCCACGGCAACCCGCAATCTTTCGCGAGGAACGGCGCTCCGGCCCGATATGTCTGTACGGGGCGGCTGAGCCTTTCCCATGCCCCGCAAAATCCTAGTCGCGTCCTCCAATCCGTGGTCCTTCGCACTTGCCGTGGAACGCGAGCTGATTCGCCGCAATCCCGACGCGCAGATCGATCTTGTTGACCTGTTTGCGCTGAGCGCCCGCCATTCTCCGCACTGGCGACGGCGGGACGTGCTCCTGGAGCAGGCGAACCGGAAAATAGGGCGCTTCGTGCGGCCGATGATCAACGGGAGAGACGTAACCGGGGATATCAAGTTGCGGCCGAAGGACATCCCGCCGGTGCTTAACGATCTGGGGCGCCTCCGCGGCTACAAAGTGGGCGGTGCAGCGGTCGGACTGGCGGTGCTCAGCTCCATCACCAGCGCCACAACCGTGCAAGAGCCCGGCACGCATGCGCAATATGGCGCGGTGCTGCCCATGGCGTGGCGCTCCGCCTACTACTCACTCCAAGCCGCCGAAGTTCTGCGCGACCGCGGCTATGACGAAATCTACACCTTCAACGGCCGCCACTGCTACTCGCGACCCTTTTGCGATCTCATGGGCGCGGGTGCGCGGGTTTGGCGCTACGAGCAGGGCGCAACCGGCGCGTCCTTTGTGATGGCGGACAGTTCTATTCATGAGCCGGACACCGTTGCCCGCCTGATACGCAGCCACCCTTACGAGCGGGCGGCCGGGGAAGAATTCTACCTGGCCCGCCTCCGCCGGGCGCCGGGCGACGCCGTCAACTTCTACGTCTCGCAGCAGGTCCAGGGCCTGCTGCCCGACGGAGCAGTGCCGGGTGAATTCGTCGCCTTTTTCACCTCCTCGTCGGACGAGTTCATAGCCATATCCGATACGCCCGGTTTCGGGAGTTTTCGCAGCCAGTTTGACGCCGCGATCAGTATCGCACGCGCGGCCGAGGGTGCGGGCAAACGCTTCGTCCTTCGCCTTCACCCGCACCTTCAGTACAAGCACGCGTCCTGGCGCCGGGAGTGGGACTTCGCACAACTTACGGAGCTGGGCGCAATCGTCATTCACCCGGGGGATCAGGCGGATAGCTATGCGATCGCTTCGGCCGCACACTGCGTCTTCACCTGCGGTTCCACGGTAGGTTTCGAGTGCACGTTCCGTGGCATTCCCAACGCGGATGTGGGCGAGTGGGTCGGCGCAAAGCTCGGCGCCATGCCGCACGTCATGAACGAAGTGGAGGTCGCCGCCTTCATTGCCGCTCCTGCGCTGCCGGACGACGCCCTGGAAGGCGCTCTTCTATACGGCTCCTACATTCGCCGCGCTGGGACCGCATTGCCGGAACTCGACATCGGCAGGCACCCTCATTATGCGCGCATTGACGGCAAGGTGGTGGATCCGCTGCGCTACGGCTTCCAGCGCACGCGTGACGTGCTCACGCGCGACAGGGCGGGGGCCGCCGGCGTGTTGAACGGTAAGGTGATGATCGATCCCCATCTCGCGGACCGCGCCAAGAGAGAATTTAACGGCTAAGGTGCAGGCAGCTTTCCAACTGCAATTCAGGCGATCTGGTTACCCTGGCGAGGCGTCATGGTTGAAACAACCGCACTGCCGTCGGGCTGATCACGCTGGTTCAGCCTCCTCTTAGCGACCGTGACCATTGTGTTGCGCACCCGAGCCTCGGGTCAGGCTCGTGAAATGAACGAAGTGAGGCGACGTTTTCATGCACGATCCTAAATGGACTCATACCCTAGCGATCATCGTGCCCTGCCATAATGTCGAGGAGAAGATAGCGCCTCTGGCGGAGTGTCTGCTTGCTCTTGCCGACCCTTCGGTCGAAGTGGTCTTCGTCAACGATCGTTCCAGCGATGCCACTTTGGAAGTGTTAGCGGCGCTTAAGCTCCGTTTGAAGATATCGTGCAGAATCGTCGATGGTTCCTTCTTCGGACCGGGAGGAGCGCGCAACGCGGGCATTCGCGCCGCTTCAGCCAAGTACGTCTGGATGGTTGATGCCGACGATAAGATCATGCCGGGCCCTGTCCTGGAGCGTTTCCCGTTACTTCAGGACGAGGAAATTGACGTCGTTTCTTTCCGGACGAAGGAGTTCACGGATGCAGGTGCAGAGGCTCCTGGGCCCGGTACTGAAAGCATGTACTCCCGTTATGTGGCTTTCGGGAGGTTCGTCGACAAGGTTTTTCTGAGGAAATTCCTCACAGAAAACGAGATTTACTTTCCCGAGATGTGCGTGTCGGAGGACAACTTCTTTACACTTGTCGCCTCCGATAAGGTCAGGAAAAGGGTTTCTTTTGACGAGTTAATTTATGAAATCGTGCCGACGGAGCAATCGGTCACAAGGGGCCGCTTCACCAGTAAGTATTTATCGCGCTGGCACGTCGTGGCTGCAATGCTGGAGTTTGTTCGCCGCAGCCCAGCTTCGCCGGAGGAGCTTCGTGAATTCTACCGCGAGGCGGTGTCGCTCAGTATCGGGAGGACGTGGTCGTATTTCGTCGAGCGCGGGGAATATGTCCGCTTGGCACTTCTGCTGCCCCGGATGGTAGCTACTCTAAGGGAAATGGAGCTGCTGCCGTATATCGGCCGCTTCTACGAAGAGGGTTCGGCAAAAAATCGTTTGTTGAAGCGGGCCGCAATTGCCGCGGCGCTGCCGCCCTCGTGGCTTTGTGGTGGAGCTGTTGGCCACATCTGGTCAAGCCAGCCCGGCGCCGAGCTGGAGTAAGGCTTTGCAAGGGTAATCTGAAGTCTGTTATCGGCAGTCGGAGCGTACAAGCCGTCGCGGCGCGGGTGCGGGTTCGATGAGGCAGGCCAATGAAGTTGATCGACAAGGCAGTTCGGAAACTCAGAACCGCGCGTCACCTGTTGCTGATCCGCGTCCGCCCTCCAGCGCACAGGCGACGGGTCGGCCGTTTGATCGCTCCGCTACTTCCAGGGGCGAGCGATTTGAACCCGGTCGGTGGAGATAAAGCCGCTGTAGACCGTATTCGCGAAGACGGCTTCGTAATGCTGGAGGACCTCTTTCCCACCGAGTTCCTGCGCCGCTTACGCGCCAAGCTGGAGGAACGGCAGTGCAAAGACGGCTGGCACCCTGAATTCGGGGTATTCGACCGAACGGCGGCTCCGGCGAAATCCAGCAATATTCAGATACTGGATGTAGAGGAAACACCGGAGGCGGTTGAGATCGCAAACCATCCCAGGGTTCTGTCGATCGTCTCGAGCTATTTGGGCTGCAAACCCACCATTGACGACATCGTCGCATGGTGGTCGCTTCCCGGGCGGGAACTGCCGTTCGAGGAGCAGTTCTTCCACCGCGATCAGGATTCGATCCGCTTCGTGAAACTTTTTGTTCAATTGTCGGATGTCGGGCCAGGGGATGGCCCCCACGTTTTCGTCCGCGGCAGCCATCGGCGCAACGAACTGCTGCAGATGGGCAAGAGATTCACGGACGAAGAGGTCATGGCCAAAGTGGCTGCGGACGACGTCGTCAAGTTCACCGGTCCCATGGGAACGTGCTTTCTTGAAGACACGTACGGACTTCACAAAGGAGAGAAGCCGGAGCAGGGGACACGGCTGATGCTGCAAGTCCGATACACGATGCTGCCGTCGATGTTTGCGGCGCCAGGCACGAAGAAGGCCCGGGTCGAAGGGCGGGATCCCTATATAAACCGGCTCATTGCTGCCGCCGAGGCGTGAGGTCTGGGTCGCTGCGCAACCCGCCCGGCAACTGGTAGGCGCACTCGCTGAAGCGGCAGTTGCGTTGACGAGCTGCGGCTTGGTTCACTGAAGCCTCGTCCTGCACGCCGGCGGCCGGACCCGCGTGTCCGCCGCGTTGGACCAGGACTTTGTCATACCGCCACAGATCGATGCTGAAAAACCTCGCGCCTCGTCGCTCAAGCCGTCCGTGGCAACACCGCTCAGGAGCGGGAGGCGGGCATTATCCGGCGCTATCGGCCCGAGGCAGCCTGGAAGCCGCTTTGGCGTAAAGCTGACTAAGGAGCCTGCGGACGCCGGCGAGCAACGAGAAGCTCTCGAAATACCAGTCGAAAACAACCGCCCCTTCACGCATGTTCACCGTGTGCGGCCCGGATCTGTCGGACAATTTCAGCTTGCCGATGAGGGCTTCCCGGTAACCGGTCTCCGAAAGCTCCTCGACCGCAAAAACCAATATTCCGTCGCCATAGCTCCCCGTTGCATCTTGGCCGAGCCGGAACAGGTCCCCGCCCACCGACAAGAACTTTCCGGCCATGCGAGATCCTTCGGGGGAGATACGCACAGGAGAGCAGGGATGAGCCACAAAGGTGGCGTCGATGGACGCCGCCGACCAAAGGGAAAGCGCGCCTGTACTCTCCGGGTAAACGTTGCCGAAAAGGTAGATTGTGCCGTTGCGCTCCACCGTCGTCGGATCGAGTATCGCGGCGCCCGGCTCCAGACGCAGCATCGCCTCCTCGCGCAGGTGACCGCTCTCCATGGAAAAGAGGCGCGGATGAGACCATTCCGCAACCTCGGGCAACAGCATCTGCCGCCCGGCGACTTCGATCGGGCACGGGTAGGAATAATGGCCGCCAGGGGGAGAAATCCTGCGCTCCCGACCCTCATCAACAAGCAGGATTTCGCCGAGGCCGGTCCACCGGTTCAAACCTTCAACGAGGATGCCGGGAGGGTCATTGCTGAAGAAAGGATCGGCGTAGAAAATGTACTTACCCGGCGGGGTAAGCGTCCGCCATGTCTCTGAAGCGGGTAGCGCCACACCTGCCTTTGAAACGAATGGTTCCGTTGTGGGAGCGACCGAGACGCGCCACCGTTTCTCGTAAAAAGCACCGTAAAACAGGCGCTGGACTTTCTTCCATAAGAGCCGGCCCATAAGCCGAAGCGTTACGCCGTTGGAGGGAAGCCGGTAATTGGGGCCTGTTGTGGGTCGGTTGATGCGTTCACCGGACCGGATGTTGCGTAGGGCCTGCTTCAGCAGAAGCGGGGAGTGGCGGTAAGCTTCTACCAAGGTCGCGCGGTAGGAATGCGGGTAAACCTTGGTCTCGCCATAGGCGACGATCTGCCCGGCATCGAGTGCGTTGCTGAGGACTTGCACCATCTGTCCGATCGCCGACTGCCCGTTGATCAGCTCCCAAAATCCCGCCGGACGCCCGCGGTAGAGACTCGGGTCACCATGGTGATAGGACAGAATGGGCGGCAAAGTCCGCTGCGTGGGAATGCGAAGCAGGTTCATCCCGAACTTGAGGATCACGTCGATACCCGAATCCTCAATCGTCTCGAGAACGGCGTCGGGCAAGGCTTGCCATGCGCCGTCATAAACAGAATCGAAAACGATCGTGCGGGCTCGTCGTAGCGGCAGCTCGTTGATCTTGACCTTCGTTGTCCACTGGTTGCGCACGGAGAACAGGTTCAGAACGTAATAAGCCCAGTGCTTGACGACATTCTTCCTGGACGTCGTGTTGGCACACGAGAAGACGATGATTTCTCCGCAGCCGTCCAGCTGCTTCAGGGCTTCGAAAACGTATCGGGGGACGGCGTCGCCGTCGACGATCACCGCAATTTTTAAGCGCTCGGCATCGCGGCCGCTTTCGGGATCGACGCTCATGATGCGAGCCCTTGGCCCGGCGAGTCCCCGCGCGAGCCCGACGAGGCAGACATCCAGATCCGCTCATAGCCGCCCATCATCCGGCTGAACGTGAAATTTTCTTCCACCCGTCGCCTGGCGGCCTTTCGGCGGGACAGCCAGGCATCGGGCGCCTCCTGTGCTTCCCGCGCCGCCGCAAGAAGCGCTGCGCCAAGCTCCTTCGGGCTCGATGGTGGGACGGTCCACCCGGTTCCGTTGACCAGGTATCTGGAGTCACCTACGTCGGTGACCACGTTGGGGGTTGCGGACGCCATAGTTTCCGCGACGACGTTCGGAAATGCCTCGCCGAAGGCGCTCGACAGAACGTGAAGGTCAAGTGCCCTCATCAGGTCGCTTGTGTCGGTCCGGGGCCCCAAACAGAGAATGTGGTTCTGGAGCGCAGCGGCGGTTATCCACCTCTTCAGCAGCTCGTTGCCATCGTCGAGACCGCGACCGACGAGTATACATTTCCAGTCTGCAGGCGCGTCTGGCGCGAAGAGACGAAGCCCTTCGATCAGCGTCTTCAGATCCTTTTGGTCATGCCACCGGCTCACGTTCCCAATCAGGAAGTGGCGTTCGGCAATTCCAAGCGCGTCTCTCGCAACAGCCCGGCGGCCCTCGTCCGGGCGGAAAGCGTCGGTGTCGTAGCCGTTGAATACGACCTCCACCGGCGCTTTGTCGTAACCAATTGGGTTATGCGTTTCGACCGACTTGGCCGAGCAGTTGATGATCGTGTGGGGAAGCCGCCTTGCCAGGAAGCCGCTCAAACGCACCCAGAGCCGCGCTTGCCACTTGAGCTCCTTGAACGATGAACAATGAACGCCCCAAACGACCGGGATCCCCAGGATGGCGCCACCGACACCGGCAAGGACGTTGGCGCGATACATCCATGATTGTATCACCGCAGGCTGCAGCTTGCGCAACAACGCCACAAGCTGAGCCATTGCAAGCACGCCCCTCAGAGGTGTTTTCGCGCCGAGGTGATATACCTCCACGCCCGACTGTTCGAGCAACGGGCTGTAGTGCCCGGGCGGCCCAATCGAGATAATCACATGCTCGGCCGCCGACGGCGTGGTGGCCATGCGATACAGAAGGGCCTCGGCTCCCCCGTGTATCAAGCTTCCAATTACGTGTACGATGCGCACTCTCGGATCTTTCAAGTGATTTGCTTCCCACACTGCACCGGCGCGACAGGCCGTGAGCCTCCGCGAAGCAGGGCTCTCCATTGCTCGCCCACTGTGTCCGGCGAGAAGCGAGTCTCGAAACTCTTCCTCAAGCTCGCCCTTCGGTCGCTGAGATCTCCAGCCTCCGCTAAGTTCGTAAGAATCTCACCAAGCCTGCGGTAATCGCCAGCGGGTGCAAGGAGCTCGGGAAAGCTTTCGAGAAGGTCCGCCGGGCCAGAGGTCGCGTACGCAGCAGGGACAACACCTGCGGCAACCGCCTCAGCAAGAACCAGCGAGAAGGACTCGACCCGCGAAGTGATCGCGATCATCGTGGCACGGCTGTACCATTCGTGGATGCTGCAAGTTTGCGGCACAAATTCGACGTTCAAGCCAAGGGCGCGAGCCAAGCAGCGCAGCCGTTCCAGTTCAGGCCCATCACCAATGATGGCGAACCGCCAGCCATGCGCCGGCAGCTGAGTAGTCCGAACTGCACGAAGGAAATCCTCGAACCCCTTTAATGGGACAAGATGCCCGATTGCGATGATCAACTTCTCACGCAACGGTCTGGCGGGAGGAGCCGCAGGTACCGGATTTGGCACCAATGCGACGCGCTTTAGAAATTTCCTATAATAAGCGAGGTCGTTCGTGTTGAGAACGGTGACCAACTCGGCCAGCGGGTAAATCAATCGCCGCAACACGCGCACCCCCCACGAAGCGAGTTCGTGCGGTGCGTGCTCGCAGAGTACGACCTTGGTTCCGGATCCAAGAAGCGCCAGGGCTAAAAGGATATTGTCCTGGCTCCAGAAGCCGAATGCATATTGAAAGCGCCGGTGCCGCATCGACAGCAGCATGCGGATATAAGCAAGGAGGCCCTTGGCCTCCTTGGACGCGAATTCGATCTTGGTTCCAGTGGGGAATTCATACGTCGGCCGAGCAGCCGAGCGCGCACTGAGCACAGTGACGTCAAGACCGAGTTGGCTGGAGAAGATGGCAGACAAGTCCCGTATGACCTTGTTGACTCCTCCCCCGGTTGACAGATCTGCCCCCACGAAAACAACCGCCGGGCGAACGACTTCGTACCGCGGCGCGGCAGGATAAGCGTTAGTAGGGGCTGTTCGCGGCATTGACAAAAAGATAGCTTTTGTAGGGAAGCCAATACTGTGAGTGCGTGGCATAAGTAAGCCAGACATAGAGTACCGTACCGCTGTAAAGGGTGATCAGGGCGGTCCAATCAAGCCCCCGCGCCGCCTTGCCGTAGAACACGATGGGAAGACGGGACAGAACAACAATCTGCAACGGAATAAGATAGAGGGCTAAACGATCGACTGCAGTCGACAAGTTGGGCGCAGCGAGTAGAGGGATGACTGCCAACAACGCCGCTATAGCAAAGTTCCGCCAAAGCTTGCGGCTTTGTTCGTTGAAGGCAAACCGGCGCTGGTAAGCTAGAAACAGGACCGCCGGTACGATCGACATGCCAACGCGGACAAAGGCCCCTTCCGACTGCAGCTCTCCTGTCGTATAATTGATAGTTAATTGATCTACGGAGGAAGCCACAAAAACCCAATACAGAAACAAAGCAAAAATGGCGGAACTGAGAAGCACTAGCGATCGATTTCGACCCGCGCTGATGCCCGCGAAGGGCACAAGCAGCACCGCCGACTTATGGAACGCCGCTGCCGCGACAATTGCGACAACGAATGCTATGAAGCTTTTGCGGTCGTAAGCCTCTAAGGCAACGAGAATCAAAGAGATTGCGACAGCTTGTCGTGTGTAGCCCATCGCCACAACCGTTACGAGATACGGAATGGATATCGTGAACGCCAGCCAAGGAAGTGGTTGTCGCCGTATGAAGCGCGTGAGACCCCAAGTGAACAGGATTGCACAAATAACGTTTACAAACCAGATTCCCAACCCGAGTTTGTGTGCAATGACGTTAAGTGCTGCATACCCAGGGTCAATCTGCGCAGCAGCCTGTGCGAACGTACTGTACTGCAGAGTATAAAAAATGAACTCATAATTCTCCCAATCGCCTCCGACGTCATACCGTAAGCCAATCAGAATCGCCGTAATGAGCGCACCTACAATGAGTAACGCTTGCCCCTGACGAGCTGACGAAGCTTCAGAGGCGCTTTGCAGCGCCCCCGCGGCGAAATACGAAAAGAGGAGCCAATAAGGTATCATCTGCTCTCAGAATATAAGGCATCATCAGAAGCGGTTGTTGCGAGCGAGCAACATGCGCGAAAAGCACCTGTCTTCAACGACCGCTTGTGGCTCACCAAGCTGCACCTCTGAGCCATCGGCTGGCCACGCGACCCCCAAGGACACTGCTGCGCATTGCGGTAGCGTTAGAACTCTTGCGGGTCAAAGCTTGACTTTGCGAGGCGGGCTTTGCCTTTGGGAGCGGCGCCCGCGCCTGAAGGCCGCTGCCTCTGGTCAAACCGCGCTGGCTCACAGCGTGCGGTGCATGTCGCCTGCGCCCGGCCAATTCCCGGGCAACGATGCCTTTGCGCGCAACGTCCCTTCTAATGAACTTCAGTGCCCGCTAGGAGGGGTGGCGTTGCGCTCGAGCAATTCCACGTGCAGGCACAGAAGGTGTGTTTGGTCGAACGAAGCGCTCCGCGCTGCTTGCCTCTCTGAAGTGTTGACGCACGAACGTGTCGGCTGAGAGCCCGAGTGAAACGGTGGGCTGGATTTAGGAAAACGATGCCGCAGAAAATAGCGCTGATCTCAGCGAATGCCGCTTGGAACGTTGTAAATTTTCGCTTGAATCTCTTGCAGACATTGCGTGATGCTGGTTGGCGCGTGGTGGCGCTGGCACCCGAAGATGAATATTCTCAGCGTCTTAGCGAGCACGGTATTGATTACCACGTGCTTCCCATGGACAAAGCGGGGACGTCGCCGGCTCGTGATGCACTGCTGTTCCTGCGTTACCGCCGCGTGCTTAGACGAATTCGCCCAGGCGTTTTCTTGGGCTACACCGCGAAGCCGAATGTTTACGGTTCGCTGGCGGCGCACAGCCTCGGCATCCCCGTCATCAACAACGTCGCCGGGCTCGGAACCGCCTTCATTCGCGAAGGGCTTCTGACTCGAATCGTGCTGCGGCTGTACAAGCTGGCTTTCCGCAAATCCGCCACGGTGTTCTTTCAAAACAGCGAGGACATGGGCATGTTCACGCGCCTGGGGATCGTTCGGCCCGAGCAGGCGCGGCTGCTCCCTGGAT
>DASVUO010000086.1:0-4285 GCA_036386995.1 Allosphingosinicella sp. | reverse complement strand
CCTTCCCGGGCGGGCGGCGCTTCCACTTCCTGGATCCCTCGGGCAACGAAATCGCCGCCGTACAAGCCGGCGGGCACTAGGCCAGGCTGTCGATCCAGGCGGGGAGCTCGGCCAGGCTAGCAAGCTCACGAAAGTGTGGATGTTCGGCAGGCGCTTCGGCGGCTTCGTGGGACCAGACCAGTTCGAACGGGATCAACGCCGCCCACGCTCCTGCTTCCAGCGCGGGCAATATGTCCGAGCGGACGGAATTGCCGGCCATCACGGCTTCCTCCGGCGCGGCGCCGTAGCGGGCGAAGATGCGGGCGTAGGTTTCCGCTCGCTTGTCGCTGACGATCTCAACGCCTGCGAAGCGGTCGCCCAACCCCGAGGCGGCGAGTTTCGCTTCCTGATGGTGGAGATCGCCCTTGGTGACGAGCACCAGCGGCGCCCTCTTGGCGAGCTCCGGCAGCGCCTCCTCCACGCCCGGCAGAAGCTCCACGGGGTGCACCATCATTTCACGGCCGAGCGCGAGGATGCGCCGCACCGCAAAGGGCGGGAGATCGTGGCCGCAAATCTCCTCCGCCGCCTCCAGCGCCGAGAGGATGAAGCCTTTGACGCCATAGCCGTAGAGCGGGACGTTGCGGTGCTCGATCTCGTCGACGCGGCGCTGCACCTCCTCGGCAGGCGCGAAGGACGCGAGCAGTTCGGCAAAGGCCGCGAAGGTGCGGCGGAACCAGGTTTCGTTGTGCCAAAGGGTGTCGTCGGCATCGAGGCAGATCAGGCGGATGGGCATGGTCTGCCCTCTAACGGCCGTCACCCGCCGCCGCCAGAGCCCAGGGGTGCCGCCCCCTCTCCTCCGCGACCGTGGCAACACGCGGAGTAGCGCCGAAGCTGATCGCCAATCCGCCGGTGCGGGCGAGCAGGCTCCGATCGGCCTTCAGCCAGCGCGGCGTACAGCTCCGCGGCAGCCGCCGCTCGGAGACGGCGATGTCCGCCTCGGCGCAGGCGCGGGCGAGTTCGTCCACCGGCACGAAGCGCATCGAGCGGGTGGCAAGCACCCGCCAGGTACGGCCGCCGCGCGTCACGTCGGCAAGGCAGATGTCGGGGCTGCAATCGGCGGTCGGCAGCATGTCGAGGTCCAGCGCTTCGGGCGCGAGGCCGCTGGTCTCGCTGAGCAAATCGCGGACGTAATCGCCGGCGCGCGGACGAAGCAGTGCCATGCCCTCGTCGGTGCGGATGGCTAGGTGCTGGCCGTCGCCGGTCACGAGCAGGTCGGGCACCGGCGTGCTCAGCGCCCAGGCCGCGCCCGCCAAGGCCGGCGCCAGCCCGAACAACCGCCACCGCGTCTTCCAGATGCAGAACCAGAGGCCGCCGGCCATCATCAACGCGAATGCCATGCGCGGCATCGCCGGCAGCAGGGCGACGGCGCCCGGCGCGGCGGCCACCTTGTGCGCCAACCACAGCAGAAAGGAGAGCGCCTTGCCTGTCACCCACCAGAAGGGTGCGCCGAGCCCCACCGTGTCGAACAGCAGCGCCAGCGCTTCGGCGGGCATGATCAGAAAGGTGGTCAGCGGTATCGCAACGATGTTCGCGAGCGCGCCGTAGAGGCCGGTCTGGTGGAAGTGGAACAAGGCAATCGGGATCAGAGCCGCCTCTACCGCGAGGCCGGTGAGGATCAGGCCGAGCAGGAAGCGGCCGAGCTTCACCGGCCCCGCCTCGTCCCGTCGCTCCAGCAGGCGCCGCACGCGCGGGTGATCGTGAAGCACGACAATCGCGACGATGGCTGCGAAGCTCATCTGGAACGAAGCCCCCGGCAGCGTCTCCGGCCCGAGCAAAAGCACCAGCAGCGCGCCGACCGCCACGAGCCGCAGCGTCAGCGCGTCCCGCCCGAACGCGATGCCGAGCAACACCAGCACCGCGGCGATGCAGGCCCGCACCGTCGGCACCTCCGCGCCGGTCAGCAAAGTGTAAGCGATCCCCGCCAGCGCCCCTGCCCCCGCGGCCCACACCGTCAGCCGGAAGCGCAGCGCCAGGGCTGGACTCAAGGCGAGCAGCTTCAGGGTCAAAAGCATCACCGCGCCGACCACGGCGGTAAGGTGAAGCCCCGAGACGGAGAGGAGGTGCGCGAGCCCAGACCGGCGCATCGCCTCCGCATCCGCTTCCGGAATCCCGGCCTGATCGCCCGTGGCAAGCGCCGAAGCAACGCCGCCCTCCCCCTCGCCCAGCCTACCGCGGATATGATCCGCCAGCCGCTGCCGCGCCGCAGCCAGCCGCGCGCTCCAACCGGTCTCCTTCGGCGGCGCGACCACGGCCGCGTCGAGAGCCCGCCCGGTGGCGCCGACGCCGGTAAACCACGCCGCCCGCGCGAAATCGTAGGCGCCGGGCACGGCGGGCGGCGCCGGCGGCATCAGCCAGGCCCGCAGCCGCACCGTCGCGCCAGGGGCGAGGCCCGGCACCGGCTTGTCTTCATCCAGGTTGATGCGGATCCGCGTCGGCAGCGCCGAATCCTGCGGCTTCACCACGATCCGCACGGCCTTCCGCGCCGAGAGCCGCTGCAGCGACTCGACCTTCGCCGTAAACGTCGCCAGCCGCTCGTGGCTCAGCACCGGCGCCGCCACCCGCTGCGCCTTCCACCAGATGTTGCCGCATCCGATCAGCGCCGCCACGCAGAAGATCGCCGCCGCCCGCGCCCATCGCGTCCCCGGGGCAAGCGCCAGCGGCAGCAGCGCCAGCGCTCCGGCAAGCAGCAGAAACGCCTTCCACGCCGCCGCGTCCGGCAGCCAGAACCACAAGGCCGTTCCGAGCCCGAGCCCGACCGGAAGCCACAAGGGCAGTTGGTCCCGCTCCGCATCGGCCAGCGCCTCGAGCCGCGCCGACAGCCGCCGCGCGCCGTCGCCCAAAGCAGCGCCCAAGCCTCTTGGTGGCGGCTCCTCCGCTATGCTAGGGGCGCTTGCCTCACCGGCGGTCATACGCCGCATCCTTGGAGAAACCGCGCTTGAGCGCAATCCCACCCCCCAGCGGGCACGGCCCCGTCGTCACCCGCTTCGCGCCCTCGCCGACCGGTTTCCTGCACATCGGCGGCGCCCGCACCGCCTTGTTCAACTGGCTCTTCGCCCGCCACCATGGCGGCAAGTTCCTGCTGCGCATCGAGGATACCGACAAGGCCCGCTCCACCCAGCCGGCGATCGAAGCGATTGTTCAAGGCATGCGCTGGCTGGAGCTCGATTGGGACGGGGAGGAATATTACCAGTCCCGCTTCGCCGCGCGCCACGCCGAGGTGGCGCGCCAAATGCTGGCAAGCGGCCACGCCTACAAATGCTACATGACCGCCGAGGAACTCGCCGCCGGCCGCGAACGCGCCCAGGCCGAACGCCGCCCTTACCGCGTCGAAAGCACGTGGCGCGACTGCGCCGATGCACCACCCTCCCCCGACGCGCCCTTCGTGGTCCGCCTCAAGGCGCCGCGCGAAGGCGAAACGGTGATCGAGGATCAGGTCCAAGGCCGCGTCGTCGTTCAGAATGCCGAGCTGGACGACATGGTCCTGCTCCGCTCGGACGGCACGCCGACCTACATGCTCGCCGTGGTGGTCGACGATCACGACATGGGGGTCACCCACGTCATCCGCGGCGACGATCACCTCAACAACGCCTTCCGCCAGCTTGGCATCATCAAGGCGATGGGTTGGCCGGAGCCGACTTACGCCCACGTACCGCTGATCCACGGATCGGACGGCGCCAAGATGTCCAAACGCCACGGCGCCACCGGCGTCATGGACTATCACGAACTCGGCTTTCTCCCCGAAGCGGTCGCCAACTACCTGCTCCGCCTGGGCTGGGGTCATGGCGACGAGGAGATCATCTCCCGCGACGACGCCGTGCGCTGGTTCGACCTTTCCGGAGTCGGCCGCTCGCCCTCGCGCTTCGACACCAAGAAGCTGGAGAATCTGAACGGCCACTATATTCGCGAAGCCTCGGACGGCCGCCTCGCCGGCCTGGTCGCCCCCCGGGTTGCCCCGCTGGTCGGCCGCGACCTTTCCGACGACGAAATCGCCTTGCTCACCCGCGCCATGCCGGAGCTGAAACCGCGTGCGAAGAATTTGAACGAACTCGCTGAAGGCGCGACCTTTTTGTACCGCCAACGCCCGCTCGACTTCGAAGAGAAGGCCGAAGCGCTCGTCTCGGGCGACGGCGCGGCGATCCTGGCCCGGGTTTATACGGCACTCTCCGCGCTTGACGAATGGACCGCCGCCGCGACAGAGGCGGGTGTGCGCGGCGTGGCGGAAACGGCTGGGCTCAAGCTCGGCCAG
>DASVUO010000085.1:0-5243 GCA_036386995.1 Allosphingosinicella sp. | reverse complement strand
CGCCGACCATTCCGAAGCCCTCGCCGCCCTGCCGCTCGGCGATCCTGCCGCCGTGCGCCTGCGCGATGCGCTCCTCTCCGCCGCCCTCTTCCACGGCGCGCTTGATCAGGAGCGGCTTAATACCATATTGACCGAGGTTGGTGCCGCCCCTCTCGCGGAGGAGCTGCGCCAGGAACGAGGACTGGCTTTTTCCTTCACCCGCAAAGATGCCGACCCGGAACGCGCAATTCGCGATCTCGTTCTGGTTATCGACACTTTGGCGGCCCAGGCGGGACTAATCACCGCGCTGGACGCCGCAACCGAGCGGCTGAAGGAGAAAGGCGACGAAGCCGCATTCCAGGAGCAGCAACGGCTCCGGGAGGCGCGGGACGAAGCGGAAAGGCAGCTCGCCGCGCTCGTCGAGAACGATGCGGGCTGAACAGGAACAAGGCGTTTAAATGGCGAAGACTCCCAACGGCGGCGACGGCGACGACAAGCAGGACACCGGCGACGCGCCGCTGATCGACCTCAACGAAGCCTCGATCAAGAAGCTGCTCGCCCGCGCCAAGAAGCGCGGCGTCATCACCTATGACGAGCTCAACGAGGCCCTGCCCCAGGACCAGATGAACTCGGAGCAGATCGAGGACGTGATGTCGGCGTTGAACGACATGGGCGTGAATATCGTCGAGTCGGATGACGGCGACGACGACGACGGCGGCAAGGACGAGCCGGACGCGGACGCCGAGGACGACGGCACCAGCGGCGAAAACGAACGCTTCATCGTCGAGAAGAAAAAAGAAACCGTCGACCGCACCGACGATCCGGTGCGCATGTATCTGCGCGAAATGGGCGCCGTCGAGCTCCTCAGCCGCGAGGGCGAAATCGCCATCGCCAAGCGCATCGAGGCCGGCCGCGACACCATGATCTGGGGCCTGTGCGAAAGCCCGATCACCTTCAACGCGATCATCGACTGGTCGGAGAACCTCAACCGCGGCGACATGCAGCTTCGCGAGATCCTCGATCTCGACGCCATGCTCTCCAAGGGCCCCACGCCCGAACAGGTCGCCGCCTCCGAAGAAGGCGAAGACGGCGAAATCTCCGAAGCCACCGCCGGCCCCGCCTTCAAGGAAGAAGAAGAAGTCGAGGAAGTCACGGAGGAAGAGGATGAGGACGGCAACGTCGTCCAGCGTCCCGCCCGCCCGGCTTTCGAGGAGGAGGATGAGGACAACACCCTCTCCCTCGCCCAGATGGAGGAAACGCTGAAGCCGCAGGCGCTCGAGCGCTTCGCCAAGATCACCGACCTCTACAAGCAATTCGCCAAGCTCCAGAACGCCCGCATGGACGCGATGGGCACCGGCGCCGCTTTCCCCAAGGCCAAGGAAACCCAGTATCAGGACCTGCGCGACCAGCTCACCGCCGAGGTCGAAAGCGTCCAGTTCCACAACCAGAAGATCGAATATCTCGTCGATCAGCTCTACAGCTACAACCGCCGCCTGACCGCGCTTGGCGGCCAGATGCTGCGCCTCGCCGAGCGCCACAAGGTGCCGCGCAAGGCCTTTCTCGACGCTTATATGGGCCACGAACTGGACGAAGGCTGGTCGGACCGCGTCTGCGGCCTCGACAAGAAGTGGAACGCCTTCTGCACCACCGAGAAGGCCGCGATCGAGCGCGTCCGCACCGAAATCGCCGACATCGCCGCTTCGACCGGCATGAGCCTCGCCGAATTCCGCCGCATCGTGAACCAGGTCCAGAAGGGCGAACGCGAAGCGCGCATCGCCAAGAAGGAAATGGTTGAAGCGAACCTTCGCCTCGTCATCTCCATCGCCAAGAAATACACCAACCGCGGCCTGCAGTTCCTGGACTTGATCCAGGAGGGCAATATCGGCCTGATGAAGGCGGTCGATAAGTTCGAATACCGCCGCGGCTACAAGTTCAGCACCTACGCCACCTGGTGGATCCGCCAGGCGATCACCCGCAGCATCGCCGACCAGGCGCGCACCATCCGTATTCCGGTGCACATGATCGAAACGATCAACAAGCTGGTGCGGACGTCGCGGCAAATCCTCCACGAAATCGGCCGCGAACCGACGCCCGAAGAACTCGCCGAGCGCCTTTCCATGCCCTTGGAAAAGGTCCGCAAGGTGATGAAGATCGCCAAGGAACCGATCAGCCTCGAGACGCCCATCGGCGACGAAGAAGACAGCCACCTCGGCGACTTCATCGAAGACAAGAACGCGGTCATCCCGGTCGACGCCGCCATCCAGGCGAACCTCAAGGAAACCGTGACCCGGGTGCTTGCGTCACTGACGCCCCGCGAAGAACGCGTCCTCCGCATGCGCTTCGGCATCGGCATGAATACGGATCATACGCTGGAGGAGGTCGGGCAGCAATTCTCGGTGACGCGCGAACGTATCCGCCAGATCGAGGCGAAGGCGCTCAGGAAGCTGAAGCATCCGAGCCGCTCGCGGAAGATGCGGTCTTTCCTCGACCAATGAGCCAACATGGCTAAAGCAGACTACGATCACTTTGCAGGATTGGGTCGGCTGGTCAAAGCCGCGGCAACAGTTGATCAGCGGGCTGCAGTGATCCTAACTTACCATGCCGCTCTTGAGCGTGAAGTTGATGTGGTTCTTGGCCGGTTGCTCCCCCGCGGTGATCGTTTACCCAGGCGCCTAGGATTTGGACACAAAATCGAGGTTCTCGCCGCCGCCTGGCGCGGAGCTGAAGTGGCTGGCGACCGTCTTTACAACGTCCTTTTCCGGTTTAACGAGCTACGCAATGCCGTCGCCCATGGCGACCGGATCGACCTCGTTGAAGATAGCCTAGAACGGCTCCTCGGAACATACCGCTTGATGATACCTGACGCGGTGACGGAGGGGATTGAAATCGCTGAGGTAGCCGCCGGCATCTGTGGCTTCATGGCCGATGGCCCCACCCCACGCGAGCTGGTGGGAAGTTTCAAAGGTCTGAAGGACATAGTCGAACAACTCGACGGGGCATCTCCCGCCCCCTCCGGCTCCCGAGGTTCCACGCCGACAAATTAGAGTCGCTGATTGCATCAGCTGAATTCGAAATTGGGTGCCGAGAAGTGCTTTTTGATGATTTCAAGGAATGCGCGCTCCGCTCGATCCTGCGTGTCAATTAGTGCAGCAAGCTTTTTTGCTCGTCCTCGGGTACTAGAATGCAACAGCAGGGCTGCGGCCCGTAGCACCAGCCGAGCCGTCTTGTCGTCGCTCACCTGGCCTTTTCCAAAGCTCGGTTCGCGTACGAGCGGTAAATACAGATGCGTTAATGCACTTTCTGCAGCAAAAGAGGGCATGCCCCTAGTGTCTTTGAGTTGATCCTCAAGCGTCATCAGCCCCGTTCCGAGAAGGAAAGCCATAAAGGCTGCGTGATTGCGCCAGCTTTTGCTATAGCCAGCTTCCGGGCATGAACTCCGCTTTAGACTGCAGTAGTGCTCATGGTGTCTTACGAAGTTCATCTGGAAAACGTTGGACAAAGGAAGAGTTTCATCGATAACTATCTCGGCCACAAACCCTTGTGCCCAAAACCAGTCGGCACCGACACGCCTGATTGGTCCGGCATCCGTGTCAGGATCGTAAGGAGTTACGCCCAGAGCTGATACATCTCGCGAAGAGAGCAGAAACCTATAGATGGGAATTTTGTAGGATCTGATCGCCTCGACCCAGTAGAGGGTACGTCCCCGGAGAAGCGTGTCCCAGTGAACGGCAAATTCGAACGCACCGTACCGGCTGCCATCGCTCCACGTGTTTGGGGAGAAGTAAATAACTTCTGTGCGTGTCGCCTTGAGCTTTCCGTCATAAATTAATGCGCCGGTGATCTTCCCGTCCTCGGCGATGCGAGACGCTGCATTAAGATGGGTGCCATGTGTGAGTTCTTGAAGGGCGCCCCACTTCGGGTTTGTTGCTGAAGGGGGCCCTTTGCCTTGAGCGAATACCTCCCACGGCCGTGCCATTTGTGCCTCTCTAAGATTCTTAACGATACGAACGGGATCATGCTATCCTGCCAGTGTCGGCGTGGGTAGTGACATCTTGAAGAAGGAGAAGGACGCTATGAAGTCGGACATTCGCAGGAGCGAATTGCAGGCAACACAGCTTACTTACTTAACACCGGCGCATTGCCGGATGGCGAAACGGGTCACCTCCACCTGACGCTGCCGCATTCGGGGTGGTTTCATAGCACAGTTAGCTCTAAGCCAGCAGCGAACGCCGGGCATCCCGATCTGTACCAGAAGCTTGCCCGCGCATCCAGCAACGACCTGCAAGAGAAATTTCCCGAGTTATCGGAAACGAATAATTCTCCACGTACGAAGGTGCAGGAATGACTCCGCTGAGCGGGACGATGACGCAATCCGCTAAACTTCGCGGCATCTTTAAATCCGAGGCACCGCGGGATGGGTACTTCCAAGTTGGGATCGAACGCTTCACGACCTAGGGCCCAAATCGCCGGGGCCCGTTCTTGGAACGTTCTTTCCTCTTGACACGAATGCGCTCGCGGGTCCAAAAAACCGATGAAAGATCCGTACCGTGGTATGCAGGAGGCGCGAGTGGCAAAAGACGAAGCTAAGACAGTCACGATTTACATCGATGGAGACCCTTTTGAGGAACCTCGTGGGAAGATCAAATACGAGCGAGTTGTAGATCTAGCATACCCGGACTTTGCCCAGTATCCGAACGCTACTTACAGCATTGTCTATGAGCGGGGAAACGCCGATAAGCCACAAGGAACTCTCACAAAGGGCGCTGAGGTTCAGATAGTTAAGGATATGAGGTTCCGTGTCAAGCGAACTGGCGAGTCATGAGGAATTCCAGCGGCTGATCGATGCCGGATATGCGGTTTCGATCATCGAGGCTTACGTCGTAGTTCATGACGTCCCATACCTTAGCCAGGATGGGCGGCTACATAAGGGCTTGTTGGCAGCTCCACTTCACACACCTACTCCTGTCACCATCGGGGCGCCGTTCAATCACCAGATGTTCTGGTCAGGGGGAGAGCCGCACAATATCGATAAAACACCTATTCCTTTGGCAAACATTGCTGGCAACGTTAGCCTCTTGGGGTTTCGTTTCCTTCGCCATCTATCTAATAAACCGGACGAAGGGTTTAGGACTTATTTTGACCTTGTAGAGCATTATGTTACCCTTATCTCTGGCCCCGCTGAGGAATTGTATGGGGCTACAGCAAGGACAGGGGCTCAGTACGACGTCAGTGAAGAAGAGTCTGTTTTCAAACTTAGAGACTCG
>DASVUO010000084.1:0-2923 GCA_036386995.1 Allosphingosinicella sp. | reverse complement strand
TTCGCACGTCACCAAGCGTGCGCGGGAGCCGCGCCAGGTGGAGCTGCCCCCCGACCTGATCTCCGCGTCGCCGCCGCCGGACGAGATCGCCCTGCGCAACGATCAGAAGAAGCGGCTGGTGGAATCCATCCAGCTGCTGCCGATCCCGCAGCGCGAAGCGATCGTGCTGGCCTTTGAAGGCTTCAGCTACGGCGAAATGGCCGAAATCCTCGGCATCACCTCCAACGCCGTGATGCTGCGGTGCCAGCGCGCCAAGACGGCGCTCAAATCTATCATGGAGCAACGCTCATGAGCCGGCCGGAATTCGATGAATTTGCCGCGCTTTGGCAGGACGGGCCGGATCCGCTCGATCAGGCGGAGATGGATGCCTACGCGCGCAAGGCCAGCCGCCGGGGGCAGCTGCTCGATTATATCGATTATGCCGTCTGGATTTCGTTGATTGTGATGCTCGTCGGCGGCGCGGTGATCTCGCACAGCCCGCTCACTTTGGCCTTGGCAGTGCCTCTGATGCTTGCATCGACCTGGCTGACGCTGCGGCGTCGCAGGCTGCGGCAGATGGCGCGTACGCTCGACACGTCGGATCGCGCCGCTTTTGTGGAAACAAGCCTGCGCAACGCGGCTGCCAATCTGCGCCGCAACACGATCGGCCTACTGTTGATCCCGCTGGTCATGCCGATGGCCCTGATCTTCAAGGTCAGCATCAGAAGCGGCGGCGGGCCGCAGGAGGTTTGGCACGCCTTCTTGCTCTGGGCCCAAAGCCCCCGCGCCGTCGTCGGCATCACGCTTCTGTCGGCCCTTGCGGTTCTAACTCTGCGCTCCCGCCGAAAAACCAAGGCCGAAATCCTGCGGCTCCAAGGTCTTCGTGAAGCTTATCGCACCGAAACGGACTGGGAACGAGGGAAATAGGGTGGAATTTCCACATGAATTTCCCGGCGCATACCACCCTTCTACCATATATTTCCGCATATAAATCTACAACTTAGGTTTCACTCCTCAGACAGGAATATCACGTCGCCGAGACTGAACGGACGGAGCTGCGATGCTTCGTGCGGGGAAAGGCCCAATCGGAACTTCGTCGGCTCCTCCACAATGGAAGGAACGACTGTGAAAAAGATCGACATCAACAAGCTTCCCGAACTCGCCACCAAGGTCGGCATCCACGGCTCCGCCAAGCAGCGCGAAGTCGGCGGCGCCGCCTGCGGCTCGATCATCATCGCGATCATTGTCGGCTGAAGTCAGGGGGGAGGGAGCGCGAGCTCCTTCCCCTTTCGGGAGAAACACGACCATGATGCCGCGCGAGGAATTGAGCCGCTGGCTCGCCGATCCCCAAGCCCAGAACGCAACAACCGACCGTCTTGCCCACGTGTCAGGCCGGCTGAAGGCGCTGCCGTTCGTTCAACGCCTGCGCAGCGAGATCGAGGCTCTGAACCAGCCCGGCGCCGACTTTGTGCTTGGCTGCGCACAGCGGGCGATGGACGACGAGCAGGGGCTGGGCGAGATCTTCACGTGCCTGATCGAGGCCGCCGCCGCCGATCCCTATTTCCGCCCGTCGCTGCGCAGCCTGGCCAGCGAGATCCACACCGGGATCCTGCTCTTCGACACGGCGGAGCTTACCTTGTTCATTTCGGTGATGCCGGCGGAAAGCCTTGCGGCGAAGCGCCGCAGCCGCGACGGCCGCCGCTCCATCGTGTTTCCCGGCAGTCAGAGCCTCTACAAATTCATCCGTTCGGGCGGCGCCACTTTCTCCTTCTGGGAAGCGCCGCCGATCGAAGACGGCTTCACCGCCGCGCAAAGCGGGCGGTGCAGCCTGGTCGAGCGCCGCCGCATCGCCGACGGCGAACTGATCAAAGTGGACGGCCGCACGCAAAGCTTTGTTATCGAGCATGCGCGGGGCGACCTCGTCTACCTGCAGGCGATCAGCAGCGCCGACCGCGCGCCGCTGACCGTGGAATTTGATTCCGACACGTTCGAATATGTCGGCTCGAGCAGCACCGACGAAATCAGTAGCCGCACCCAGATGATGCTGTCGCTGCTTCGGACCATGGAACGCGTCGACGCGGTGCCGGTGATGATCGACATGCTCGGCAATCCGCATTTCTACGCGCGCTGGCAGGCGATGCGCGAACTGCTCGCCCTCGATGCTCAGGCGGCGCTGCCGCACCTCGCCGACATGGCCGAGAAGGACCCACACCCCGAAGTGCGTGCCGCCGCCGCGGCGACGCTTCACGCGATCTCCGGCGCCGACGCCGAGCGCGAACTTGAATTGGAGGCCAACTGAGATGCCGTTGCCGATCGTGTGTGAGGGCGAGCAAAGCCCGATCGAACTCGCCGACCTCGTCGAGGTTTTGGAGCAGGATTTCGATCCTTCGGACGAAGAAGCGATGGCGCAGTGGGGCCCGATGCTCCAGCGGCTCGCCAACAACCGCCGCTTCCTTGGCGATCTCGCCATCGTCGAGCTGAAGCAGCATTTCGCGGGGCAGACCGCGCGCAACCAGTATAGCGCGCAGGTCATGCTGCTCCATGGTCTGTCGCGCAAGTTCGTGCTGCGCGCGAATTTCTGGCCGTCGGAAAACGACAGCGTCTACGCGAACAGCGGCCCGCAGCCGTTCTTCTACGGCCTGCCGCACGACCATAATTTCAGCTTCCTCACCGTCGGCTATCTCGGCCCCGGCTATTGGAGCGATTATTACGAATATGATTATGGCCGGGTGGTCGGCTGCCCGGGCGAGGAAGTGGACCTGCGCTTCGTGGAACGCTCCTGCCTGTCACCCGGCAAGGTGCTTCTCTACCGCAAGCATCTCGACGTCCACAGCCAGCTTCCGCCCGACAGCCTGTCGGTGTCGCTCAACATCCTCGCGGTCTCGGCGGCAAGCGAGTTCCAGGAGCAGTACAGCTTCGACCTCGCCTCGTCGCGGGTGGCTGC
>DASVUO010000083.1:0-1859 GCA_036386995.1 Allosphingosinicella sp. | reverse complement strand
CACCTGAGAGGATTGTTCGATGCGTAAAGTCACCCTCGCCGTTTTGGCCGCGACCATGTCGATGCCGGTGATCCCGGCCGCCCCCGCTTTCGCCAACCACAATGGCGTCTACCACGGCAAGACGTGGCGCGATTCGCAGGGCCGCCTGCGCTGCCGCCGCAGCAACGGCACTGTCGGCCTGATCGTCGGCGGCGCCGCCGGCGCCCTCGCCGGCCGCGCAATCGACACCCGCGGTGAGCGGACCACCGGCACCGTGCTCGGCGCCGCCGCCGGAGCGCTTATCGGCCGCGAAGTGCAAAAGAGCCGCAGCTCGCGCCGCTGCCGCTAAGCCTCGGCTTCGGCTTCGGCTTCGGCTGAAGAACAAGCAGGGCGTTCCTTCGGGGGCGCCCTTCTTTTTTGCCCCTTGGGGGAGCCTCCCCGCCCGAGCCTGCGTTAGCTGGTGAGACAAGGGAGAGGTTCATGCGGATCCACCACCTCAATTGCGGTACCGATTGCCCGTTCGGCGGCGCCCTGTTCGATGGGCGGAGCAAGGGGCTGACCGGCCACCTCGTCTGCCACTGCCTGCTCATCGAGACGGATTCGGCGGGCCTGGTGCTGGTCGACACCGGCTACGGCCTTCGCGACGTCGACCATCCGCACCGCCCGCCGCACCCGCGCATCACCAAGACCATGCGCAGCCTGCTCAACATCAAGCTTCGCGAGGAGGAGACGGCGATCCGCCAGATCGAGCGCTTGGGCTTCTCCGCGTCCGACGTGCGCCACATCCTCCTCACCCACCTCGATTTCGACCATGCCGGCGGGCTGGAGGATTTCCCCAACGCCACCGTCCACCTGATGGACGCCGAATTCAGCGCCGCCACCGGCCCACGCACAGGCTTCGTTCCGCGCAACCGCTACCGCCCCGGCCAGTTCAACGAAGTCGCCAACTGGCGGCGCTATTCGGGCCAGGGCGAAGGCTGGTTCGGCTTCCCCGCAGTCCGCCAGCTCGAGGGCCTTCCGCCCGAAATCCTGATGGTGCCGCTCCCCGGCCACACCTGGGGCCATGCCGGCATCGCGGTGGACACAGGCGCAGGCTGGCTGCTCCACGCGGGCGATGCTTATTTCTACCGCGGCGAAATGCGCGGCCCGAAGCGTCACTGCACCCCCGGCCTCCGCGCCTACCAAACCATGATGGAAGTCGACCGCGCCCAGCGCATGGCCAACCAGGAGAAACTTCGCCGCCTATCGGTGGAGAAGGCCGGCGAAGTCCGCATCCTGTGCGCCCACGACGTGGTGGAGTTCGAAGCTGCGGCGGCGGGCAGGCTCCTGTAGGTCTCGTGCAGAACGCAGCACGACGGTCAGCCGAGGATCGGGATCGCCTTATCGCATATTTCGAAGGATACCGACGTCAGGTCTAACAACCGCGTGTCTTCAGCGCCTTCCGCATAACCCTCTAGTAGATGCAGCTTGCCCTCCGCCAAGAACAAGACGAAGCCCAGTCCGTGATTGAGCCCTTGGACCCGAGCGTGCGTCGCGTAGCCCAGTTCGTTCGGGCAGACCACTAAAGGCACCTTGTTCGGGACAGCAATTTCAGTGAAAAAGCCGCCGCCGGTGTTCTCGCGCTTAACCACCCTAGCAACCTGCATCTGGCGCTGAAGCTGCTTGGACACGTCCGGAGTCTCAGCGAAGATCGCCCGCAACGCGGCCATCTCCATCTCAGTGAAGTCGCACATCAAGCCTGCTCGTTGCCTGCTTTTGCAGATTTAAATACCGGCCCGAACGCAAGCCAGAATTGACCTATCGGATCGGGCATTCTGCGCAAACATTCGGACGTCCCTGCGCAATCAGCCGGGTATCGGTTCAGGCATCAGTTCCCGCCG
>DASVUO010000082.1:0-4830 GCA_036386995.1 Allosphingosinicella sp. | reverse complement strand
CCGAAAGGCCTTTCCAGATGCAGTCCCAGAACCGCTTGTTCGACGATTTCGTGAAAATGATGAACGGCGCGGCCGGTACATTCGCGGGCATGACCCGCGAGGCCGAGGGCGCCTTTCGCGAGCGCGCGCGGGAGTGGATCGGCGGGCTCGACATCGTCAGCCGCGAGGAATTCGATGCGGTAAAAGCGATCGCCGTCGCCGCGCGGGAAGAGGCGACTTTGCTCAAGGCGCGCCTCGATGCGCTTGAAGCCGGCGCTGGCGGATCGGGCGCAACTGTGGCCTGATATCCACAACATATTGATTGGCACGGCGGAACCTCCCTTGCATGGCAGGGGAGGCGCAGGCACGTTCGCACGTGCACAAAGAGGAATGCGAGCAGGGTGATGAACGTGGACGAATTCGAGCTGGAGCGCGACACCAACGCGCCGATTGACATGCTCGAACAATATTTCTCGGCCCACGGCTGGACCTCCGAGCGCTCGGAAGACGAGATCGTCGCCAATTTCCAGGGCAGCTGGGCGCAGTACGAATTGCGCGCGATCTGGCGCGACGACGACAATTGCCTGCAGTTCCTGGCGTTGCCGGACATCCGCGTCGCCAGCGACAAAAGGGCGGCGGTGTATGAAACCATCGGCTTGATCAACGAGCAGCTCTGGCTTGGGCATTTCGAGCTTTGGGCGACGTCGGGCCTGGTGCTGTTCCGCCACGCGGCGCTTCTCGAAGGCGACGAAGGGCCGGTGCTTTCCCTCGCGCAGGCGGAAACTTTGGTGGAAGCGGCGATCGAGGAATGCGAGCGCTTCTACCCGGTGTTCCAGTTTGTGCTTTGGGCCGGCAAGACGCCGCAGGAAGCCATTGCGGCCGCGCTGATCGAGACGCAGGGCGAGGCCTGACCGCGGCGCCGAACGCGCTGGCGGCCTATAGATCGCGGCGCTATTCTGCGCTGCAGTGACTCACCAAATACTCTCCGGTTCGCTCTACATGCTCGGCTGCGGCAACATGGCCGGAGCGATGCTGCAAGGATGGCTCGACGCGGGTCTCGACCCGGCGCGGGTGACGGTGATCCGCCCGAGCGGGGCGCCGGCCCCGGGCGGCGTGCGGGTGCTGACCGCAGCCCCGGAAGGCGAGAAAGCGGACCTGCTGCTGCTCGGCATGAAGCCGCAGAAGCTCGGCGAGGCTGCTCCGGCGGCGGAGGCGCTGATTGGGTCCGAGACCACCATCGTGTCAATCCTCGCTGGTGTAGAGCTGGCGACGCTGCGGGCGCAATTTCAAGGGGCGGGGAAGGTGGTGCGGGCCATGCCGAACACGCCGGTGGCGCTCCGGCTCGGGGTGACCAACCTGATCGCGGAGGGCGGCGGGCGCAATCCCGAAATCGACCGGCTGATGGCGGCGCTCGGCCTTGCCGAATGGTTCGAAGACGAGGCGCTGTTCGCACTTGCCGGACACCTTAGCGGTGCGGGACCGGCCTTCCTGTACCGCTTCATCGATGCGCTGGCGCAAGCGGGCGCCGAGCTCGGCCTTCCCGCCGAGCAAGCAAGCCGCCTCGCCGCTGCGATGGTGCAGGGCGCTTCGGCGCTTGCCGCCCGCTCCGGCGAGGCTCCGGCGGAGCTCGCCCGGCGCGTGGCAAGCCCCGGAGGGACCACCGAAGCCGGGCTCAAGGTGCTGGATGAAGGCGCGGCGTTGAACGCGCTCATGCTACAGACGCTCGACGCTTCCCGCCGCCGAAGCCTGGAAATGGCCGAAACGGCGCGGCAAAGCCTGAAAGGATCATAAACATGCGCATTCTCGACGTGGATTCGGTGCCGGTGGGCGAAGCCAGCGACATCACCGGGCACATCGCGCCCGGCGAAGAGGTGCACGCGGCGTTCCGCTCCCCCTCCGCCGCGGTGCTGTTCACCGCCGCCCGGATCATCCTGGTGGAGCGCAATTCGCTGCTCGACGAGAAGGTCGAGACCAGCTCCTTTTCCTACCGCGCTATGCGGCAGTTCTCCGTTACCGAGGCAAGCGGCGGCAACGCCCGGGTGGCGGTGAAGATCTGGCTCGGCGCCGATCCCCAGCCGCTCCACCTGCGCGCCACCTCCGGCACCGACCTCCGCCCGCTGCAGATGCTTCTCGCAGGCAAGCTGGCGTGAGCGCCGCGCGGGCGCTGCTGCTCTGCCTTGCGCTCGCCGCCTGTGCGCCGAAGCCAAGCGGGGTGGCCTCGCAGGCGGCCGGCACCAACCCGGTCCTCGACGCCGATTTCCCGGACCCAGCGGTCCTGCGCGCCTCCGACGGCTTCTATTACGCTTATGCGACCCAGAGCGAACGCGACGGTCGGATGATCAACATTCAGGTCGCCCGCTCGCGCGACCTGCGGCGCTGGGACCATCTCGGCGACGCGCTGCCGGCAAAGCCGGCATGGGCGGCCAAGACCCAGGACTTCTGGGCGCCGCACGTTGCCGAGCACGGCGGCCGCTACATCCTGTATTATTCCGCCAAGCCCGACGCGGCGCTGGAGGACAAGGCGCGCGGCCTGTGCCTTGCCGTCGCCACCGCAGCCAAGCCGGAGGGGCCGTTCACCGACATCGGCGCGCCGCTCCTGTGCGGCGAAGGCTTCGTCAACATCGATCCGATGGCCTTCACCGATCCGAAGACCGGCAAGCATCTCCTCTACTGGGGCTCCGGCTTCGGGCCGATCAAGGTGCGGGAACTTGGCGGGGACAGCATCTCCTTCGCGCACGGCACGCCGACAACCGATCTGGTGCCGGTTGTGAAAACCGACGACCCGGCCAATTACCAGCGCCTCGTGGAAGGCGCCTGGGTCCACTACCGCGCGCCTTATTATTACCTTTTCTACTCCGGCGACAATTGCTGCGGGCCGAACGCGCATTACGCGGTGATGGTCGCGCGGTCGCGGAGCGCGACCGGCCCGTTCGAGACGCTTGAGGCGGCGACCGGGCGCAAGAGCAGCGTCATCCTCGAGCAGCACGGTTTGTGGGTCGCCCCCGGACACAATTCGGTGGCAACCGACGCGCAAGGGCGGGACTGGATCCTCTACCACGCCGTCGACAGCCGCCGCCCGCGCACCAAGGAGAGCGACGACATCAACAGCCGCAGGGTGATGCTGGTTGACCGGATCGTCTGGGAAGGCGGCTGGCCGCGCATCTCTGGTATCCCCGCGCCGCTATCTGGTGCCGCCCCGACCCGTCGCCCTTAGGCCGACCTGTTCACCTGATCTCAATCAGGCCGCTCATGCTGTGCCCGCAACGAATGCTGTGCTAAACTTCACCGGATTCGCGCTAAATTGATGCGCGAAGGCGGCGCGGGGGCGCCGGGTTCGGGGGTTTCGGTGAGACGGATTGTCAGGGCGAACTTGCCGCAGCGGCTTGCGCGCCATCTGCCGCGCCCGTTTACGGAGATCCTGGTCGCGGTGGTGATTACCGCCGTTTTCGTCGCCATCCGCATCGCTGCGGCGCCCTGGCTCGGCGACATCGCGCCTTTCTCTATGGCCTATCTCGCGACGGTTTCCTCCGCGCTGCTCGGCGGCTGGCGCAGCGGCGCGGTGTCGCTCGCCTTGGGCATCACGCTTGTCTGGTATTTCGTGCTTCCGCCGGTGAACAGCTTCGACATCAGCCAGCCGACCAGCGCGCTCAGCCTCTGCATCGCCGCGGGGTCGCAGCTCTTCATCCTCGGAGCATTGGCGCTCTACCAACGGGAAGTGCGCGCCGGCGAGATCGAGCGGCTTCGGCGGATCAACTTCCTCGGCCATGCGCTTCGCGAAATGGACCACCGCACCAAGAACAATTTCCAGATCGTCACCAGCCTGCTGACCATGCAATCGGCCCGTTCGCCGCACCCGGAGGTGCGCAATGCGCTCGGCGAGGCGGCCGAGCGATTGAAGGCGGTTGCTGCGGTCTACGACGCGCTTGCGCCAAGCAGCCAGGGGCTCGGCACCGTTCGGCTGCAGGACCAGCTCCAGGAGATTTGCGACCAGATCCGCCGCGGCATCCTGCCCGAGGGCCTCCGGCTGGAGGCGGAGCTGGAGCCGATGCTGGTGCCGAACGAAACGGCGGTGGCGATCGGCATTGTCGTCAATGAACTCGTCACCAACGCCTGCAAGCATGCGTTTCCGGACGGCAGCGGCACCATCCGGATTCGGGCGGTGCGCGAGGAGGAAGGGGTGGCGCGGATCGAAGTCGCCGACGACGGCCGCGGCTTCACCCCCGCCAAGGTTCGGGCCGGGGGGCTCGGCACGCGCCTCGTTTCCGCCTTCGTCCAGCGGGTGGAGGGGAAAAGCGAAGTCCATTCCTCCCCGGCCGGCACCGTCCATTCGATCCTGGTGCCGCTGCGCTGATGCGCGAATATAGCGCGGGCATTCTCCTCTATCGCCGCCGCCTATCGGGGCTGGAGGTTTTGCTCACTCACCCCGGGGGGCCGTTCTGGCGCAACAAGGATGCCGGCGCCTGGATGATCCCCAAGGGCGGTATCGAGCCGGGGGAAGAGCCGATCGACTGCGCCTTGCGGGAGTTCGAGGAAGAGCTCGGCACGCGGCTGGAGGGCACACCGCGCCCGCTGTGCCGCATCCGGCAAAAGGGCGGCAAATGGGTCGAGGCCTTCGCGCTGGAAGGCGATCTCGACGCGGATGCGATCGTCAGCAACCACTTCGAGATCGAGGTGCCGCCACGCAGCGGCCGCTTCCGCTCCTACCCGGAAGTCGATCGCGCCGCCTGGTTCTCGCTGCCCGAGGCGCGCCGGGTGATCCTGCCCAGCCAGGAGCCGATCCTCGACGCCTTGGAAGCCTCGCTTTAGCCGAACAGCTTGGAGTGCCCGCGCGGCTGGCAGCGCAAATACTGC
>DASVUO010000081.1:0-6541 GCA_036386995.1 Allosphingosinicella sp. | reverse complement strand
GCCAAGAAGCGGCTCGACCAGCGCCGTTATGCCGAGGCGGCATTGATCTTCGACGAGGTCGAGCGCCAGCATCCCTATTCGATCTGGGCCCGCCGCGCCCAGCTGATGAGCGCGTTCAGCTATTACGCCGCCAAGGATTATACCAAGTCGACGGAAAGCGCCCGCCGCTTCCTCGCCATCCACCCCGGCAACCGCGACGCGCCTTACGCCCACTATCTGATCGCGCTCAATTATTACGAGCAGATCGAGGATGTGGCGCGCGACCAGTCGATCACCCGCCAGGCGCTGGATTCGCTGAACGAGCTCGTCCGCCGCTACCCCAACACCCGCTACGCCTCCGACGCGCGGCTCAAGGTCGATCTTGTGCGCGATCACCTTGCCGGCAAGGAAATGGAAGTCGGCCGCTTCTACCAGCGCCGCGGCCAATGGCTCGCCTCCGTGCAGCGCTTCCGTGCAGTGATCGATGAATATCAGACCACCAGCCACACGCCCGAAGCGCTGATGCGCCTCACCGAATCCTACCTCGCTTTGGGCATTCCGGAGCAGGCGCGGGCCTCGGCGGCGGTGCTTGGCGCCAATTACCCGAACACGAAGTGGTATGAGCGCGCCTACAGCCTGGTTCAAAAGAACGCTCCGGCAGCGCCGGCCGCTTGATCTGACGAACGGCGCGGTGGCAAGGTCCCGGCCATGTTGACCGGGCTCTCCATCCGCGACGTCGTGCTGATCGAGAGCCTTGATCTCGAATTCGGTCCCGGCTTGGGCGTGCTCACCGGCGAAACGGGGGCGGGCAAGTCGATCCTGCTCGATTCCCTCGGCCTTGCCTTGGGCGCCCGCGCCGACAGCGGCCTTGTCCGCGCCGGGCAGGGACAGGCGGTGGTCGCCGTCACCTTCGAACTTCCTTCCGAACATCCCGCTCGGGCGCTGCTCGCCGAAAACGGCCTTGAGGGCGAGCCGGGCGAGCCGCTGGTTATCCGCCGCATCGTCAAGGCGGACGGCGGCAGCCGCGCCCTCGTCAACGATCAATCCGCCTCCGTGGGGCTGCTGCGCGAGCTTGGCGCGATGCTGGTGGAAATTCACGGCCAGCACGACGATCGCGGACTCCTGAACCCGCGCGGCCACCGCGCCTTGCTCGACACCTTCGGCCGCATCGACGCCGCAGACGCCGAAGCCGCCTTCCGCGCCTGGGGCGAGGCGGAAGCCGCGCTTGCCCGCACCCGCGAGGATCTCGACGTCGCCGCCCGCGACCGCGAATGGCTGGAACATAGCGTCGCCGAACTCGCCAAACTGGCCGCCGAGCCCGGCGAGGAGGAAGCGCTCGCCGAGCTGCGCGCGAACATGCAGAAGGGCGCCCGCCTCGCCGAAGATATCGGCGCGGTGACGGAGCTTCTTGACGGATCGGACGGCGGTCTCTCGTTGCTGCGCCAGGCGGCGCGGCGGCTGGAGCGGGTCGGCGGCGAGCATGACAAGCTCGGCGCCGCGCTGGAGGCGCTGGACCGCGCGCTGATCGAAGCGTCGGACGCAGAGGACCGCCTCGCCGAAGCGGCGGAAGCTCTATCCTACGATCCCGCCAGGCTGGACGAAGCCGAAACCCGGCTGTTCGACATCCGCGCGATCGCCCGCAAGCACCGCGTCGACCCCGACGCGCTTCCGGCCCTCGCCGAAGAACTCGCCGCCCGCCTCTCCGCCCTTCAGGCCGGCACCGAAGGCCTCGCCGCGCTGGAGCGCCGGGTGCGCGACTCCCGCGCCGCCTACGAAGCCGCCGCCCTTCGCCTTACCGAGCAGCGCAAGGCCGCCGCGCTCCGCCTCGACTTCTCGGTTGCGCGCGAGCTCGCCCCGCTGAAGCTCGACGCCGCTCGCTTCCGCACCGCCGTCGAGCCGCTTGGCGAAGGGCAATGGACCGCGCGCGGCCGCGACCGCGTGGAGTTCGAAGTCTCCACCAACCCCGGCGCCCCCTTCGCGCCGCTCACCAAGATCGCCAGCGGCGGCGAATTGTCGCGCTTCATCCTCGCCCTGAAGGTCGCGCTTGCCGAAGAAGGCGGTGCCGGCACGATGATCTTCGACGAAATCGACCGCGGCGTCGGGGGCGCAGTGGCAAGCGCAATCGGCGAGCGCCTCCACCGCCTCGCCGAGGGCGCGCAGCTCCTCGTCGTCACCCACAGCCCCCAGGTCGCTGCCCGAGGCGCCCGCCACCTCCTGATCGAAAAAAGCCACCAAGGCACCGTCACCCGCACGGGCGTCCAGACGCTGGACGAGGCGCGCAGGCGAGAGGAAATCGCCAGAATGCTCTCAGGCGCGCAGGTCACAGACGAAGCGAGGGCGCAGGCGGTTCGTCTGCTCGAGGCGGCGTAGGCTTTGCCAATGACCGAAGCAGAAGCCGCTGCTGAGCTTGAGACGCTTGCCGCGCAAATTGCGCATCACAATCGGCTCTACCACACCGACGATGCGCCGGAGATCAGCGACGCGGCCTATGACGCGCTGGTGCGCCGCAATCGTGAGCTGGAGGCGGCTTTCCCTCACCTTGTGCGGGAGGACTCGCCCTCCCGCCTCGTTGGCGCCGCGCCTGCCGCGCACCTCTCCAAGGTGCGCCACGCGCTGCCGATGCTCAGCCTGGAGAATGCGTTCAGCGATGAGGAAGTGATCGACTTCGTTGCCCGCATCCGCCGCTTCCTGAGCCTGGCGGACGATGCGCACGTGGCGCTTACCGCCGAGCCGAAGATCGACGGCCTGTCCTGCTCCTTGCGCTACGAGAGGGGTGTCCTCGTCCTCGCCGCCACCCGCGGCGACGGCACCACGGGTGAGGACGTGACCCTGAACGCGTGCACCATCAGCGACATCCCGCAAACCTTGTGCTCCGGCGAAGGCCGGAGCGTTGCGGATCAACACCCAGCGCTCCGGCCTTCGCCGGAGCACGCAATCCCCGACATCTTCGAAATCCGCGGCGAAGTGTACATGTCCAAGGCGGACTTCGCGGCGCTCAACGCCCGGCTGCTCGCCGAAGCGGACGATCCGGAGAAAGCCCGCCAGTTCGCCAATCCGCGCAACGCGGCCGCCGGCTCGCTTCGCCAGAAGGACCCGGCGGTCACCGCCGCCCGGCCCTTGCGCTTCTATGCCCACGGTTGGGGCGAAGCCTCCGCACTGCCCGGCGAGACGCAGTTCGAGGTCATGCAGGCGATCGCCTCATGGGGCATTCCGATTGCCGACGACCTCTTGCGCAGCGCCGACGCAGCGGAAATCCTCGCCCACTACCGGATGATCGAGAGCAAGCGCGCCGACCTCGGCTTCGACATCGACGGTGTTGTCTACAAGGTCGACCGGCTCGACCTCCAAGCACGGCTCGGCTTCGTTTTCCGCGCGCCGCGGTGGGCGCTGGCCCACAAATTCCCCGCGGAAAAGGCGGAGACGCTGCTGGAGGCGATCGACATCCAGGTCGGCCGCACCGGCAAACTCACGCCCGTCGCTCGGCTCACGCCGGTGAGCGTCGGCGGGGTGACGGTGACGAATGCCACGCTGCACAATGCCGACGAGATCGCGCGCCTCGGCGTTCGACCCGGCGATCGAGTCCGGATCCAGCGCGCCGGCGACGTCATCCCGCAGGTGCTCGAGAACCTGACGCCTGACGCGGACCTGCCGCCTTACCCCTTCCCCACAAGCTGTCCGCAATGCGGATCGGAAGCGGTGCGCGAGGAAGGCGAAGTGGATGTCCGCTGCACCGGCGGCCTGATCTGCCCGGCCCAGCGCGTCGAGCGCCTCCGCCACTTCGTTTCGCGCCACGCGCTGGACATCGAAGGCCTCGGCATCACCAATATCGAAAGCTTCTTCCGCGACGGCCTCGTCCAGTCGCCGGCCGACATCTTCACGTTGACCAAGGAATCTCTGCTCGCCCGCGAACGCTGGGCGGAGATTTCGGCGGCGAACCTGATCGCCGCTATCGATGCCAAGCGCCGCCCGCCGCTCGACCGCTTCCTGTTCGCACTCGGCATCCGCCACGTCGGCGAAGTCACCGCCCGCGACCTCGCGCGCCGCTACACGAGCTGGGCCGGCCTGCGCGCGATGATCGACACCGCGCTGGAAACCCGACGCGGCATCGTGCCGGCCCTTGGCGAGGAGGAGCGCAAATACCTCGCGCGCCGCGACAAGGCGGTGGTCGCGGCCATCGAAACGCCCGGCATCGGCCCGGAAGTCGCCAACGCCCTGCTCGATTTCTTCGAAGAACCGCACAACCGGCAGGTGCTTGACGACCTTCAGGCGGCGGGGGTGGAGCCTGCCGATCTGGTGTGGAAGACCAAGGAATCCCCCGTTACGGGCAAGACGCTGGTGTTCACCGGAAGCCTGGAAACGCTGTCGCGGGATGAAGCCAAGGCGCAGGCCGAAAAGCTCGGCGCCAAGGTCGCCGGATCGGTGTCTGCCAAAACCGACCTGCTGATCGCGGGGCCCGGTGCGGGCTCGAAGCTCAAGAAGGCGCAAGACCTCGGCATCGAGGTGATCGACGAGGCGGCGTGGAACGCCCTCGTCGCGGGCGCTTCCTAGGCCGCCTTGCCGATCTTGCGGATGGCGCGTTCGGTGAGCGCCGGTTCGTCCAGCGCGCCGAGCAAGGCGAGGGTGCCGCCTTCTTCGCGGCGGCCGAGAAGGAGCACGAACTCCGCGTCGCTGCCGCTCTCGAAGGCGATGCTTGCGAAGCCCGGCACCCGGCGCAAAGCGGCGCGGGCGGCTTCGCCGGCGTCCGGCTGCGGCGCGGGCTTACGAGTTCGGCGCTCGGCCTGGACGACGCCCTTCAAGCCTCCGTCGAAGCCGTCGAGATAGTCGCGAAACGCGCCGACGGCGAGCTCCTGCCTGCGCGCCCAGCTCAGGGCGGAGGCGAATTCGGTGAGACGCGCTTTGTCGTATTCAACGCCGAAGATCAGCTTGGCGACCGCCGTCATCGGCGCCCGCGCCTGTGCCTTCACGCCGGCATTGTCGAGCAGTTCGCGATAATCCTCCGGCCGCGCTTCTGCGATCCGGGCGAAATCGTAGGCAAGGCCGAGCGCGCGGTACAAAGCGGCGCGGCTTCGCCCGTCGGCGCCCCGCGCGGCTTCGGCGCATTCGCGGGCCGCGCAAAGGCGGTCGGCAAGCTCGGCATCCTCGCCGAGCGGGAGTTCGGGGGCATCCCAATCGTCTTCCGCAACGACGACCGCGCCCGAACCCGGCTCCAGCGGTTCGGCGTTCGGGCCGTCGGCCCAGACCGGGCTCGCTTCGGCCGGCGCCGGGGCGGCGGCAAGCGCGCGCCGGGCGTCGCGGGCGATGGAATCGCTGACGTGGCTTTCGGCGATCTCCTTCCAGTTGATCACCCCGTAGATGAAGTCGATCTTCTCGCCCGAGGACGAGAAGGGCATCAGGATGCCGCGGTACATGGTGTTGCGGCCGCGCTGGCCGACGAACTCGGCCTCGAAGCCGATCGGCGCGCGGTTGGCGATGATCTGGAGGTAATGGTCGGTCAGCCGCGACAGCAGCGAGCGCTTCGGCACGTCGCTGATCCGCCGGATATCTCCCAGTAGATCACATTCCTCGCGAAGCGCGCGACCGAGCCAGGAGACCTTGGGATCGTCGCTGCCGTCGGTGAAATCGAGCAGCACGCTGTGCGGGCCGAAGTCGCCCATGGTCTGCGGGTTCAAGTCCTGGATGGAAGGGTAGGCGCGGCCGTCGAGCAGCGACACCCAATAATTATAGGCGCGCACGTGCATGCGGCGCTCGTCCACGCCGATTTCGGGCGGCGCTTCGATCGCGTCCTCCCCGTCGGCGGCGGAGCTGTAATCCAGCTCCTCGTCAAATCCGCGCACGCTGTCCATCGAGCCGATGCCCTTTTGCCCTTATCCAGAGGCAACACTGCACGCATTGTGGTTGAGAATCGGTTAAGCCTGTTCGGCGGCCGGCAAGGCGGCGCTCCGGCTTGTCAGAGCCGCACCGCGCTGATAGACGCGCCCCTTCCCACGGGAAGGCCGCTTTAGCTCAGCTGGTAGAGCACATCATTCGTAATGATGGGGTCAGGTGTTCGAGTCACCTAAGCGGCACCATACCTTCTACAGGCAAGCACCGAGACATAAGCCGGAAGGCACGTAAGCCTTGGGTCGGGCTTGGGTCCTAGCTGGAGCCAGTTCGGGAGCTAACTCATGGAAGGTTAGAGCTCTGCGCTTGAGAACAGGTCTCTCTCTCGAATGCGGTCCTGCGTGAAACGAAGCTTCTGCTCCAGCCACATCGAGCGGGGCTTCCTCACATGCACTGGCTGATGTAGCCTACCCACCAATGGTCAGGAGAGCTGCGATGCTCGGACCAAGGGGCAAGCGATGCACAAGCTTAAATCAATAGACATCAAAGGATTCCGTGGCCAGCGGAGCCCTATCCATCTGCGACTGAAGGAAGACGCAAACTTCCTCATCGGCCGCAACGGCACTGGGAAGACCACCCTAATAAATCTGATACATGCTGCGCTTGCAGTCGACATCCCGGCCCTGCGGGAGGCACGCTTTGACCTTATCGAAATGACTTTTAAAAAGGATGGTTCGCGTAA
>DASVUO010000080.1:0-3582 GCA_036386995.1 Allosphingosinicella sp. | reverse complement strand
TGGAAATCAGCTTCGGTCCCGGCTCCGGCTGGTAAAGAGGGACGTCCGCTCCGGCGGGCATCCATCACCGAAAAAGAGGAGCCGGTTCTTAGGAACCGGCTCTTTCTTTTTGTGCTGCGCGCTGTGCGGTTTCGGCACGCTTGCGTCTCCCCGCGCCGCTACGCGTTTGCCCGCCGTGAAAAGCCTTTGTGCATGCCTCCGGCTGCGATAAGCCGCCGCCACCCTTGACCTTCCCCGGGAGTATCGATGCGCATCGCCATGATCGGGACCGGCTATGTCGGTCTTGTGTCCGGAGCCTGTTTTTCGGACTTCGGCCACGACGTCACCTGCGTCGACAAAGACGAAGGAAAGATCGAGGCGCTGAAGCGCGGCGTGATGCCGATCTTCGAGCCGGGCTTGGACCAGCTCGTCGAGCGCAACGTGCGCGGCGGGCGGCTCTCTTTCACCACCGACCTCAAGCAGGGTGTCGACGGCGCCGACGCGATCTTCATCGCTGTGGGGACGCCGTCGCGGCGCGGCGACGGCCATGCTGATTTGAGCTACGTGTTCGGCGCCGCGCGCGAGATCGCCGAGGCGCTGACCGGGCCGGCGGCGATTGTCACCAAATCCACGGTGCCGGTCGGCACGGGCGACGAAGTGGAGCGGATTGTGCGCGAGGCGCGGCCGGATGCGCGCGCCTGGGTCGTGTCTAACCCGGAATTCCTGCGCGAAGGCGCGGCCATCGAAGACTTCAAGCGCCCCGACCGGATCGTGGTCGGCACAGATGATGACGAAGCGGCGGAAATCCTGAAGGAAGTCTACCGGCCGCTGTACCTCAACAAGGCGCCGTTGCTGTTCACCAGCCGGAGGACGGCCGAGCTGATAAAATATGCGGCGAACGCGTTTCTGGCGACCAAGATCACCTTCATCAACGAGATCGCCGATCTGTGCGAGATCGTCGGCGCCGACGTGCAGGACGTATCGCGCGGCATCGGGCTCGACAATCGCATCGGTTCGAAATTCCTGCACGCGGGCCCGGGCTATGGCGGTTCCTGCTTTCCGAAGGACACGCTGGCGCTGCTCAAGACCGCCGAAGACCATGGCGCGCCGCTGCGCATCGTGGAATCGGTCGCCAAGGTGAACGAAGCGCGCAAGCGGGCGATGGGCCGCAAGGTGATCCAGGCGCTGGGCGGCGAAGCGCGGGGCAAGACGGTGGCGCTGCTCGGCCTGACCTTTAAGCCAAACACCGACGACATGCGCGATGCGCCGTCGCTGTCGATCGTCCAAGCGCTCGAGGATGCGGGGGCGGATGTGCGCGGGTTCGATCCCGAAGGCACCGAGCAGGCGCGGCCGCTGATGCCGAACGTCCAGTTCTTCGACAGCGCCTACAAAGCGGCGGACGGCGCGGACGCGGTTGTGCTGGTGACCGAGTGGGACGTGCTTCGCGCGCTCGACCTGCCGCGGCTCGCGCGGACCATGGCGCAACCGGTGTTCGTCGACCTGCGCAACGTCTACCCGGCCGACGAAGTGGAGGAAGCGGGCTTGCGCGGCTATTTCGTGGGGCGGCCGGCGCGGAGCTGATTGGCTGAAACCGTTGCGGCGGCGGCTCGTTCACTGGCTGAAGGCCAACAGGAGAGCGACATGAAGCGGATCACAATCGGCGCGGCGACGGCGGCTTTGCTCCTGGCGGGCTGCGCCGCGAACGAGCGCGACGAGGGGCCGCTTGCCGGGGTGCCGCTTGGGCCGTCCAGCGCGGCGGCGGACATTTCGAACGCAGGCGGCAAAGTGATGGCCCGGGCGACAGCCGAGGAAGCGGGCGAGGGCGTTCGCATTCGCATCGAAGCGGACGGCATGGCGCCGGGCGCTTACGGTGCGCACGTTCATATGACGGGGCGCTGCGAGGGACCGGCCTTTGCGTCGGCCGGAGGGCACTGGAACCCGACAGGGATGCAGCACGGCAAGGACAATCCGGCCGGTATGCACAAAGGCGATCTGCCGAACCTGCTGGTCGGTGCCGACGGGCGTGGCAGCTTCGAATACACCATTCTCGGCGCGGCGATCGGCGGCGTGTCCAACGCGATGCTCGACATGGACGGCGCGGCGGTCGTCATCCACCAGCGTGCCGACGATTACCGTACCGATCCGTCCGGCAATTCCGGCGACCGGATTGCCTGCGGGGTTCTGCGCTAGCAGTCGAAGCGGCTAGATCGGCTCACCGGCGGCGCGGGCACGCTCGATCTTGGTTGCTTCAAGTTCGGCAATGCGGCGGCCGCCGTACCAAAGGCCGAGCAGGGTGAGCGGCGGCATCAGGTAAAGGGCGGCGATGCCGAGCTGGAGGTCGCCGGTCAGCATCGACATCTTGCCGGCGAAATAGGGGCCGAGCGCCAGACCGACCATGGTGGTGCCCAGGATGTAGGTGGCACCGGCCGTGCCGCGCATCCGGGGCAGGACGAGGTCCTGGAGGGTGGCGACGGCGGCACCCACCCAGGCGGAGGCGAAGAGGTTCGCGACCGGGAAGGCGAGGTAGAAGGCCGAAAGGCTGTCGGTGGTCAGCATGAAGGCGATCAGCGGGATCGGCACCAAGGCCGATATCATGTTGACGTAGATGCGGCCGCGCGGATTCCGTTCGCGCCAGCGGTCGGAAAGGTAGCCGCCGAGGATGACGCCGGTGGCGGCCGAAAATGCGCCGCCCCATCCGACGATTACGCCGACTTCTTCCTTTGCCGTGACGCCGCCGAGGAATGCGGCGGGACCCATTGGGCCGGCGTAGAAGGTCTGTTCCACGAAGTACGGAATCCAGAAGCTGGTCGCGTAGGTGACGAAGGAGATGCTTCCGAACGCGATGGTGAGGATCACCACGGCGGGGGTGCCCCAGATCAGGCGGTAAGCGGGCGGATCGCGGTGCTTGAGCGTCTGGATCCAGGAGACGATGGCGTAGATGCCGAGGCCGTAGGCAAGCCATTGCGGGTAGTCGCCGGTCAGCCGGATCAGGCCGGCGGCCGCGGCGGCGACGAGGACGAGGACGGCCAGGTTACGGGCAAGCTCGCCGGGGTAGCGTGCGACGCTGATCAGGGTGAGCGGCGGCAGGATCGCCATCAGCTCGCCCGCGAAACCGCTCCACGCGCCGGGGCGGACAATGGGCTGGGGGAGATCGTCGGACTCGCCGCGGTGCGGTTCGCGCAGGGACAGGACCCACAAAGCGAGCAACAGGCCGGGTAGGCCAACCGCAATGAAGGCGGCCTGCCAGCCGGCGAGGCCAAGGGGCGCTGCGGCGGCGTCGGGAAAAGCGGCGTTCCAGCGGCTGACAACGAACCCACCGATCGGCAGGCTGAGGCCGCCGCCGATGTACAGGCCGCTCGAGTAGATCGAGAGGGCGGTGGCGCGGCGTTCCTTCGGGAAATAATCCGAGATCATCGAATAGGCCGCAGGGGACGCGCTTGCCTCACCAATGCCGACGCCGATGCGGGCGGCGGCGAGCATGCCGAAGGTGGATGCGAAGCCGGAGAAAGCGGTCATCGACGACCAGAGCGCCAGGCCCATTGCCATCAGCCGGCCCCGGTACCAGCTGTCGGCGAGGCGGCCCAGCGGGATGCCGAACAGCGC
>DASVUO010000079.1:0-13977 GCA_036386995.1 Allosphingosinicella sp. | reverse complement strand
GCACCAGCCGAGGGCGGAGAGGGCAAGGGCTTCGGGATCGTTTGTGTCGGGAATCGTCATCGCCTAGAAGGTGGCGCGTGGGACAAAAAATCCTCGTTGTCGAGGACAACGAACTCAATCTGAAGCTCTTCTGCGACCTGCTGCGCGCGCACGGCTACGCGGCCGAGCCGGTGCGTGACGGGCGGGAGGCGGTGGCGCGCGCGCGCGACTTCCAGCCGGACCTGATCGTGATGGACATCCAGATGCCCTATATCAGCGGCTTGGAGCTCATCGAGCAGATCAAGGGCGACGACGAGCTGAAGCGCATGCCGATCATGGCGGTGACCGCTTATGCGGCGAAGGGCGACGAGGAGCGGATCCGCGACGCGGGCGCGGAAGGCTATGTCTCGAAGCCCATTTCGCTGATGAAGTTCATCGGTTCGGTCCGCGCCTTGCTTGAAGCGGCGGAAGCGCGGGCGGCGGAAGAGGCGGAGGCGCTGGAAGCGGAGGCTGCCCAGGCGCCCGAGCTCGAATCACCTGCCCCCAATGTGGTTCAGGCGGAGAATCCCGATGAGGACCCCCGCCTGCCGGACGAAGCGCATGGGGGCGATGAGCCCCCGCGGCTTATTTGATCTTGGCTTCCTTGAAGTCCACGTGCTTGCGGACAACCGGGTCATACTTCCGGAAGGTCATCTTCTCGGTGATGTTGCGCGGGTTCTTCTTGGTTACGTAGAAGAAGCCGGTGTCGGCGCTGCTGACGAGCTTGATCTTGACGGTGGTCGGCTTGGCCATGACAGCCTCTCAAAATGGAAATTGGATGAAAAAAAGCGGCCGTTTAGCGCCGCTTCCTTGATCGCCGCCTCTGCCGAATGGCGGAGCGGCTGTCAAGGCCGCTCGGCTTTAACCTCTCCGTAACCATAAGCGCGCATCGTCTCTCCACTAAGGCGGGAGGCAGGCAATGCACCACGGCGAAGATGCAATGATGCTGGTGCGGGGCGAGCTTTGCGACCGCTTGGAAGCCCTTCAGGCGACGCGACAGCGCTTGTCGGCACGCGACTTCGCGCTGCGTGTGGATGGTATGCGCAGCCTTGCCGCGGCTTATGGGCTGACGCCGGTGGTGCGGCTTGCCGAAGCGTTGGAGCGGGCGGTGGGCAAAAGCGGCAACGATCTGCGCTGCTGCCCAACCGCGCTGTATCTCACCCGCCTCCGCGACGCGATCGGCTGTGAGCGGCTGGACGACGCCGCGAGCGAAGCGCTGCTCGCCTCGGTTTCGGTGCGGCTCTAAACGTTGGAAGCCCTTCTCCCCGCCTTCATTGCCGCGTTTCTTGCCGAGTGGGGGGACAAGACCCAGCTGGTGCTGGTGGTCCTGTCGGCGCGCTACGGGCGACCTGGCGCGCTCCTCGCCGGTGCCGCTTTCGCCGCTTTGGCGAGCGGGCTGATCGCCGGCTTCTTCGGAACGCTGGTGCACGACACCGTCACCCTTCGCGCTTTGTCCCTGCTGCTTGGGCTCGCCTTGCTATTCGCTGCCGCGCCCGGCTTCCTGATGCGAAAGACTCCGGCCTACGCCCAGACGCTCGCCGGCCCCGCCATGTTCGCCGCGGCGCTTGGCGTGTTCCTCGCCGAGCTCGGCGACCGGACCCAGTTCACCACCTTCGCCATCGCCGCCCGCACCGATTCGGCGCTGCTTCCCGCCTTCGGCTCAGCCGCAGGCGTGATGGCGGCAAGCGTTCCCGCGGTGCTGCTCGGCCCCGCCTTGTTCAAGCGCCTGCCTGTTCGGTCGCTTCGCATCGGCACCGCGATCCTGTTCCTGCTCGCAGGGCTAGCCGTCGCCCTGAACGCGCTGCGGCTGGTTTAGCCGAGGCTCTTCGACGCCTGCTCCAGCACGTCCTTGGACAGGCCTGGGCCGGCTACGATGCGCTCCAGCTCTGCGCGCATCAGCGCCTGGCGCGCTTCGTCGAACCGTCGCCAGCGGCCGAGCGGCGGCACCAGCCGCGCCGCCGTCTGCGGGTTCAAGGCGTCCACCTTCAGGATCATATCGGCCAAAAACCGGTAGCCGCGCCCGGACGCGTCGTGAAACGCCCGCTGGTTGGCGGTGAAGGCGCCCACGAGCGCGCGCATCCGGTTCGGGTTGGCGAGGGTGAAATCGGGGTGGCCGGAGAGCGCTTCGACCTGCGCCAGCGCGTCGTCGCGGGTGGAGAGGGCCTGCACGGTGAACCATTTGTCGAGCACCAGCCCGTCGCCGCGGAAGCGGTCGTAGAACGCCTGAAGCGCCGCCTCCCGCTCGGGAGCCTCCGAATTGACCAGAGCGCCAAGCGCGCCCTGCCGGTCGGTCATGTTGTCGGCATCCTCGAACTGGCGCAGCGCCAGCGCGGGTGCGTCGCCGGCGCCGCTCGCCATCAGATAGCCCAGGGCCACCGCCCGAAGCCGCCGCGCGCCCTTGGCGGCGGGGGAATATTCGAAGCGGTTGGCGGCGGTGGATGCGTAGGCGCTGCGCCATTGCCCCTCCAGCGCCTCGCCGAGCCGGCGGCGGAGGGCTTCGCGCGCGACACGCACCGCCTCCGGATCAACGACGGCCATGTGATCGCCGATGAACGCCTCGCTTGGCAGCAGCACCGCTTCGGCAATGAAGGCCGGGTCAAGCGCTGGGTTCACAAGGGTCTCACTTACTGCCTCCACCACCGGCTCGTGTGCCGCGTCGCCACCGGAGACGGCGGTCAGCAACGTGCCGAGCATCAGCTGCTGCATCGCTTCGTAGCGGGCGAAGGGATCGTCGTCGTGCGCCGACAGGAATGCCAAGTCCGCGCCGCTGCGGTCCGTCTCGACGATCACCGGGGCCGAGAAGCCGCGGTTGATCGACAGCACCGGCCGCTCGGCGATGCCTTCGAAGTGTAGCTGCGTTTGTGCCGAGTCCAGGGTGGCGAGACGCTCGTCCAGCTTCGTACCGGAGCCCTCGCCGAAAAGGGCGATGCGCAGCGGGATCGGCATCGGCTGCTTGGTCGGCTGCCCCGGCGTCGGCGGCACCTGCTGAGTCAGCCGCAAGGTCGCGCGGCTCGATGCAGCGTCGTGCTCCAGCCAGGCCGTGACGCGCGGCGTTCCAGCTTGGGAATACCAAAGGCGGAAGGCCGAGAGATCGACCTCCGCGCCGTCTTCCATGGCGCGGATGAAATCCTCGCAGGTCGCCGCTTCGCCGTCGTGGCGGTCGAAATACAGGTCGGTGCCGGCGCGGAAGCGCTCCGGGCCCACCAACGTATGCATCATCCGAATCAGCTCGGCGCCCTTGTTGTAGATGGTCGCCGTGTAGAAATTGGAGATCTCCTGGTAGGATTCGGGCCGCACCGGGTGTGCAAGCGGGCCGCCGTCTTCCGGGAATTGGGCGGCGCGAAGCACCCGCACATCCTCGATCCGCTTCACCGCGTGGGAGCCCATGTCGCCCGAGAAGCCCTGATCGCGGAAGACCGTGAAGCCTTCCTTCAGCGAGAGCTGGAACCAGTCGCGGCAGGTGATCCGGTTGCCCGACCAATTGTGGAAATATTCGTGCGCGACGACGCCTGCCACCGCGTCGAAATCCGCGTCCGTGGCGGTCTCTGCGTCGGCGAGGATGTAGCGCGAGTTGAAGATGTTGAGGCCTTTATTCTCCATCGCGCCGAAGTTGAAATCGGCGACGGCGACGATGTTGAACACGGCAAGATCGTATTCGCGGCCGTAGGTCTCCTCGTCCCACTTCATCGAAGCCTTGAGCGCCTGCATGGCGTGGTCGGTTTTGGAGAGATCCGCCTCGCGCACCCAGATTCCGAGATCGACCCGGCGGCCGGACAGGGTGGTGAAGCTGTTCCGGTTTGCGACGAGATCGCCGGCGACAAGCGCGAACAGGTAGCAGGGCTTGGGGAACGGGTCGTGCCACTCGGCCCAGTGGCGGCCGCCATCCGCGTCGCCAGATGCAACCGGATCGCCATTCGAAAGCAGCACCGGGTAGAGCGCCTTGTCCGCCTCCATCCGCACCCGGTAACGGCTGAGCACGTCCGGCCGATCGGGAAAGGGCGTGATGCGGCGGAAGCCTTCCGCTTCGCACTGGGTGCACAATATGCCGCCGGATTCGTAGAGGCCCATCAGCTGGGTGTTGGCGCGCGGCGCGACTTCGACCAGCGTTTCCACCATGGCGCTGGTGCCGGAGAGGGGAACGGTCAGCATCTCGTCGGCATAAGTGAAATCGACCGGCTCCCCGTTCACCGTGACCGACAGGATGGTCAGCGCTTCGGCATTGAGGCGGAGCGGGCGGTCGTCGTCGCCATTGCGCTCCACCGTCAGCCGCGAGCGCACCTGCGTCCGCTCCGCGCCGAGCTGAAAGTCCAGCGCGATCTCCGGCACCAGCCAGTCGGGCGGGCGGTAATCCTCGCGGCGGATAGCGACGGGGGCGGCGGGAGCGTTCTGGGCGACGAGCATGGAGGCGAGGTAGGCGCGCAGGAGAGGAGGCGCAATGCGCGGCGACCGGTATACGCGCCTGAAAAGGGGAGGATTTCATGTGGACCCAGCCGCCGCCGCGAACGTTGCCAGTCCCATGCGTTTAGAAAAACAGAATCGCCGCGGCTGCTTCGGCTTCCTCCTCTTTCTTGCGATACTCGCCGCCGTCATTGCGTGGATGGGCCTTGGCGGGGCGCCTGAGGAAACGGTTGCGGACGATCCGCAGGGGCCGGTGGACGCGGTGCCGCCGCCGCGCGGGCCGGCGGCGCCTGCCGGGGTCGACAAGCCCGCACCGCGGCCGGCGGTGAGGCCCTAGCCTTCGGCCGCCGCCTTGGGGCGGTTGGAGCGAAGCGCGATCACCAGGCCGATCAGCGCGAGGACGCCGCCCGCCGCGGCGAGCGCGGACCAGCGATAGCCTTCAAACACCGTGGACAAAGCCATGGCGATCACCGGCACCAGCAGGCTCGAATAGGCGCTGCGCGCGGGGCCGATCAGCCGGATCAGCCGGAAGTAGATGGTAAAGGCCAAAGCGGAGGCGAACAGGCCGAGATAGATGAGGCCGAGCCAATAACTCAGCCGGGCTTCCACAACCGGGGGGCCGTGCAGGAACCAGGCGAAGGCTGCGTCGACCAGCAGACCGTAGAACATGCCCCAGGCCAGCATCGCCGCAACGGGCCGGTGGCGGAGGCGCTCGGAGGCCTGCATGACGTTGGACACGGAGGCGGAGAGGACGGCAATCAGCGTCAGGCCGATGCCGAGCAGAATGTCGCCCGCCGCTACTTCAGAATGGCGGATTTCCTGAAGAAACAGCAGGCCGACGCCGACGACGGCGATGCCGGAGCCGAGCAGGAAGCGGCCTGTCACCTTGTGCTTCAGAAACAGCCAGCCGAGTGCCGAGTTGGGGACAAGCAGCAGCGCGAACACCACCGCGACGAGCCCGGAGGTCACGTAATGCTCCGCCGCGTAGACGAAGTTGAAGTTCAAAAAGAATTGCGGAACGCCGAAGCCCACCGCGAGCAGGTGGCCTTCACGCCCGATGCGCAGTGAATCTCCTCGGAAGCGGGCGAGGGCGAACATCGTGGAGGCGGCGATGATGAAGCGGTAGGTCACCGACCAGCCCGCCGGTACCGTGCCGAGCTGGTCGCGGATCACCAGCCAGGTCGAGCCCCAGATCAGGGTGATGAGCAGAAAGGGAAAAATGACCCTCGGCTCGAAGAAGCTCGTCTGCCGGTGCGGCATGTCCCTACGCCCTAGAGAGCGGCGATGGCGGCGGCGAGCGCGTCCACCGCGCCCGGATCGCTGTCCCAGCTCGTCACCAGCCGGGCTTCGCCGGGGCCCCAATCGTAGAAGTCAAAGCCGGCGTCGCGAAGCCGCTGCGCTTCGTTGGCGGTGACTCGGATGAACAGTTCGTTGGCCTCGACGGGCAAGACGAGGCGATCCGGCGCTGCGGCGGCAAGGCGGGCGGCGGAGTCGTTTGCAGCGCGGGCGTTGCGCAGCCAGACGTCATTCTCAAGCATGGCAAGCACCTGGGCGGCCATGAAGCGGCCCTTGGACAGGAGGTGCCCGGCGCGCTTGCGGCGGTAGAGCGTCGCCTGGCGGTGTTGCTCGCCGAAGAAGATCAAAACTTCCGCCGACATGCCGCCATTCTTGGCGAAACCGAAGCTCAAGGCGTCCACGCCCGCGCGCCACGCGAGATCGGCCACCGACGCTCCGCTGCGCACCACCGCATTGGCGAAGCGGGCGCCGTCCATGTGGAAGCCGAGGCCGCGCTCACGGCAAAGGTCGCCTAGCGCCGCTACCTCGTCCGGCGTGTAGACCAAGCCGTATTCGGTGGCGTTGGTGATGGAGAGGGCGCGGGGCTGGACCTGATGGACGTCGTTGCGAATGCCGGTGAGGACGTCGGTCACGCTCTCCGGCGTCAGCTTGGCGCCTTCGCCTTTGGCAAGCATCAGCTTCGCGCCGTGCGTGTAGAACTCGGGCGCGCCGCATTCGTCGTTCTGGATATGGGCGTCGCGGTGGCAGACGATGCTGCCTTCCGGTGGGCACAAAGCGGCAAGGGCAAGGCAGTTCGCGGCCGTGCCGGTGGCGACCCACAATGCCGAAACCTGCGTCTCGAACAGGTCGGAGAAGGCCGAATCGAGCCGCTGGCTCCACCTGTCGCCGTCATAAGCGGTGTCGAGCGCGTTGGCGGCATGGAGCGCGCTCATCACTTCCGGGCAGGCGGCGGCGGCATTGTCTGAAAAGAAGCGCATGCCCGGCGCCTTAAAGCGGCGCGGGCTGAGGTCAACTCGGCGGCGCGGCGAAACCCCGCAATTTTCCGCGGCCATGTTTACCACAATTTAGGTGCCGCGCCTTTAGGCTGATGCCCAATAGACATGGAGAAAGAGGCAGATGGGCGTTCATCCCTTCGTTGACGGACCGGTAGCGGGCAAAAGGAGCGCCAAGCGCGCCCGGGTCCTGCTCGCGGCCAAGCTGCGCACCGGCGGCGGCGGGGAGATCGACGTCCGCCTTCGCGACCTTTCCCAAAAAGGTGCGCTGGTGGAGGGCAAGTCGCTTCCGCCGCAGGGCTCCGACCTCATCTTCTTTCGCGGCTCCATCACCGTTCCGGCGCGCGTCGCCTGGACCGGTGAAGGCCGCGCCGGCCTGGAATTCGCTTACCCGATCGATGAAAGCGAAGTGCTGGTTCAGCTAAAGCGCACCACCGTTGACACCAACCAGCCCCGCTTCCGCCGCCCGCGCCTCTTCGGCGAGGATATGAGCGCGCAGGAAAAGAAGCTTGCGCGCCTGTGGGGCGTCTCCGTGGGCATCGCGGTTCCGGGGGAGTGACATGCAGGGGCTGACTGGTCAGCTTTCCACCGAACCGGGCAGCGAGGGGCGCAAGGCTTCCCGCGCGGAAGTGACGCTTGGCGCCGGTCTTCGTCAGCGCGGGGCAAGCGGCGTGACCATCCAGATCCTCGATCTTTCCACCCACGGCTTCCGTGCCGCCACCCACCTTGAGCTCGAGCGCGGCACGGACGTGTGGCTGAAGCTCCCAGGCCTTGAAAGCCTGCACGGCACGGTGGTGTGGATGCGCGGGCACCTGCTCGGCTGCGAATTCGCCCGGCCGCTCCACCCGGCAGTGCTCGACATGGTTGTGCGCAACGCCAAGCACTGAGGCGCGGGGAGGCTTGTGCCCGGCGCGCCCGGCAGGCAACCAGCCTGGGTGAGCGGCGCCTTTCAAGCCCTGAAGAACTGGACCGCGCGGCTGCGGCGGTCCGCCGCTTTTGCGGCTGCCGTCGATCTGGAGGATCCGGCCGTCCGGTCCGACCCGTATTCCGCTTACCGGCGGCTGCGCAAAGAGGGGGAAGTGCTCTTCCTGCCGCGCCACGGCTTCTGGATCGCGCTAAGCCATCGAGCGGTGCGCAATGCCTTCTCCCAGCCCGATCTGTTTTCCAACGCGGCGTACCAGCCCATCGACACGGTGCTGCTTGCCGCCGACCCGCCATCCCACGGCGCGGTTCGCAAAGTCATCTCGCGACACTTCGGGGGCCGGATGCTGACCCTGGCGGAGTCGGAAGCAAAGACGGTGGCGGTGTCGCTGCTCCGCCCGCGCCTGGATGTGGTGGCGGGTTACGGCCTGCCGCTGAGCCGCGCGGTGACGGGCCTGGTGATCGGCTTCGACGAAGGCGTCGCGGACCATCTCGCCGCCTGCGAGGAGGCGCTGAAGGATGATTCCGATGCGTTGGCAAAGCTGATCGCGGAACTCGACTCGGTGGCGCACCTCTCCGCCATGTTCCGGCGGCTGCAAGCGGACGAGCCGGGGGCTCTGGACGAGGCACAGTGCCGAAGCCTGGTACGGCTGATGTGGCTTGCCGGCACGGTCACCACCGAGCGGGTGATTACCCGCTGCGTCTTTAAGTGCCTGGAGGACTCGGCGCTTGCCGAAACCCTCCGTCAGCAGCCCGAACTGCGCGGCGCCTTTGTGGAAGAAGTGCTTCGCCTCTACCCGCCCGAACATATGGTGCCGCGGCGAACGACGGCGGACGCGGAGCTTGGGGGCGTTGTCATCCCCGCCGGCAGCCTGGTTCAACTGTGCACGGCATCCGCCAATCGCGATCCGCAGCGGTACGCGCAGCCGGACGATTTTCTGCTCGAGCGCGGCGATCGTGACCACTTCACCTTGGGCCACGGCATCCACGCTTGCTTGGGCGGGCCGCTTGCGCGCCGGATCATTGCGGTGGCCTTGTCCAGCTTGCTCGACGCACCGGGCAAGTTTCGCGCGGCAGCGCCGCTCCAAGGCACAGAGTGGCTGGCGACAGCGACGACCCTAACGCCGCGGCGGCTGGAGATCCGGTGGGAGTAGCCCGCGCGCGCGCGGCAAGGTTCAGCTCCGCCGAAGCACGATCTCCGATACCGACCGCCGCCCGCCCCGGCGCGTCAGCTGCACGAAGACGTCGATCGAGTGGCGGATATAGTGGTGAACGTCGTCTCTGGTGAGTTGGGTACCGCCCTGCAGGACGAGCAGCACGATCTGCTCCACCGCACGCTCCGGGCTGTCGGCGTGAACGGTGGTCATGGAGCCGGGATGGCCGGTGTTGACTGCGCGCAGGAATGAAGCGGCCTCGCTGCCGCGCAGCTCGCCAAGAATGATCCGATCGGGCCGCATGCGGAGCGATGCGGAAACCAAATCGTCGGTGTCGACCTGCGCTTCGCCGAGGGAGCCGCGCGCGGCAACGAGGCCGATGTGGTTCGCGTGGGTGACTGCCAGTTCCGGCGTATCCTCGATCAGGATCAGGCGTTCTTCCGCCGGCACCTCGCGCAGCAAGGCGTTCAGAAAGGTCGTCTTGCCCGTGGACGTGCCCCCGGAGACGAGGATATTCTTGCGCGCCTTCACCGCCGCGGCGAGGAGCCCGCGCAGGTCGCCGGCCGCCAGAAGATCGGCAAGCGTCGCATCGACGTCGGAGCGCTCAAAACCTTCCCGCGCTTTGGTGCCGCCGAAGGCGCCGCTTGAGACGTAATCGGACAGGCTGAGCTCGGGCGAGACGTGCTTCCGGATCGCGAGTGCAAGTGGGCCGCGGGTGGCGGGCGGCGCAACGATCTGGATGCGCGCGCCGTCCGGCAGCGTCGCGGCAAGGAGCGGGTGCTCGCGGCTGATGCCCTGATGCGAAAGCGCCGCCACCTGCCGCGCGAGCCGCGCCAGCGTCGCCTCATCGAGACCCGGTGCATCGTGGCGCTCGATACCGCCGCCCGTGGTTTCCACCCAGATTTCGCCGGGTCGGTTTACGTAGATGTCGGTGACGTCCGGCCGCGCCAGCATGCCGGTCAGCGGCGCCAGGTAGGAGCGCAGGTAAACGCCCGCGGAGGGGGCGTCCGCTTCAACGGCCGCCGCGATCACCTTGCTTTCTCGGCGGCGCTGAAATCGAGGTCTCGGGCGACGAACACGCTGATGCTGGTGCCGGCGGCGATGGTCAGCGTCGGCACGATCTTCCCGTTTTCGGTCGCGGCCGTCGGCAGCTGCTGCTGAACCGATCCCGGCAAGGCGACGATGACGTCGCCCCTCGTTGCGCGGGTGGCGAGGCTAGCGCCGGTCTGGATCACCGTTTGGAGCACCGCGCCGGCGAAGTTCTGGAAGAAGTGGCTGTTGTAGCTTCCGCGAACGCCGCCGCGGCCGAGCGTATCGGCGCTTGGCGAGGAAATGGCGATGGTGGCCCCGTCCGGCCGCACCAGCCGGGTCCAGTTGATCAGCGCGCGCTTCTGCCCCGGCTCGATGTCGGAGCGGTACTCGCCCGTGAGCCTGCTGCCGCGCGGGATCAGCACCCGCGTTCCGTCGAAGCTGCGGACGTCGCGCGACACGATCGCGCGGGCGAAGCCTGGGCGCCGGGAATCAAACGCCGTCTCCAGAACGGCGGGGATCAGCGCGCCTTGCTCGACGGTCGTGGAGCGGTTGGCGAAAACGCTGGATCGGACCCGGCTGACCGGCTGCGAGGTGCCGAGCGCTTCGCCGATCGACTGCTCGCTTGTTGAGCCCCCCTTGCCCCCCGCGCCTTGGGCGGCGGCAGGCGCGGGCGTCGAGGTATCGATCACCACGACCGGTCCGCTGGACACGCGCTGGGACGGCGGCGGCTGTTGCGGCGGAGGCACGAAGCCGCCGCCCGGCGGCATCGGATGGGGATCGTAGCGGATCGTCGTTTGTTGCGGCTGGGTTGGGACCGGAGCCTCGCCGCGCGCGCGCGGGCGCACCTGCGGCTGCTCACCAAGGACATATTGCTGCAGCGGCGGTGCCACGGTCACCCCTTGCGCCGGCGGCAGGGTCGGCGGGATGTACAGCGGCGGCGCGGCGGGCATCGCAACGGCGACGGCGGGCTCCGCCACTGCCCCCTGCTGCGCCCGCCGCCGGCTATCGAGGATGACGAAGAGAATGATCCCCGCAAGGATCATCGCGCCCCACAGCAGCGCCGGGGGCAGCCCGGAGCCGCGTACCGCCACAACCGGGCGGACGCCTGCTTCGGCACCCTCCGGCTGGAGCGGCAAGGCGATCCGCGGATCGATCGAGGCGTCTGTGCCCGCCATTAGCTGCCCGAACTCTGGCGGGTGGCGCGGGCGACGTGTTTGTCCATGCGGAAGACGAGCTTGCGCCACACGCTGGAGATCACGAAGACGTCATCCTCGCGCATCATGCCGTTGACCAGCATCTCCTGGCCCGTGTCGCCGAGCGCGTAGACGGCGGGGAGCGATCGGTCGCGCGGCCAGCGGATAAAGGTGTGGCTGCCGTCGTCGCTGATCTCACTGGGCTGCACTTCCTTGTCGCCGCGCAGCCGATAGCGGCCTTCGCCGCCGCCGCTCGCCATGGCCTGCAGCGGACCAAGCGGGGCGGCCGGGTAGCGGAAGCGCACGGCATAGGCCATGTCGGCGGAGCTTGCCGCCGGCGCCAGCTCGAAATTGTAGAGCCGGGCGCTCGTGATCACCGTCATGTTGGTTGAGACGTCACCGGCCAGAGCCTTGACGAAAAGGTGGTCGCCCGCGCGGTTCGCGGTGACGCTCCACGCGCCGCTGTCGCCGACCGCGACGCTCTCCACCTGCTCGTCCGGCGAAAGCTCCACCGTGATCTGGTAGCCTGGCGCGCCTTCCAGCAGGACGACGTGGTCCGGCGTGAAATCCACCGTTCGGATATGCGGATCGCCAGTGCCGGGCTGCGGCCTGATCTGGGCCACCGCAGGGCCGGCGGACAGCGCCAGCATGAGGAGGAGCAGGCCCTTCTTCAACGCCTCCGCTCCCGAACCGGCGTGGCCACGGCAACCGGCGCGCCGAGCCGGGCGGGTGGAGCGGCGGTTGTGGTGGTGGTGGTCGTGGTCGTCGCGGGAGCGCCCACGGGAACGGCCACGCCGACCGCAACCGGCTGAACCGCGACGGCCGCGCCTGCCGCCGGCACTGGCTCAGGCGGCGGCGGAGGCGCTTCGGCGTCCCGGCGGTAGCGCAGCACCTGGAAGCCGAGCGGGTTCACGAACCGATCTTCCAGCTTCATCGGCTCGCCCGAGAAGCGGTAGCGGATAACGGAGACCCACGAGGCAGGCGCCTGGGGCTGCCCGCCGGCATCCTGGCGCACCGTTTCGAACCGCACGAGTGCAACGTCGCGCCCGAGCGGCGACACGCTTTTCACCCGCGTCTCGACGATGCTGGTGCGTGGGTAGAGGGCGAGCGGGCTTTGCGGATTGGTCGCCTGCACCCCCCGCAGATAGTCCGCCCGGGCCTTTTCTGCCGACCATAAAGCGACCTTGTTGTAATTGGTGCGAAGCGTGGAGATGTCGAAGCTCTCGCGCGCCGTTACGTACTGGACGAGCAGCGACTGGGTCAGCGCGGCGTCTGGCGACACCTTGTTGGCGTTGACCGGGTCGATCCCTTGCACGTAGCCGGTCGTGCGATCGACCAGCAGGGTGTAGGGCTGCACCGTCTTGAGCGGCGTCAGGAGCACGAGGGCGAGCGCTTCCAGAACGGCAATGGTCGCGGCCCCGCCCGCAAGCCACCAGGCCCGCCGCTCCGAGCGGCGAAGGGCGTCGAGACGGTCGGCGTTCCAGCTCGCCGCCTCCCTGTGATAGCCTTCAAGCGGCTCGCGGCTTCGGTCGTTCATGATCTTTTGTCCCGCTGGCCGGCGCTTGCCGAGACCCGGCCGCGCGTGCGGCGGCGGAAGCTCTGGCCGAGCGGGGCAGGTGCAAGATTGTGCCCGGAGCCCGCGTTCGCGCCGGCGGCGGATGCACGCGGCGTGAGCGGCGCCTCACCATCACGGCCGGCGCGCGACTGCCAGCCGGCGGCGCCGTAACCCGCCTCCCGGCGCTGGGTTGCCGCCACGGCATCCACCACCGCCGCCGCGCGCGGTCGCGCTTCGGCGGGTGGAGTGTCTTGCCGGGCGGGTGCAGCGCGCGGTGCTTGATCCCGGCTCGTTATGTCCGCTCTGCCGAGCGCCGCATTCCAGATCGGGGCGAGCCGGAAGGCAAGCGCCACCCGCGCGGAGGCGTAGATCAAAGCGGCGACGATCAGGGCAAAGCCGAAGGTGACGACAAGGATTTCAACCGGCATGCCTGGCAGCCATTCACCGGAATTTCGCCGGGCGAGGAGATCGGACAGCCAAGGCTCGATCAGCGCGAGTTCCGCCCCCAAGGCAATTGCTACGGCAAGCGAACCCAAGGCCGCGCCCGCAAGCACGCGCACCCAGCCTTCGAACAGCGAGCGGGTGTTGTCGAACAGCAGAAAGGCGACAAAGAACGGTCCCACCGCGAGCAGCAGGCCGAGGATCAGCCGCACCGCGCCCAAGCCGGCGATCGCACCGATCAGGAACAGCATGCGCGCGCCGCCGATCGCGAAGGTGTTGAAGCCGAAAAACGGCTGGGGCGCCGCCCCCGGGGTTCCCGCCGCCTGCCGCTCGATGACGGACATGGGCGGCGATCCCTCGCCGAGCACCGCAAGGCCGACGAATGCCTGGTCCGCGCCGTCGAGCCGCGCCACCAGCCCGCCGCCCGCGCCCGGCAGCCCGCTCGGCGCGCCGATTTCGCCGGCAAGCTGCGACGGTCCGCTCAGCACCACGTCGTAGACCAATGTCCGGTAAGCGGGCCAGCTTGTTGCAAGGGCAAGAACGATGCCGATCTTCACAAAGGCAAGCACACCGGTGCGCAAATCCGGGCCTTGGCCGAGCATCAGCCGGTAGCCCATTAGCGCGATGAACAAGGTCAGGAACCCGGTCAGCACAAGGGTGAGCGACGATCCCGGCGCGGAAAGGGCTTGGTAGCCCGACGCGCCGAGCACGTGCGCCTGGCAATCCATGAAGGCGAGAACCGACTGAATAAAGCCGGCATTCTCCGGCAGCGCCGCGCAGGCTTCCATCACGCCACCTCCAGGAGGCGCGGGATCCACGCCGCCGGATCGGCGCCGGTCTGGGCGCGGATGTCGTCAAGCAGCCGCACCGTGCGCTCGCGGCCGGACAGGATGGTGAGAATGTCGGCCTCGCCGCTCAGGTTGAGCCGTGCAACGACGCTGTCCGTGCCGTGCTTGATCAAAAAGCAATGGGCGCTA
>DASVUO010000078.1:0-3832 GCA_036386995.1 Allosphingosinicella sp. | reverse complement strand
CATGGCCGCCCGCGCCCATTGGTTCGAGGACGAAGGGGAGGACGCTGTTGCGGAAACCCCACAATGATCGGCTGAATCCCGACAAGGAAGACTGGCCCGAGCGCACCTGCATCCTGACACGGGAAGCAGGGCCTCGGGAGCGGCTGGTGCGGCTCGCGCTTGGCCCGGACGGCGTGGTGATGCCTGACGTCCGCGCCAAGGCGCCGGGGCGCGGCGCGTGGATCGCCGTCGGCCGCGAGGCGCTGGAAAAGGCGCAAGGCAACGGCAAGCTTAAGGGCGCGCTTGCCCGAGCGTTCAAGCAGCCGGTCTCCGCGCCCGACGATCTCGCCCCCCGCATCGAGGCCGCGCTTCGCCAGGCGGTGCTTGAACGGCTCGGCCTCGAAGCGCGGGCCGGCACGCTTCTGACCGGCGCCGAAAAGATCGACGTCGCGCTCCGCAAGGGCGACGCGCATCTCCTGATCCACGCGTCCGACGCGGGCGAGGACGGCAACCGCAAGCTCGATCAGGCGTGGCGGGTCGGCGGCGGCGAAGGCCAAGGTCTGGTTTTTCCAGAGGACAGAACCATATTGTCATTGGCGCTTGGCCGCCAGAATGTGGTACATGCCGCGGTGATTGATCGCGCTGCCGCTCAGCGTGTGCGCCATGCGCTTGAGCGGTGGCGCGCTTTTGCAGGTCAAATGAACGAGGCTGGCGCCGGAGCGGCGGACACGCCGGCTGCGCCGGCGGTTGAGGTAAACGAAGGATAGTATGAGCGATACGACCGATAAGCCGAAGCTTGGAGCGCGCGCGCCGCTGGGCCTGAAACGCACCGTTGAAACGGGCAAGGTGAAGCAGAGCTTCAGCCACGGCCGGTCGAACACCGTCGTGGTTGAGGTGAAGAAGCGCCGCATCCTCGGCCCGGGCGGCGCCGCCCCCGCGCCGGCCGAAGCGCCCAAGGTTGAGGAAGTACCGGCTCCCGCTGCGCCTGCCGCCGCAGCAGCGCCTGCCGCGCCGGCAGCCGCCGCGCCCGCGCGTCCCGTTCAGCAGCAGCAGCCCGCCGCGCAGCAGCGCCAGGCGCCGCCGCAGCGTCCGCTGGATGCCGCCTCCCGCCGCGAGCTTCAGGAAAAGCTGCTCCGCGAAGCCGAGGAAGCGCGTCTCGCCTCCCTTGAAGAAGCCCGCCGCCGCGAAGACCGCCAGGCCCTGGCCGCGACCGAGGAAGAAAAGCGCCGCGCCGAAGACAATCGCCGCGCCGAGGAAGAAGCGCGTCAGCGCGCCGAGCAGGAAGCGATCGCCGCCGCCCAGCGCGCCGCCGAAGAAGCCGCGAATCCGCCGCAAGCCGATGTGTCGGCCGCCGGCGCTGCTCCGGCAGCCGCCGACGACGACGATCGCCGCGGCCCCGGCCGTCCCAAGCATGGTGCCGCCGCGCCGAAGCGTCCCGATCCTGCTCGACCCGTTCGCGGACGTGACGACCGCCGCCATGCGGGCAAGCTCACTGTTACCCGCGCGCTTTCGGGCGATGAGGATTCGAACCGCGCCCGCTCCCTCGCCGCGCTTCGCCGCGCGCGTGAAAAGGAAAAGCGTTCGCACCAGCAGTCCGGCCCGTCCGCCAAGCAGGTGCGCGATGTGGTGGTGCCCGACACCATCACCGTCGGCGAACTCGCCAACCGCATGGCCGAACGCGGCGCCGATCTGGTGAAGTCGCTGTTCAAGATGGGCATGGTGGTCACCGTCAATCAGACGATCGACCAGGACACCGCGGAATTGCTGGTCACCGAGTTCGGCCACAACATCAAGCGCGTCAGCGAAAGCGATGTCGAAATCGGCATCGGCGGCGAAGACGATGCGACCGAGACCCGGCTGCCGCGTCCGCCGGTGGTCACCATCATGGGCCACGTCGATCACGGTAAGACCTCGCTGCTCGATGCGATCCGCGGCGCCAACGTGGTCTCGGGGGAGGCCGGCGGCATCACCCAGCATATCGGCGCCTATCAGGTCACCATTCCCGACGGTTCGAAGATCACCTTCCTCGACACGCCCGGCCACGAAGCGTTCAGCGAAATGCGCGCCCGCGGCGCCAACGTGACGGACATCGTGGTGCTGGTCGTCGCCGCCGACGATGGCCTCAAGCCGCAAACGATCGAGGCGATCAACCACACCAAGGCCGCCGGCGTGCCGATGATCATTGCGATCAACAAAATCGACAAGCCCGGCGCCAATCCGCAAAAGGTCCGCGAAGAGCTCCTCCAGCACGAAATCGTGGTCGAGGACTTGGGCGGCGACGTCCAGGACGTTCAGGTCTCGGCGCTGAAGCGCACCAACCTCGAAGGCCTCCTCGAAGCCATCGCGCTTCAGGCCGAAATCCTCGAGCTGCGGGCCAACCCCGATCGCGTCGCAGAAGGTGCGGTGGTGGAAGCCAAGCTCGACAAGGGCCGCGGGCCGCTCGCCACCGTACTTGTCCAGCGCGGCACCTTGCGCGTCGGCGACATCTTCGTGGTCGGCGCCGTTCCCGGCAAGGTCCGCGCCATGATCGACGATCAGGGCAAGCAGGTGAAGGAAGCCGGTCCGTCCGTTCCGGTGGAAGTGCTCGGCCTCTCCGGCGTTCCGTCTGCGGGCGACACGCTCACGGTGGTGGAGAACGAGGCCCGTGCCCGCGAGGTCGCCGCTTATCGCCAGGGCCTGCTCGACCGCAAGCGGACCACTTCCGCCCCGGTCAGCATCGAGAACATGTTCGCCTCGCGCTCCAGCATGGCCAAGGAATTCCCGTTGGTCATCAAGGCTGACGTGCAGGGTTCCGCCGAAGCCATCGCCTCCGCGGTCAACCGCATCTCGACCGAGGACATCAAGGCCCGCATTCTGCAATCGGGCGTCGGCGCGATCACCGAAAGCGACGTGGTGCTTGCCGCCGCGTCCGGTGCGCCGATCATCGGCTTCAACGTCCGCCCCAACGCCAAGGCGCGTGAGGTGGCGGCCCGCACCAAGGTCGAGTTCCGTTATTACGACGTCATCTACCACCTCACCGATTGGGTGAAGGGCGCGATGGCGGGCGAACTCGGCCCCGAATATATCGAAACGGTGCTTGGCCGCGCGCGCGTCCAGGAAGTGTTCCCGGCGGGCAAGAAGGACAAGGCGGCCGGCCTGCTGGTGCTCGAAGGCGTTATCAGGAAGGGGCTCCATGCGCGCCTCACCCGCGAGGACGTCATCGTCTCCAAGACCACCATCTCGTCGCTTCGCCGCTTCAAGGACGACGTCGCCGAAGTGCGTGCCGGCCTAGAATGCGGTGTGCTCCTTGCCGACACGAACGACATCAAGCCGGGCGACCACCTCGAAGTCTTCGAAGTCGAAGAACGCGCACGGACGCTTTAACTCCATTCCCTCTCCCGTACGCGGGAGAGGGGGCAGGAGGGCAGGACATGAAACCCACCGAAACCACCGAAGGCCGTTCCGTTCGCCTGCTTCGCGTCGGCGAGCAGGTGCGCCATGCCTTGTCCGACATCTTGATGCGCGGCGACGTGCATGACGAGGTGCTGACCAAGCACCCGGTCTCCGTCACCGAAGTGCGGATGTCGCCCGATCTTCGCCACGCCACCGTGTTCGTGAAGCCGCTGCTCGGCAAGGACGAGGAGATCGTGCTGAAGGCGCTGCGCACCAACACGGCCTATCTGCAGCGTTCGGTGGCGATGCGGGTGAATACGAAATACGCCGCAAAATTGAAGTTCCTCGCCGACGAGAGCTTCGACGAAGGCAGCCACATCGACGCTTTGCTCCGCTCGCCGAAGGTCGCCCCCGATCTCGCGGCGGATGAAGAGTAAGCTTCTCCTCATCTTAGCAACGCTCGCGGCGGCGCCTGCTTTGG
>DASVUO010000077.1:0-3601 GCA_036386995.1 Allosphingosinicella sp. | reverse complement strand
AGCGTCAAACCGCCGACCAAAGGCGCCGAGCGCGGCAGGTGCATGGTGTTGAGGAACACGGCGAGCCCAAGCAGACCGAAGATGATCGACGGCACCGCGGCCAGGTTGTTGATCGACACTTCGATGAGGTCCGTCCACCGGTTCCGCGGCGCATATTCTTCAAGGTACACCGCCGACAGCACGCCTATCGGAAACGCCAGCGCAAGCGTTACCAGCATGGTGAGCAGCGAGCCCTTGAACGCCCCCCAGATGCCCGCCGCCGCAGGATCGGTCGCGTCGGCGCCGGTCAGGAACTCGGTGTTGAAGCTGGTCTCGAGCGCGTTGGCCTGCTCCAGCCGCGAGACCACCGCTTCCGCTTCGGGGGCCGCATCGCCCTTCGCCGCCTGATCCAGCTCGGAGGAGGCCGGAAGCCACAGGCTCGCCTTGCGCGTCAGCACGTCCGGATCGGCCTCTATCGCCCGCTGCACCCGGATCCAGGCGGTGTCGGACAGCATCCGCGCGCCCTCAGGCCCATATTGCGCCTCGGCCGCCGCCGCCACCGCGCCTTCGATGTCGGCGCCCGCCAAAGCCGCGCCGCCTTTGCTGTTCTTCAACGCGGCGGGATCGATGAACAAGGCGCTCTTCGCGAAGTCGATATCGACCCGGAGTTCCGTTTGGGTGAAGCCCTTCAGCCCGTTCGACATCATCGAAATCAGCAGGAATGCCAGGAACCCGGCCGACAGCAGGATCGCGCCCAATCCGACCAGTCGGAAGCGCCGTTCGGCCGCATAGCGGCGGCGGATGCGCTTCTGCATCTCGCCCGTTTTCCAGTCGGTCGGGATTCGCGCGGGCAGGGAGGCGGCGGCGTCAGTCATAAGCTTCGCGATACTTTTTCACGACGCGAAGCGCGACGATGTTGAGCAGAAGCGTGACGATGAACAGCACCAGCCCGAGCGCGAAGGCGGCAAGCGTCTTGGGGCTGTCGAACTCCTGGTCGCCGGTCAGCAACTGCACGATCTGCGTCGTCACGGTGGTGACGCTCGCGAACGGATTGGCCGTGAGGTTCGCGGCCAGACCGGCGGCCATTACGACGATCATGGTTTCGCCGATCGCCCGGCTGACCGCGAGCAGCACTCCGCCGACGATGCCGGGTAGCGCCGCCGGCACCAGCACCCGCTGGATCGTCTCGGACGTCGTCGCGCCCATGGCGAGCGATCCGTCCCGCATCGCCTGCGGCACCGCCGTGATTGAATCGTCGGCCATGGAAGAGACAAACGGGATGATCATGATCCCCATCACCAAACCGGCCGCCAATGCGCTTTCCGAGGAAGCGGAGGTGATGCCGATTGCCTGGCCGAGATCGCGCACCGCCGGCGCCACCGTCAAGGCGGCGAAGTATCCGTAAACCACCGTCGGAACGCCGGCGAGCATCTCCAGCGTCGGCTTCATCCACTTGCGCACGGTGGGCCGGGCATATTGTGTGAGGTAGATCGCGCTCATCAGCCCGAGCGGGATCGCAACGATCATCGCGATGATCGCGCCGATGAAGATCGTACCCCAGAAGAGCGGGATCGCCCCGAACGCGCCCGACGAGCCCGCCTGGTCGGCGCGCATCGCGGTTTGCGGGCTCCAATTTGTGCCGAACAGGAACTCGACCGGATTGACCATCGAGAAGAAGCGCAGGGATTCGAACAGCAGCGACGCGACGATGCCGGCGGTGGTCAGGATCGCGATCAGCGAGGCGACCAGCAGCAGCCCCATCACCAGCCGCTCGACCCGCGTGCGGGCGCGAAAGTGCGGCGATACGCGGCTGAACGCATAAGCGCCGCCGGCGAAGGCAAGCAGCAGCGCGACCACCGCGCCGATCATCCGGTAGCGGTCCTGAGTGGCCTCCCACACTGCGGAGAGCGGCTTGGCCTGTGGGTAGAAGCTCGCCTGCTTCGCCCCCTCGGCAATGTCCCGCGCGTCGCGCAGGATCGCGGCTTTCTGCATCTCGAATGGGGGCAGGGTGGCCGCCGCGGGATCGGCCATCACCGCATCCATTACCAGATTGCTGGAGATCGGCGACCAGATGGCGATGAAGATGAGGGCCGGAATCGCCGCCCACAAGGCGACGTACCAACCATGATAATAAGGCAGCGAGTGGGGCCGCGCCCCGGCCGCGCCGCCGCGCGCCGCGCGGGCAAAGGCTAGCGCACGGGCGCGCGCCGCCACCCAGCCGAGGGCGGCAAGGCCGAGCACCGTCAGAACGAGCGCGAGTGGTGACACAGTGTTTCTCTAATCCAAAGCGAGGTGCCGGGCTCGCTTGGCGAGGCCCGGCACCCGGCGCATTACTTGAGTTCGGCGGTGTTGAGCGGAGTCAGCTGCGTCGCCGCCTGCGTCGCCTTCGCCTGCACGTCGGCGGGCGAGGGGATCAGGCCGCGGCGCTCGAGGTAGCCGCCCTTGCTCCAGGCGCGGGCATATTCGGCGAGGAACTCCTTCATGCCCGGGATGACGTTCAGATGCTCGCCCTTGACGTAGATGTAGACCTGGCGGGCGCCCGGATAGGTGAGGTTGCCGATCGTCTCCGCCGTCGGTGCGATGCCGCCGAGCGGGATGCCCTTCACCGACGCGCCATTCTCTTCAAGGAAGGAGTAGCCGAGGATGCCGATTGCGCCGGGGTTCTGCGCGACCTTCTGGACCAGGAGGTTGTCGTTCTCGCCGGCTTCGACATAGGCGCGATCCTCGCGGATCTTGGTGCAGATGTCCTTGTGCTTGTCCTTGTCGCTGTCCTTCAGCGCCTTCATCGCCGGGTCGCTGTCGCAGCCCTTCTCAAGGATCAGTTCGGCGAAGCTGTCGCGCGTGCCGGACGTCGGCGGCGGGCCGAACACCTGGATGGCGGTCGCCGGAAGGGTGGGGTTCACGTCCTTCCAGGTCTTGGCCGTGTTCGGGCCCTTGCCGAACGGATTGGCGGCAAGCGCCATGTAGACGTCTTTGGCGGTAAGACCGAAATTCGCACCCTTGGCGCTTTCGATCAGGGCGAGACCGTCGATTCCGATCGGAACCTCAATGATCTGCTTGACCCCGTTCTTGGCGCAATCGGCCGCTTCGCTCGCCTTCATACGACGGGACGCGTTGGTCATGTCGGGGAAATTGTCGCCGACGCCGCCGCAGAAGAGCTTCATGCCGGCCCCGGTGCCGGTCGATTCGACGATGGCGCTCATGCCCGCATTAGTGCGCTGGAACTGCTCGGCGACCGCGGTGGTGAACGGGTAAACGGTGGAGGAGCCGACGATCTGGATCTGCTGGCCGGCAGTGCCGCCGGAGCCTTCGCCGCAGCCAACAAGGGCGAGCGCCGCCAAGGGCGCCATGCACAGGAATGTCTTCAACTTCGCCTCCATCATCGGCCCCCGGGGGCTGTTGCGTCCCTAGGCAGGATCGAAGTGCCTTTTGTGACGCGTTGATGACAGTGATGTTACATGGAGCGGATCAGGCGGCGTCGGGGAGGCGGGGGAGGGTGACTTTCACCGCCGTTCCCTCACCGACTCGGCTCGCGATTTCGAGGCGCCCGCGATGCCGCCCGACGATATGTTTGCAGATGGCGAGGCCGAGGCCCGTGCCGCCTTCGGCGCGGCTTCGTCAT
>DASVUO010000076.1:0-16599 GCA_036386995.1 Allosphingosinicella sp. | reverse complement strand
TACGGGCACGAGACGAGCTACGGCGCGATCACCGGCAATTTCGACGTGCTGAACAGCCTTGCCTCGCTTGCTTATGAGGGGCGGCGCGAGGATCTGTTCGCGTCCGAGTTCATCGCCGCGCTGAAGATGATCGAGCGCGGGGTGCCGAGGAGCCGGCTGAAGAGCAGCTGGGCTGGCGCGATGGGGTATCCGCAGTTCCTGCCCTCCGTTTACCTGCGCCTCGCCGCGGACGGCGACGGGGACGGAGACTCGGACATCTGGAACAGCGAAGCCGACGCGCTGGCGTCGATCGCCAACTACTTTTCGAAATCGGGCTGGAAGCCGAACGTGCCTTGGGGCGTGGCGGTGAGCGTTCCGGCCGGCTTCAATCGGGCGGCGGTTGCGAACCGCCTGCGCGCGCCGCGTTGTCCGCGGGTGTTCGAGCGCCACAGCCGCTGGATGAGCGTCGGCGAGTGGCGGCGGATGGGGATCGACGTGCGCGGCGGCAACGGCTTGCGCGACAGCGAGCTGGCGTCGCTGATCGAGCCGGACGGCCCGGGGCGCACGGCGTACCTCTTGACCACCAATTACCGCACGATCCTCGATTACAATTGCTCGAACTTCTACGCTTTGTCGGTGGGGCTGCTCGCCGACGCGGTGAAGCGCTGAGCCACTGGCGAAGCGGTGGGGGAGTGGTTAAGATCGAACAACGAAGCGGTATTTGTCCGCATCCACAAAGCTGGGGTGAATTCTTAATCATGAAGCGCAACGCACTCATTCTGCTCGCTTTCGGCGCCGCAATCGCGCTTCCGGCCACCGCCGCCGCGCCCCCCTTCGATACCGCGGCGCCGGTCGCCTATATGGTCGATCTGTCGTCGGGCGCGGTGTTGTATGCCAAGGACGCCGACCGCCGCATCCCGCCGGCGTCGATGGCAAAGATGATGACCACGCACTTGGCCTTTCACCTGATCAAGCGCGGCGAAGTGAAGCTCACCCAGATGTGCGAAGTCCGGCCCGAGACGTGGCGCCAGTGGCATGGGCCGCAAGCGGGTTCGACCATGTTCCTGTCGGCCGGCGAGCAGGTCAGCGTCGAGAACCTGCTGCACGGCATCGTGACGCTGTCCGGCAACGATGCTTCGGTGGTGCTTGCCGAGTGCCTCGCCGGCACCGAGCCTGCTTTTGCGCAGCGGATGACGGAAGAAGCCAAGCGCCTCGGCATGAACAATTCGGCGTTCGGCAATTCCAACGGCTGGCCGGACGAGGGGCGCACCTTCACCACCGCCCGCGACCTCGCGACGCTCGCCAAGGCGACGATCGAGGAGACGCCCGACCTCTACAAGACCTTCTACCAGAAGCGCGACTTCACCTGGGGCAAGACGCTTGGCTCGGGCCAGGCGATCACCCAGGGCAACCGCAACCCGATCCTCGGCAAGATCGCCGGTGCCGACGGCCTCAAGACCGGCCACACCGCGGAGGCCGGCTACGGCTTTACCGGATCGGCGGAGCAGAATGGGCGGCGGATCATCATGGTTGTCGCCGGCCTCGGCAGCTTCAACCAGCGCATCGACGAATCGGTGAAGTTCATGGATTGGGGCTTCCGCGCCTGGAAGGCGCAGGAACTCTTCAAGGCGGGAGAGAAGGTCGGCACGGCCCAGGTCCAGCTCGGATCGGACGACGAAGTCGGGCTGGTGGCGCCGCGCAACCTTGCCGTCACTCTGCCCGCCGGCTCCAACACCGCCAACATGCGGGTGAAAGTGGTCTATCAGGGGCCATTGAAGGCGCCGATCAAGAAGGGCCAACAGGTCGCCAGCCTGGAGATCCAGACGCCCGACACCCCGCCGCAGACGGTGCCGCTGGTGGCGGACAAGGATGTCGGCGAAGCGGGCTTCTTCGGCCGCATGTGGGCGGGCATCGCCTCGCTGTTCGGCTAAGTGCAGGGCCGCTTCATCACGCTGGAAGGCGGGGAGGGCGTCGGCAAGTCGACTCAGGTGAGGCGGCTCGCCGAGGCGCTTCGGGCGCGGGGCCTGGACGTGGTCGAGACGCGCGAGCCCGGGGGAAGTCCGGGTGCGGAAGCGATCCGCAAGCTGCTTCTCGAAGGGGAGGGCGACCGTTGGACGGCGGAGGCCGAGGCCTTGCTGTTCGCCGCGGCGCGTGCCGATCATGTCGCCAAGACCATCCGGCCGGCCCTTGAGCGTGGCGCGTGGGTGCTGTGCGATCGATTCCTCGACAGCTCGATTGCCTATCAGGGCGCGGCGGGAGGCGTTGGCACTGACGCCATTCGGGCCCTGCATGCGGTGGGGAGCGAGGGCTTCCTGCCGGACCGGACCCTGCTGCTCGAGTTGGAGCCCCATGCCGCGGCGGAGCGCTTGTCGCGGCGCGATCTCGACGGATCGGACCGGATCGGCGGCCGGGGCGGCGGTTTCCACGAGCGGGTTTCGCAAGGCTTCAGCGCACTTGCCGACGAAGAGCCGGAGCGTTTTCGCCGCGTCGATGCCTCGGGCGACGCGGATGAGGTGACGGCGCGGCTGCTTTGCGCGCTAGAGGACCTGCTGTGACTCCGCTGTTCGGGCATGAGGCGGCGGTTGCGGGCTTCCGAGACAGCCTTGACAGCGGGCGTCTGCACCACGCCTGGCTGCTTGCGGGACCGCAGGGGATCGGCAAGGCGCTTTTTGCCGAGAAAGCCGCGCTTCGCGTGCTTGCTCAGGGGCAGGGGCCGGTAGACGCGCCCGCGCTTGACGTGCCGGATCAGCATCCGGCCGCTAGGCTGGTCGCGGCGGGAAGCCACCCCGACCTGATGAAGCTCGAGCGGCTGGTGAAGGACACCAGCTCCACGGGCGAACTGGCGCGGTCGATCAGCGTCGATCAGGTGCGCGGGCTGCAGCGGCTGTTTTCGACCACGGCCTCGTTGTCGCCGTGGCGGGTGGTGATCATCGACTCGATCGACGATCTGGAGCGCAACGCGGCCAACGCCCTTCTCAAGAACCTCGAGGAGCCGCCGCCGCACAGCCTGTTCCTGCTGGTCAGCCACGCGCCGGAGCGGCTGCTTCCAACCATCCGTTCGCGCTGCAGGCAGATCCGCTTCGCCACCCTCTCGGCTGACGCCATGACGTCAGCCATGCGCCCTGCCGCGCCCGATGCGGACGAGGGGGAAATTGCCGAGCTTGTGGAAGCGGGGCAGGGGTCGCCGGGGCGGGCGCTCGCATGGCGTGGGCTCGACATCGCAGGGCTCGACCGGGTGATGGAGGCGCTGTCTCGCGAGGGCGACGCGACCAATGCCCAGCGAGCGGCGCTTGCCCAGGCGCTTGCCTTGAAGTCCGCGCAGCCGCGCTACGAGGCGTTCCTGAGCCGCGCACCATCCTTCATCGCGGCACAGGCGCGGCACCGGAGCGGCGCTGCTCTTGCCGACGCAGTGCGGCTTTGGGAGCGGGCGCAGAGCCTCGCCTCCAGCGCACGTGGCCTCAGTCTGGAGACGGAAAGCGTGGTGTTCGAGTTATGCGGGATGCTCGCCGCGCTGGCGCCGGCGCAGAAGAAGGCCGCCTGACCCTACCCCCGCCGGATTTCCCCCGCTAAAGCCCGTCTATGTCCGATCCATATTACCTCACCACCGCGATCAATTACCCTAACGGCCCGCCGCACGTCGGCCATGCTTATGAAGCGATCACCAGCGACGTCATTGCTCGTTTTCAGCGCATGATGGGGCGCGATGTCTTCTTCATGACCGGCACGGACGAGCACGGCCTGAAGATGGCGCAAGCCGCGCGCGAGCAGGGCGTGGAGCCGCTTGCGCTGGCGGATGAAATGTCGTCGCTTTTCATGGCGATGGATGAGCGTCTTGAGATTTCGCACGACCGTTTCATTCGCACCACCGAGCCTGCCCACCACCAGGCAAGCCAGAGAATCTGGCAGGCGATGGCGGAACGCGGCGACATCTACCTTGGCCGCTACGAAGGTTGGTATTCGGTTCGCGACGAAGCCTATTACGACGAAGAAGAGCTCGTGGTCGCCGACACGGGCGAAAAGCTTTCGCCGCAGGGTACCTCCGTCGAGTGGACGGTGGAGGAGAGCTGGTTCTTCAAGCTTTCCGCTTATGGTGACAAGCTGCTCGCGCATTACGAGGCGAACCCCGGCTTCATCCGCCCGGAGGCGCGGCGCAACGAGGTGATGCGCTTCGTGGAGGGTGGCCTCTCCGACCTGTCCATCTCCCGCACCAGCTTCGACTGGGGGGTCAAGGTGCCGGGCAGCGAGAACCACGTCATGTACGTGTGGCTCGACGCGCTGACCAACTACCTCACCGGCGTCGGCTATCCGGACGTGGAATCAGACACTTACAAGAAGTTTTGGCCGGCCGATCTGCACGTCATCGGCAAGGACGTGGTTCGCTTTCACGCGGTTTACTGGCCTGCCTTCCTGATGTCGGCGGGTTTGCCGCTGCCCAAGCAGGTGTTCGGCCACGGTCACGTGCTCTTGCGCGGTCAGAAGATGTCGAAATCCGCCGGCAACGTCGTCGGGCCGGAGGAGATGGTGAAGGCGTTCGGGGTCGACGCGGTGCGCTACTTCCTGGTGCGCGACGTTACCTTCGGGCAGGACGGCAGCTACAGCCCGGAGGCGATCGTCACCCGGGTTAACGCCGACCTTGCCAACAGCTTCGGCAACCTTGCCCAGCGCACCTTGTCGTTTATCGCCAAGAATTGCGACGGCGTGCTGCCGAGCGGCGGGCGAGGGGAGGCGGCCGACGAAGAACTGCTTAGCCAAATGCGGCGGACGGTGTCGGAGGAAGTGCCGGCGCTGTTCGCCGATCTCTCGCTGAGCCAGGGCGTCGAGGCCTGGCTTCGGACAGTATTCGCCTGCAATCAATATATCGACGCGCAGGCGCCTTGGACGCTCAGGAAGACCGATCCGAAGCGGATGCTTGCCGTGCTCGGCACGCTGTACGAAGCGATCGCCGACCTTGCAGTGGCAATCTTGCCGGTGATCCCGAGCTCCGCTTCGAAGCTGCTCGACCAGATGGGCGTGCCGGCGGAAGAGCGAACCTATGCCGCGCTTGCCGATACGCAGCGTTATGCAAGGCTGGTCGAGTCAGGCTTCACGCTTCAGACGCCGACGCCGCTGTTTCCGCGCCTCGATCCGCCGCCGGGCGGTTGAGGCCGCGGGGCCCGGCGCAGACGGCGAAAGCGATGGCCGTACCGATCACCAGCTGATAGGGGAAGGCGAGCGCCTTCCACGAAGGGGGCAACCCGGCCATATCGACGACATAGCTTTGCTGAAGCGCGATGGCGACGAAGCCGGCGGCGAGCGCCCAGAGCACCGACGCCTGCGTGCCGCGGCGCGTGAACAGCAAGGTGAAATAGACGCCGAGCAGGCCCGAATAGGCAAAGGTCATGACGCCGAGCGCAAAGGTGAGCAAAGGCGCCTGTGTGTAGCGCTGCCAGTAGAAGCAGAGCATCGACATGGCGAGCAGTGCCGCGCCGAGCAGCACCATGCCGATGCGGCCGGCGCGGACGAAATGTTCTTCGGGCATGTCGCGGCGCTTCACGATCCAGGGACGGTAGAAATCCTCGATCAGCACCGACGACATCGAAATGAGGCCGGAGTTGACGGCGGCAGCGGCGAGTACGCCGACGGCCAGGAGGCCGCGGACGCCGGGCGGGAGCGCGGTCAGGATGTGGTGCATGAAGATGGTGATCTTTTCGCCGCCGAACTCCGTCGCGGCCGCGCCTGCGCCGGCGCCCATCAGCTCCGGCCGCTCGTAGACGATGTGCAGAAGCGAGCCGATCGCCATGAACAGCAGCACCACCGGCACGGCGGCGAGGACGCTGACGACAAGGGCGCGGCTGCCTTCGCGGGCGGTGGGGCAGGCGAGGAGGCGCTGGGTGGTATCCTGATCGAGGCCGGTACTTGCCACGAACAGAAGCACGATACCTGTGAGGGTGGCGAAGAGCGAGAAGGGCGCTGCCGGGTTGAGCGAGAGGTCGAGCAGCTGGAGCTTGTTCTCGCCGCCGGGCGCATGGGCGAGGGCGCCGACGATCTCCGGCAGCGAGGCGGGGATGCTGGCGAGCAGCAGGCAGAGCACGACGATCGCAGCGCCGACATAGAGGATCACCTGGACGAGGTCCGTCCACAGGATCGAGCGGAGGCCGCCGAGATAGGTGAAGGCGATGCCGAGAACCACGAGCGCGAGCGAGGCGGCGAACAGGCTGGCCGGGGCGATGTCCGAGAACATGATCATGGAGGCGGCGATGGCGGCGAGGTAGAGGCGGGCGCCGCTGGCGAGGACTCGGCCGAGGAGGTACATGCCGCCGGCGGCGCGCATCGCTCGGGTGCCGAAGCGTACGGCGAGCAGCTCGTACACGGTGGTCGCGCCCATTGCATAGAGGCGCGGGATCAGGATCCAGGCGACAAGAAGGGCCGCGATCAGCGCGCCGAGGTAGCTGGTGAGGTAGGTATAGTCGCCGCGAAAGCCGTAATCGGGCGCGCCGAGAAACGTCGCGGCCGACTGGGTGGTGGAGAGAACGGAGACCGCGACCAGCCAGATCGGAACGCCGTGGCCTGCGAGGAAATAATCCTCTGAGTCCTTTTGCCGCCGCGTGGAGAGCAGCCCTGCCGCGGCAAGCGCAAGGACGTAGGCGCCGACGATGCTCCAATCCAGCCAGGTGAACCCGCTGCCCATGTTTTCCCCCTGCCGCTCAGTGGCGAATATGCCGCCGCGGTTCTTTATGCCACGCCCTAATCGCTGCCCCAGTCTTATCTGCAGGGCGCGTGAGGAGCGCCCCGGCCGGCGGGAGGGGCTTGCGCGCAGGGGCGGGGTTCGGGCTAAGGAAGCCCATGTTCACCGACAGCCATTGCCACCTCAACTACAAAGGGCTGGTGGAAGACCAGGCCGGAGTGCTTGCCCGCGCGCGGGCGTCCGGCGTCGAAACGATGCTCAACATATCGACGCGCCAGTCCGAGTGGGACGCGGTAATCGCGGTCGCGGAGCGGGAGGCGGATGTCTGCGCCTCCGTCGGCATTCACCCGCACGAGGCGGCCACGCATCCCGACGTGCAGACGGCGACCTTGGTCGAGCAGGCGCGGCACCCGAAGGTGGTCGGCATCGGGGAGAGCGGCCTCGATTTCTACTACGACCATAGCGATCGGGAGCGGCAGCGGGAGAGCTTCCGAGTCCATATCGCAGCCGCGCGAGACACAGGGCTTCCGCTCATCGTCCACACCCGGGATGCGGAGGAGGATACCTACGCTATTTTGCGGGACGAGATGGGGAAGGGGGCGTTCGGCGCGGTGATCCACTGCTTCACGGCCAGCGCCGATTTCGGCGAAAAAGCGCTCGGGCTCGGCTTCTACATTTCTCTATCCGGCATCGTCACTTTTAAGAATGCCAAGGACTTGCAGGCGACGGCTAAGAATATCCCATCGGACCGGCTGCTGATCGAGACGGACTCGCCGTTCCTTGCGCCGGTGCCGCACCGCGGGCGTCCGTGCGAGCCGGCGTTCGTTGCGGACACGGCGCGGTTTCTGGCGGCGCTGCGCGAGGAGCCGGTGGAAGAACTGGCGGAGCGGACGACCGCGAACTTCCACGCCTTGTTCGCCAAGGTTCGGGGAGGGGAGGGCTGATGGAAGTCCGGATCCTCGGCTGCGGCACGTCCTCGGGCGTTCCGCGGGTAGGCAACGATTGGGGCGCCTGCGACCCCGAAAATCCGCGCAACCGCCGGCGGCGGGTCTCGATCCTGGTGCGGCACGAGCGGGCACAGATCCTGGTCGATACAGGGCCGGACCTTCGCGAGCAGCTGCTCGACGCGGACGTCAGCGCGGTGGACGCCGTGATCTGGACCCACGACCATGCCGATCACTGCCACGGGATCGACGATCTTCGCCAGCTCTACCACGCTCGCAAGCGGCCGGTGGAATGCTATGCCCGCGCCGATGCATTGGGGATCATCCAGCAGCGCTTCAGCTACGCCTTCGAAGGCATTGCTGGCTATCCGGCGGTGGTGGAAGGCAAGCTGCTGCCGAACCACATGAACGTCTCGGGCATCTCCGTGCAGGCGGTGGATCAGCCGCACGGCGACATCATCAGTGCCGGCCTCCGCTTCGATGCGGGCGGCAAGACCATCGTTTATTCCACTGATTTTCATGAACTTACCGAGCAGATGGCGGTGCGGTTCGAGGGCGCGGACCTGTGGATCGTCGATGCGCTCCGGCGGCGGCCGCATCCAAGCCACCCATCGCTCGGCCAGGCGCTGGAGTGGATCAAGCAACTCAAGCCGAAGCGCGCGGTGCTGACCCACATGGACAACAGCATGGATTACGACACTCTTGTTGCCGAGCTGCCGGAGGGCGTCGAGCCGGGCTATGACGGCATGGAGATCGTGCTTTGAACAGCGGCGGCGGCGACGATGCGCTGACCTTTCTCTACGCGCTCGGCATGGTGGCGCTGATCGGAAGCGCGTTCGCCATCCGTCGAGTGCCGATCGGCCAGAGCGTGAAGATGGCGGTGGCGTGGATCGCAATCTTCGGCGTGGTATTCGTTGGTTTCAGCCTGCGCGACGACTTCAAGGCACTCGGCCGGCGGGTGTTCCAGGGCGGCGACGGGACCGTGGTGGCTGCGGGCGGCGAAGTGCGCATCCACAAGGGCGCCGACGGCCACTTCAGTGTGGATGCGAAGATCAACGGCAAGGATGTTGAGTTCCTGGTCGACAGCGGCGCGACGATCACAACGGTGTCGGAAGACACGGCAAAGGAGGTGGGACTGGAGCCGCAGGGGTTGGCGCCGGTGATCGTCGAGACCGCGAACGGCATGGCGCGGTCGTGGCGCAGCCGTGCCGAGACCATGAGCGTCGGCGGCATCGAGCGGCAGGACTTTGCGGTGCACATCGGCGGCGAAGGATCGGACACGAACCTGCTTGGCATGAACTTCCTGTCGAGCCTGTCGGCGTGGCGGGTCGAGGGCGAGTGGCTGATCCTTCTACCTTGAACGCACAACAATGCATATTTTACATAATGTATATTATCACACTTAGCGAGGTAAGCGTCCGTGGAACAAGGTGAGCCGTCGCTGAGGCCCCTCATGACGATCATGAAGCGCCTTCGCGATCCGGAGAATGGCTGCGCCTGGGATCGTGAGCAGACGTTCGAGACGATCGCGCCGTACACAGTCGAGGAAGCCTATGAAGTTGCCGACGCAATCGGGCGTGGCGACATGGCCGATCTGAAGGATGAGCTCGGCGACCTTCAGCTCCAGGTCGTCTACCACGCCGCCATTGCCCAGGAGCAAGGCGCGTTCACGCTTGATGAGGTTCTAGACGGCATTGCCGACAAGATGGTCCGGCGGCACCCACATATCTTCGGCGGCGCGGCGGAAAGCCCGGGCTGGGAAGCGCTCAAGGCAGCGGAGCGCGGCAAAAGCGAGGACAAGAGCGCCGTGGCGGGTGTTGCCCTCGCCCTCCCCGCACTTCAGCGCGCAGAGAAGATCCAGAAGCGGGCGGCGCGGGTGGGCTTCGACTGGCCAGACATATCAGGGCCGCGGGCGAAGATCGACGAGGAGTTGGCGGAGCTGGAAGCGGCGACGAGCCCGCAGGAGCAAGAGGCGGAGCTTGGCGACCTGTTGTTTTCGGTAGTTAATTACGCACGCCATCTCGGCATCGACCCGGAGCAGGCGCTCCGTGGCGCAGTCGGCCGCTTCGAAACGCGCTTCCGACGCGTAGAAGAAACTGCCGACAAGCCGCTGAAAGAACTGGATGTTGATGCTCTTGAAGCGCTCTGGCAGCAAGCCAAGAGGGACGTCTAGGCCTGCACCTGGCGGGACTGGAAGCGTGCCCAGTCCGCATCCGAGAGACGCACTTCGAAGGCGGTCTCCATCCCTTCCGTTTGCTGGCTGACGATCTCGCCATGGGCGTGGAGCCAGGCGATCGCTTCGCCGGCGTCGGCGGCCAGCGTCACTCGCCGGACGCGGGCGCCCTTGTGGAGGTGCTCGCCGGCGCAGTGCAGCAGCCGATCGACGCCGTCGCCGGTGACTGCGGAGATCACCACCACGTCTTCACGGCGCTCGGCCTCCGCGCGGATGCTGTCCTGCTCCTCGGCGTTGGGCAAATCGATCTTGTTCCAGGCCTCGATCAGCGGCGCGCCCCCTTCCCTGCGCGCGCCGATCTCGGTCAGCACCGCTTCCACGTCGGCGCGCTGGGCGTCGCTGTCGGGGTGCGAGATGTCGCGGACGTGGATGATGAGATCGGCCGAGATTACTTCCTCCAAAGTGGCGCGGAAGGCGGCGACGAGCTGGGTCGGAAGCTCCGAGATGAAGCCGACGGTGTCCGACAGGATCGCCTTGTCGAAGCCGGGCAGCGGGATCTCGCGCATCGTCGGGTCGAGCGTCGCGAAGAGGAGGTTCTCGGCCATCACGTCCGCCTTGGTAAGGCGGTTGAACAGCGTCGATTTGCCGGCATTGGTGTAGCCGACGAGCGCAATCACCGGCCACGGCGCGCGTTGGCGGCGGGCGCGGTGGAGGTTGCGGGTGCGGGTGACCTGCTCGAGCTCCTTCCGAAGCTTTGCCATCCGGTCACGGATCAGGCGGCGATCGGCCTCGATCTGGGTTTCACCCGGGCCGCCGAGGAAGCCGAAGCCGCCGCGCTGGCGCTCAAGGTGAGTCCAGCTGCGCACCAGGCGGCCGGCCTGATAGTCGAGGTGGGCGAGCTCGACCTGAAGACGGCCCTCCGCGGTCGCCGCGCGCTCGCCGAAGATTTCGAGGATCAAACCGGTGCGGTCGATCACCTTGGCCTTGGTGCCGGTTTCGAGGTTCTTTTGCTGAATAGGCGTGATCGGCGCGTCGACGATCAGCAGCGCCGCGTTGTTACGCTCCAGGGCCTCCGCGATCATCTCCACTTGGCCCTTGCCGAACAAGGTGGCCGGCTTGGCGCCGCGGATGCGGTAGTGGAGCTTCTCCACCACCTCGACGCCGATCGCCTCGGCAAGACCGGCGGCTTCATCGAGCCGCGCTTCCAAGTCGCGAGGATTGTGGCCGCCCATGTCGGGAAGCGCGACCACCGCTCTGGCGCCGCGGGCGAAGTCGCTCTCGTCGGCCTTGTTGAAAACGCTCAGGATTCTTGCTCCTCGTCGGCCTGTTCGGCCAGGTTCACCGGCCGCTCGGGCTGCACGGTGGAGATTGCGTGCTTGTAGACGAGCTGGCTCATGCCGTCGCGCTGGAGCAGCATGCAGAACAGATCGAACGCCACGATCTCGCCCTGCAGCATGACGCCATTGACCAGGAACATGGTCACCGGGCCGCCGGCCTTGCGCACGGCGCCGAGGAACACTTCCTGCAGAAGAGTCGGCTTCTTCTTTTCGAGCTGTTCCGCGAAGGAGCGCTCGATCTCAGCCAAGTCCAACGAATGGGACGGCATGATCGTGGAGATTGCGTGCTTGTAGACCAGCTGCGCCTGGCCGTCGCGGCGCAGAAGCACCGAGAAATTGTCGAACCAGGTGATGATGCCCTGCAGCTTGACGCCCTTCACCAGGAACATGGTGACCGGCGTCTTCGAACGCCGGAGGCTGTTCAAGAACATGTCCTGGAGGTTGTTGACCTTGTCGGCCATCGCCCACTCTCCTTATTGGCGGGACCGCACCCGCATGAGGCGCATCGGCGCCCAGCCCTAAGCTGGTGACGCCGGCATTTTATTCAATATCATGACGCCTGGCGCGCCGCCACATCCGCGCGGAAGCGGCTTACTCGCTGTCGTCCGCTTTGTTGTCGGCGATGCCGAGCGCCTTCAACTTGCGGTGGAGCGCCGAGCGCTCCATGCCGATGAAGGTGGCGGTGCGGGAGATATTGCCGGAGAAGCGGCGAATCTGGACGCGCAGATATTCGCGCTCAAAGGTCTCGCGCGCTTCACGGAGCGGCGTGCCCATGATTGCCTTCACCGCCTCCCCGGGGCTGAGGCTGGCCTGCTCGTTGAGCAATTCGGGCGGAAGCATATCGATCTCGATGCAGCCGACGCGCGCGCCGGGAGCAAGAATGATCGTGCGCTCGATGACGTTGCGCAGCTGGCGGACGTTGCCCGGCCAATCATAGGCCTGAAGTGCGGCAATCGCGTCGGCGGAGAAGTTGGGCGTGGCGAGGCGCTGCTCGGCCGCATAGCGGGCGGCGAAATGGGCAACGAGCTCGGGGATGTCCTCGCGCCGCTCCGACAGCGCCGGCAAGTGCACCGGCACGACGTTAAGGCGGTAGAACAGGTCCTCGCGAAAGCGGCCGAGGGCGATCTCCTCCGAGAGGGTGCGTGCGGTGGAGGAGATAACCCGCATGTCGACCCGCACGGTGCGCTGGCCGCCGACGCGGGTGAAGCTTTGGTCGGTGAGCACCCGCAGGATTTTGGCTTGGGCCGGGAGCGGCATGTCGGCGATCTCGTCAAGGAACAGAGTGCCGCCATGGGCCTGTTCAAGGAGGCCGGGGCGCGCAAGCTCGCCCCCCTCCTCCACGCCGAATAATTCTTCCTCGACCCGCTCCGGGGTCATGCGCGCGGCGCTGACCACCTGGAAAGGGCCCTTGGCGCGGTTGCTCCAGGCGTGGAGCAGGCGCGCGGCGACTTCCTTGCCGACGCCGGCGGGGCCGCTGATCAGCACCCGGCTGCCGGTGCCGGCGACGCGCTTCAAGGTTGCGCGGACCGCGTTGATCGCAACGCTGGAGCCGGTGAGTTCGGTGTCGTTGCCGATCTGCGCGCGCAAAGTCGCGTTCTCGCGGCGCAGCCGGTCCGTCTCGGTGGCGCGGGCGACGAGGTGGAGCAGGTGCCCCGCCTCGAACGGCTTTTCGATGAAGTCGACCGCGCCCTGGCGGATCGCCGCCACAGCCGTGTCGAGATTGCCGTGGCCGGAGATCATCAGCACGGGAAGCGTCGGATCGCGTTGCTTGATCTCCTCGAGCAGCTGCAAGCCGTCGAGCTTGGAGCCCTGCAGCCAGACGTCGAGCAGGACAAGGGACGGCCGCCGGTCGCCCAGCGCGTGCAGCGCCTCGCTGCTGCTCGCGGCGGTGCGGCAGGAATAGCCTTCGTCTTCCAGGACGCCGGAGACGAGGTCCCGGATGTCCTGTTCGTCGTCGACGATGAGAATATCGAGTGCCATATTATCCGTTCGCCGCCTTGCCTTGGATGTCGTCGCCGCCGCGTCCGGCGAGCCGGGCGAGCGCTTCGGGGTCGAAATTCAGGCGAACCAGAGTGCCCCCGCCTGGATTGTCTTCAAACGCGATGGTGCCGAAATGTTCCTCCGCGATCTTCTTGACGATGGCGAGGCCGAGGCCGGTGCCCTTTACGCGGGTGGTCATATAGGGCTCGGTAAGGCGCCCCCGCTCTGCGGGAAGGCCGATGCCGGTGTCGCGGATTTCGATACAGAGGCTGGCGTCGCTCTGGGTGATGACGATCGCCACTTCCTCAGTCTCGCCCCCCTTCCCTTCGTCGCGCTTCTGGCCGATCGCCTCCACCGCATTCTTGACGAGGTTGGTCAGTGCCTGGCCGATCTGGCGGCGGTCACAGACCAGTATCGGCGGCGGCTGCGGCGCATCGAGCCGGAAGAGGATGTCCGGATGCGCGACCTCGTGCAGGAACAAGGCCTGGTGAGCGATCTCGCCGATCGACTCCTCGCGGAATACGGGTTTGGGCATGCGCGCGAAGGAGGAGAATTCGTCCACCATCCGCCGCATGTCGCCGACCTGCCGGACGATGGTGCCGGTAAGCTGTTCGAAGGTCGAGGGATCGGAGCTGATCTCCTTGCCGTAGCGGCGCTGGAGGCGCTCGGCGGCGAGCTGGATCGGAGTCAGCGGGTTCTTGATCTCATGCGCGATCCGGCGGGCAACATCCGACCAGGCGGCGCGGCGCTGATCGGTGAGCTGATCGGTGATGTCGTCGAAGGTGAGAACGTGGCCGCCTTCGACCCGCACGCGCTTCACGGCCAGAGTCCGCGGCTCGCCGCTGGTGGCAAGCTGGATGATGTCCTCGCGATGCTCGCTGTCGAGATGCGCGTCGAGCTCAGGCGCCAGTTCAATTAGTCGGCGTCCGACGGCGTCTTCGTTGGTAGTCTTGAGCAGGCTCTCGGCGGAGCTGTTGATCAGCCGCACTTCGTGCGCCTCGCTGACCGAGATGATGCCGGCCGTCACGCCGCCGAGCACGGCTTCAATGAACGCGCGGCGATTATCAAGCTGCGAGTTGGCCGACATAAGCGCACCGGTCTGCTCCTCGAGGCGCCCCGTCATGCGGTTGAAGGCGTCGCCCAAGGTACCGACCTCATCACGGACATTCGACACTTCGACCCGCGCGGCGAGGTCCCCCGCCGTGACCTTACGTGCGGCATCGACCAGTTCGCCGACCGGTCGAACAAGGCGATCGGCAAGTGCCAACGCGATCCAGATGGACAGACCGACGATCAGCAGCGAGACCAGAAGAAGGATCGCGTTGAACTTGAACTGCTGGGTTCGAGAACGGTCCAGGGCAGTTTGGTAGGCGCTAGCCGCCGTTACCGCCTGGGCCATCGAGCGGATCGCCTGCTCGCTAATCTCCCGGGCCCCATAGAGGTAGACGGGAGCCACAGGATCAAGCCTGACAACGGCTTCCACGCGATCCGGCGTGTTGATGATCACCAGCGACTGCCCGGCCTTTAGCCCCTTTAACTGAGAGGCGGTAAACCGCTTCTCGAGCGGCCGGTTCTGCAGATTGACGCCAATCTGCATCTGGATTTCGTTCTTGTTGTTCAGGGTTAGGATGGCGGACTCGTTCAACTTTCGGCCCACCGTCTGGTAAAACAGTTCGTTGTCGAACGTCTGGCTGTCGACCCCATAACGATTGATCAGGTTGACGACGTCACCGCCCATCGTTTCGATGTCGAGCTTGATCTCAGCCTTGTGCTCTTGCTCGTAGATTTTCGAAACGTTCTCGGCATTGCCGAGCACCGTCCGAGCGGTGTCCGAGAACCAGAATTGCATGCCGCTTTGAAAAAGCAGCGAGGCGAAAACCACCACGAGCAACGTCGGTACGCTTGCGATAACGGAAAACAGCGCAACGAGGCGGACGTGCAGCCTGCCCTTGCCGCCGATCAACGAGGCCGCGGCTCGGCGGGTCGCGAGGCGGCGGGCGATCAGCACCATCAAGGTCATCGCCGGGACCAGGTTGGCCACCAAAAGCACTGCCACCATGGGCGGCGTAAGCATCCGCTCCGGCTCACCCTGGCGCGTGATGACGAAGTAGCTGACCGTCACGACCCCGATCAGGATCGCCACGGTGAGCGCTTCAATCAGTGGAACCGCACGCTCGAACACAGGCGCAACCCGGTGCCGCCAGTGCGGCAGGGTATCGGCGGGAATAGGCGTTTCGGCATTCACCCAACCGGGCTAACACAAGAATGTGGCAAAAAGAACACAGGCTGTGCGATTTGTCCCCTCGCCTCGTCGTGGGGCGAGGGTGGTTGGCCTCAGGCGGCGGCCTTGCTCAGGTACGGCGCATAGAAATCCGCGAGCATCGCGAGGGCGCGGTCGGGGTTGCCTTCCTTGTTGAATTCGTTGCGGAACTCGGCGGAGCTGTGCAGGCCCTTGGTGTACCAGCCGATGTGCTTGCGGGCGATATTGACGCCATTTTCCGCGCCGTAATGGCCGAGCATGTCGCGATATTGCTCGGTGATCAGAACATATTGTTCTTCAACGCTCGGGTCGGCGATGCGCTCGCCGGTGCGCAGCCAGTGCATCACCTGGCCGAGAAGCCACGGCCGGCCATAAGCGCCGCGCCCGATCATGACGCCGTCCGCGCCGGACTGGGCAAGCGCCGTCTCCGCATCGTCGATAGAGCAGATATCGCCGTTGACGATCACCGGCACCGGCACCGCGTCCTTGACCCGGCGGACGAACGCCCAATCGGCCTCGCCCTTGTACATCTGGTTGCGGGTGCGGCCGTGGACAGTAATCATCTGCACGCCGAGATCGACGGCAATCCGCGCAAGCTCGGGCGCGTTGAGGCTGGAATGATCCCAGCCCATGCGCATCTTCAGCGTCACCGGCACTTTGACGGCTTTCACAGTGGCATCAATGATTTGGCCGGCAAGCTTGAGATCGCGCATAAGGGCGGAGCCGGCGTCGCCGTTCACCACCTTCTTCACCGGGCAGCCCATGTTGATGTCGATGATCGCGGCGCCGCGATCCTCGTTGAGCTTGGCGGCTTCGGCCATTTCGACGGGCGCGCAGCCGGCGAGCTGCATGGAGACCGGGTCCTCGACCGGATCCCAGGCCGCTTTCTGAAGCGACTGGCGGGTTTCGCGGATCATCGCCTGGCTTGCGATCATCTCCGTCACCGTCAGGCCGGCGCCGTAGCGCTTGACGATGCGACGGAACGGCCTGTCGGTGACGCCGGTCATTGGTGCCAGAATGACGGGCGAGTCGATGCGGACGGGTCCGATCTGGATGGGCGACAGCTGAGGCATGGGAGGCGCCCAGATAAGGGCAAAGGCGCTGGCGGGCAAGGTTCGGCTCGGCTAGGGCGCGGGCATGGGACACAGGGGCAAAGTAGTCGCGTTGCTGGTCGCGGCGGGAAGCGGCACCCGCGCCGGCACGGACATTCCCAAGCAATATCGGAAGATTGGCGGCAAGGCGGTGCTGGCTCATGCAATCGA
>DASVUO010000075.1:0-4513 GCA_036386995.1 Allosphingosinicella sp. | reverse complement strand
GAGTCGAATATGTTGCTGAAGTGTTCCCCGTGAACAGGCTAGGAACGCCAGCGCTTGCGAGAGGTGCCGATTCTCGTCCGCATAAGGTGTGAAGCGCGGTCGGCGTTGGTAACGATAAGGCGCGCGCTACTTTACGACCGCGTTGGCAACGCGGAAGCTACGAATTAGGCCGTCACGCTCAACCGACGCAACAACGGCTTCTTCGGCTCAAGGCGCGGCTTTTTGCTTTCCATTGAAGAACGTGTCATCGGCCTCAACAAAGGAATTGGGTCGCCCAAAGGTGTGCCCAGTCAGGCTGCTAAATAAACTACATAATTGCCGGTGAGAGCGCGGCGTAACCTAATCCGGCGCTTGATCGCTCGCCCAGTCGGGAAGCTCGCCCGGTCCGCAAAGCCTCATCTCCGCCCGCTCGAAAGCCTGCACAACAACGATCCCCCGCTCCTGCGGCGTGATGATCACGTCCACGTTGCGCGGCCAACGCGCGCCCTCGGATCCCGGACCGGGCGCGGTGATGCTTGCGACGAACCGGTCCCGCTCCTGCCGCACCGCCCCGATCGGGTAGATTGCGTCCGGCCGGTGGCCTCGGGCAATCCAGCTGAACCCCGCACCATTGTAGCGAAACAGGCTGTCCGCCTCGTCGCAGCGCAGCGGCCGCTCGACATAGGTGCCGCGCGGAATCGGCAGATGGCCGGCGGGCAGGCGCGGCGCCGGGGCGGCGTGGAAGCCGGGATTCAAAATCGCGAGCCAGCCATCGTAGCCGGGCCACACCGCGCACTCGATCGGCGTGTCGCCGAGCTGAAACTCGGTGCCCGCCGGGATCGCCCCACCGGTAAACTCCAGATAGTCGCCAAGCCGCACCCGCCCGCCGCCGGCACCATCGATCACCACCAGGCCCTCGGCATCGACCTCCATCCGGGCGTTGGACGGCCAATAAGCGGTGGCGAACCGCCCGTCGCTGCCGACGACGCCAAGGCATTGCCCCCGCTGCGTCAGCACCCCGCCTGCCGGCGCTGGCGCACGCAGCGGGGACTTTTCGCCCGCGCGAAGCTGCAGGAACAGGGCCGACGCGCCGGCGACGCGGCGCCCTTGCGGCCCCGTGGGACCCGTCGGAGCTGGCGGTGCCGAAACGCAGGCGGCAAGGAGGAAGGAGGCGGCGATGGGAAAGCGGAACTTCATCCGCTAAGCCTAACCCAGCCTATCGCCCCAGTCATTCCACGCTTCTAAGCAGCATTCCCGCCCGGCCTCCGCGCTTCCGCGTGATCAGGAGCGGCGGTTGAACAGCTTGCGCACGAGATCGGGCCGGTTTGCGCAAAGCAGGAGGCCGAAGATCAGCACAAAGGGCAGCATCGTCTGCCCGAAGTCCGGCGGACCGTTCGGCTTGCGTGCCGCAGTACCGCCTGCCGCCGCCGCGCTCGCGCTTACCTGGCTTGCCGGCGCCGGCTTGGGCGTGGCCGCCGCTCCGCCGCGCCGGTCGCAGGTGCCGTCGGGGTAGCTGGGGCCGGAGCAGAAGGTTTTCTGCTCCATCAGCTTGCCGAGAACGACCAAGGAGGAAGGATCGAAGGTCGACCGGAGCTTGCGAAGGTCGCCGTCCGCCGGCCAATGAAAGACGGCAAGGAACATCGTCACCGCGGCGGCGGGGATTACCATGGCGGGCTTGAGACCAAGGGCGTTGCGCTTGTCGTCGATCCGCCACTCGGCCCAGGCGATGCAGGCATATTGCCAGCGCCAGAAAGCCTGCCGGTCGGTGAACCAGGACAAAAGCATGGCCAGGCTCGGCCGCGCCGGTTCCTCCAGGGGCTTGCCGCTGCGGTCGCGTTCGAACTCGTTGGGCGCGGCAATCACGGCCGCCCGGCCGAACACCGCGCGCGGCGCGGCCCTGCGCACCCGCGTGTCCCGGCGCTTGCGCCCCGGATCGATCATCGCGCCGCCAAGCGCGGCTATGGTTGCGATCCGCGCGGCAATGGGCGCGCGCCGCCCGCCGTCGCGATCGGTTGGCGCGTCGAAGAGCAGCCCCTCGACGGCATAGCTTCCGTCGAAGGCTCCGCGCCCGCCGACCTTGCGAAGCGCATCGATCAACGCTTCGGGATGGTGCGTCGCGCGGACCGCCTCGCCGTCGGCGATATGATCGCGGCCCAGCTTCAGCCCGCGCCGCGCAAAGCGGGCGAGCTGCATTGAGACGGTTGTCGCGGCGCCGCCGGCGAGCATGAGGAGCAGAAAGGGCGGAATGATCAGCGGGATCACCATCTGCCGCCAATCCTCGATGCGCAGCGGATTGTGCGTCTGGAACATGATGGCGGTGCGCATCAGCGCGTGGTTGGCGGCCAGGATCTTTGTGTCGCCAAGCCGGATGTGGGCCGCTTCGTGGGCAAGCAGGGCGGCGAGCTCGTCGTCGTCGAGCCGCTCGAGCAAGCCGCGGGTGACGGCGATCAGCCCGCGCGCGGGGCCTTCGCCGACGGTGAGGGCGTTCGGCTCGTCCGCCTCGAGCACGCCGAACCGCGGCACGCGCACGCCTTGCGCCGTGCACTGCTCCTCCGCGATCGCAACGAAGCGCGGCTCCTCGGCACGTTCGACGATCCTGATGCCGAGCCCGCGCGCGACGAACTTCGCGTGGTTCCGGTACAACCGCCAGAACAGCAGAGCGCTGAGCAGCGCCAGCGGCAGGGCGTAGCGCACCGCATAGCCGGCGGGATTGATGAACGGCGTGTTCTCATAATCGAAGAGGAGCAGGAACACCGTCAGCGCGAAGGCGCCGAGCAGCTGGAAAACCGCGAGGTAGAGCGCGATCAGCCAGGCGGTGAACCTTTTGGCGCGTGCCGCATGCGTGATGTAGCCGTGTACGGCCATGGTTTCGCCCCCGCGAGTTGGTTAAAGGCTGATCTTGACCGGCTCGGAAAATTCCACCCGCCGTTCGCCGAGCGTGAACTTCTCGCGTACCGGCCCCTGCCGCCGCGCCAGGAGATTGCCCGGAAAAGCGCGCCGCATCGCGTTCAACTCTTCAACCGACAGGTTGTAGAATTTGCGCGCCGCGGTGATGCGGTCCTCGATGCGGATCAGATCGTCGCGAAGGCGGCTATAGTGCCCCGCGCTGGCGAGCTCCGGATATTGTTCGCTCACCGTGAACAGGTTCTGGAGGACGTTGGCGATCTGCGTCTCGGTCTGGATCGAAGCGTCGCCGAGCGCTTCCAGGGCATCGACCCGCGCCGTCAGCACATCGCGGATCACGTCATGCTCCCGCGTCGCAAAGGCGCGCACGACCTCCACCAAATTCCCCATCAGGGTGTGGCGCTCGACCAGAAGCGCGTCGACATCGGCGAAGGCGGCGTCCGCGCGCTCGTCGAGATGGCCCAGCGTGAAATGCTGCTTGCGCACTTTCAGGCCAAGCCAGAGCAGCACGGCCAGGACGAGCCAAAGCCACCAATGATCGAGCGCGAAGTTCGTGGCGCGCACCAGACGCCCGGCAAGGTCCGTCTCCCTTGCAAAATCCTTGGTGATCATCGTTGCCCTCCCGCGGTAATTTCCACGGAAAGTAGCGAAACGGGATTAACTATCGGTAAGCGCGGGGAGGGGGAGGCGGCGTCACCAAAGGCTCCGCACCCGCGGCTCCGCGTGCGGCGTGTCGAGCTCGGTCATCGCCCACACCATTGCGTCCGCCCGGTCGGGACTGCCGCCCGGCCCTTGGTAGCCGCCGCCATAGCTCAGCCCGGCAAGCTCGTCCTCCAACTCGGGAAAGCAGCCCGCGAGCTTTGCCTTGCCCCGCTCGAACTGCGCCGCCACCGGCTCGGCCCGCGCCACCTTGCCGCGCGCCGCATGGACCAGCCGCACCGGCAGCGCCTCGCCCGCGCCGCGCAGCACGCTTTCCACCATGTCGCCGCCCTGGTTCTTTTCAGCGACCACCCGGTCCGCGCCCCAGCGCTCGGCTGCCCGGCAGACCGCCGCCGCCCAGCCTTCCGGCCGCAGCCCGCGCACCGTGCAATCGGCAAGCACGAACAGGATCCCGTCCTCGCCGAGCGCGCAGACCACGATCCCGCACGCATCGCCCGCCGCGGACGCCGGCGGATCCACCCCAACCACCACCCGCTTCCACGCCGGCAGAGCCCCACGCACCCGCGCCGCCTCCAGCATCGCCCGCGTCCACAGCGCATTCTCCGCATCGGCGAACAGCACCCCGTCCAGCTCCTGCCGCCCGAGCCGCGTGCCGCCATAGGTTTCCACCGCCCACCTCACGAAAGCCTCGGGGGCATGGCCGTTCTCCGCCGTCCGCCCGCCCGTCTCCACCGTCCCCTCCATTGCCTGCACCCGCCGCACCAGCTCCACGCCCCGCGGCGTCGTGGTCACGATCCCCCGCGGCCGCTCGCCGAGCCGAAGCCCCATCTGGAGATTGTCCCACGCCTTGGACCCGCTCTTGCGCCCCGGCCGCCCGTCGCCGTCCCATTTCGCCAGCTCGTCGCACCAGGCGAAGTGATGCTCCGGCCCCCGCAATTTCTCCGCCGCCCCGGCCGAATAAACGAACGCC
>DASVUO010000074.1:0-16885 GCA_036386995.1 Allosphingosinicella sp. | reverse complement strand
CCGCCGCCTTCGCCGCCGGAGCTGCTGCTTCCGCCGGATGCCGAAGCGCCCGCGCCATCCCCGGCCTTCTTGCGCCCGCCGCCGCCCGTCTTGCGGCCGCCACTGCCCGCCGACGCGGCCTTGCCGCTGCTGCCGGTAGAGCCGCTTGCGCCGGAGCGGCCCTTGCCGCCGGAGGTCGTGCCGCTTGCGCTGGTTTTCCCGCGCGAACCGCCTGTGCTGCTTGCCTTGACGCGGGTGCCGCTCTTCGCGCCCCCCGCGGCGCCGGTGGCCTTGGAGGCCGCGGATTTGGCGCCTGAGGCCTTGCCGGCCGCTGCCTTGCTCGCCGAAGCCTTGCCGGTAGCGGACTTCGCGCGAGACGCGGTGCTTTTCGCCTTGGTCGCCGCGCCGCCGGTTCCAGCGGCTTTCTTGCGCCCGCCCGTTGATCCGCCGCGTCCAGAGGACTTGCCGCCGCCCGAGCTCGAACCGCCCGAAGCGCCGCCGCCGCTCTCCTCGCCGCCGCCGCCGAGCAGGCGCCGCACCGCGTCGGTCGCCGCCGAGACGATCGCCGCGCCGATCTTGCCGGCGCTGTCCGCCGCCGCCGAGGCCGCGTCGATCGTGTCGCTGCTTGCGTCGCGTACCGTTTTGCGGACCCGCGAATTGGCGGTCAGCGCCGCCGCCGCGGCGACCAGGCCGGCCGCCATCATCGAGCGTGCCACCGGGTTCTGGGCGAGGTCCGCGGCGCGCTGGCCCGCTTCCTTCAAAGCATCGGAGTAAGCGCCCGAGACGCCTTCGCCGCCCTTGCTCGAGCCGCCGCCGTTGCGCGCTTTACCGTCGTCAGAATTTGCGTTCGCCATGGGTCCAGCCTTTCCTGATCATAACTCACCCGTAACAGACGAGCGGCGCGGGGAACAGTTCCCTCGCGCCGCCTGCCGCTTCCTCGTCAGAGGCGCAGCCGCCTCAGCCTTCCTTTTCGAAGTCCGGCGTCTGCGACTGGCCGCGATCCTGGTGCGACTGCTGGTCTTCGGCGAACTCGCTGACGCCGCCCGACCCGTCGAACATCACGCCGCGTCCGCCCCCTTGTTCTTCGTCGAAACGCTCGCCGCGCGATTGGCCGGACATCTGCTGCCCCTCATCGGGCGCCTGGCCGTCCGAGCTGCCGCCGCCGGCCCGCAGACCGCCGTCGGCCAAGCCGGACTGCGCGCCCTGGTTCGGCTGCACATCACGCTGGTTCACGACGTTCTGGGAGCTGCCATAGCCGCCGCCGCCGCTGCTTCCGCCGGCGCTGCTCTGGTCGCTCGCGGTGACGCCGCCGCCGGCCGGATCGGCCTGCTGGCGCTGATCCTGGTTGCCGCCGAACTCGCCGCTGGCGCCGCCCGATTGCGATTCCTGCAGGTCGCGGCCGCGCGTGCCTTCGTTTTCATCAGCCATCATTCTTCTCCTTCGATGTTTTCGGCCCGGCCGAGATCGTCGTAGCGGTAACGCTCGCCGTCGGGATTAACCGCGTCGCGCCCGGGCTGGACCACCGGCCGGGCGTCCTCGCCCCGGCCCTTGTCGCTTTCCAGCCCTTCGGGAATCTCGCCGTGCCGCGCTTCGTCGCTGCCCGGCGTCGGATGTCCTGAACCCTTGCTCACTATCAGGCGCCTTCGTCCGGATCGATCGGGCGCTCCACGCCTTCCTCGATCGGCCGGGCATCGCCCTGCGGCACGTGGCCGGCGCCGGCCATCGGATCGCCGTCATGGTCCTCGCGCGGATTGCCGCCCCCGCCCGCACCGGAGCCGCTGCCATGCACTTCGCCGCTTTTCGGATCGTAGGTCGCCGGCTTGCCGTGCTCGACAGCGTCGGGGCCGGGGCTGTGCTTCGCGCGGCTGCCGCCGCCTTCCTGCCTGTGCTCTTGCGCCATTCGTTGGTGCTCCTTTTGCCCGAATGAACTCCCCGTCCCCCGCCGCCGTTCCGCCCATCCGCGCCGCCGCGCATTTCGTCGCGACCGCGCGCACCCTTTGCCGCAGTCGATGCGTTCTCCCCCCGAAACCACCAAAACCTCGCAAACCAGGAGTAGCTTTGATGCTGAACCAGACCCACGACGTTTCCGTTCTGAACGGCCTTATCGAAACGACCATCGACTCGGTGGACGGCTACCGCCGCTCCGCGCAGGAGGCGACCAACAGCCGCTTCAGCGAGGAATTCCTGCAGCGCGCGTCCGAGCGTGAGGAAGTTGTGTCGCAGCTTCGCCAGCAGGTCCGCACCCTTGGCGGCGAAACGCAGGACGACGGCAGCCTTCTCGCCGCCGCCCACCGCGCCTTCCTGACCCTGCGCGACAAGGTGACGGGCAGCGACGACGCTTCGGTGATTGCCGAAGTTGACCGCGGCGAAAGCTATTTGAACGCCAAGTGGGAAGCCGCTCTGGCCGACGGCGAGCTGTCGCAAGAAAGCCGCCAGCTCGTTCAGCAGCTCTATTCGTCGGTCCGCGCCGGCCATGAGCGTTGGGAACGCGCCCACGACGACACCGCCGCCCGCTAAGCCTTCGACGGTAGACAGAACAGGGCGCGTCCTTCCAAGCGGAGGACGCGCCCTTTCTGCGTCGGCAGGCCCCGCACTTAGCCTTTCCTCGCTAAGCGCCCCGTCCGCCGCTAGTGACGGCGCCTGTCGGCCACCGAACGGAAGACGCCCCACTATGCACCGCGCAACCGAGCGCCGCCTCCTTCAAGCCGTCATTCTCCTCGCCTGCCTGGTGCCGCTCCTTGCCGGAGGCGCCGGCGTCGCGCGCGGCCCGGCGATGCTCAGCGGCATCGATCCCGGCACCGGGCCGCTCGATCTCGACAGCCACTTTCGCTATCTCTCCGGGCTGCTGCTCGGCATGGGCATCGGCTTCGTGATCTGCGTACGGGCGATCGAGCGCCGCACCGCCGTGTTCCGCGCGCTCGGCCTGCTTGCCGTGCTCGGCGGCTCTGCCCGGCTCTATTCCGCTCTGACCATCGGCCTTCCCGGCCCCGGCCACATCTTCGGCCTGTTCATGGAACTTGGCACCGTTCCGCTCCTGCTCCTTTGGCAGGGCCGCGTCGCGCGCCTCTTCGCCGAATAATCCCAGCTCCGGACGCGCTGAAGGGCCGCCGAACCTCCGTCCGACGGCCCTCCAGAACATGGTCAGCGGCCGGATGCTCCAGCCCGGAAGACCTTGAAAGGACTAGCCTTTCGTCCCCCGAACGAGCGGAACCGACCTCACTGCTGAACCATGAGACATCGGATCACCTCCTTTCGCTTGTTGAATGCAAGCGGAGGATGAATCATCGCGATTCGCCGGACAAGACTTGTTTTCGATTATTTTGCTGTTAGCTTTTTTCGCTTCGCGCCCGAAACGGCACGGTGCCTTAACCCCGACATTCCTCGATCACCCGCGCAGGCTCCGCCCAGCTCGGCAGGATCAGCCGCGTCTGCCCTTCGGCCTCCACCGCAATCCGGCCGCGGCTGAAGGCGATCTGCTCCAGGAACGCGTCGTTGACCGGCAGGGTAGCGGAGGCGGCAAGCGTGCGCGCACCGTAGGATGTGCGGATCACCAGCGGCCCGCGCGCGCCGCTCCGGACCAGCGCGATCCGCCCCGCTCCGCGCTCGCAGCGGACGGTGAACAGCCCGTCGGCATAGACCGCCGCCGGCCCGCTCTCCGAATAGGTCCAGGTCCCCGGCGTCAGCGCCATGTCCTCCCAACCGACCATTGCCGCGGGCGGCGGAGGGGGAGGCGGAGGAGGCGGCGGCACCGGACGCACCGGCGGCCGCTCCGGCTCGGGCGCGGGGGTGGGCGCGCATGCGGCGGCGCCGATCATCAGCGCGATCATCGCCGAAGCCCGAAACATCGTCATCAACCCGCGCTCCTTGCCGTGTGCCGCCCCTGCCCAAGCATAAAGCCGCGCCCGCTTCCAAGCGAAAAGCCGACCGCCGGTGGCAATGGCGCGACACGCGGCAAACCGCTTATTCACGGCCTGTTCAATGCCCGCGCCCTATGCCACTGTTCAATCACACGAAAAGATCGGGTTCATGATCAAGCGTAGCCTTCTTGCCCTTGCCCTCACGGGAGCTGCTTTCGCCGCCGCGGCGCCGGCCGATGCGCGCCCGCGCGAGCGGGAACAGGATTCGGCGTTCAAGGCCACCCAGGCCGGCCGCTTCATCCCCTTGCGCAATATCGAGGCACGGATCGTACCCCAGATGCGCGGCTTTACCTATCTCGGCCCGGAGCTCGACGCCGGCGCCGGCCGCTACCGCCTGAAGTTCGTGAAGGGCTCGCAACTGGTGTGGATCGACATCGACGCGCGCAACGGCAGCGTGGTCGGCCGCTCAGGCTTCTAGCGCCCCTTCTCCCAGCAACGCGGCCACTTGCATGCTTTCGGGGATGAAACCATTTGGCAGGCGCGCCGGTTTGGCCCGATACATGGCCACGGCATCCACAAGGGGATAATCGAATGCGCGTTCTGATCGTCGAGGACGAGCCCAACCTGGGCCGCCAGCTGCGCGCCACGCTGGAAGGCGCCGGCTACGCCGTTGATCTCGCCACCGATGGCGAGGACGGGCATTATCTCGGCTCCACCGAAAGCTACGACGCGATCATTCTCGACCTCGGCCTTCCGGAAGTGGACGGCCTGACGGTGCTCGACCGCTGGCGCAAGGACGGCATGGCCGTGCCGGTGCTGGTCCTCACCGCCCGCGACAGCTGGTCGGACAAGGTTGCGGGTCTGGACGCTGGCGCCGACGACTACCTCGCCAAGCCGTTCCAGACGGAGGAGCTGATCGCCCGCCTGCGCGCGCTGATCCGCCGCGCTTCGGGCAACTCCTCGTCCGAACTCACCGCCGGCGACGTCCGGCTCGACACCCGCTCGGGCAAGGTCACGCTTGACGGCGAACCGGTGAAATTGACCGCACAGGAATATAAGCTCCTCTCCTACCTGATGCACCACAAGGGCAAGGTGGTCAGCCGCACCGAGCTGATCGAGCATATCTACGACCAAGATTTCGACCGCGATTCGAACACCATCGAAGTGTTCGTCACCCGCATCCGCAAGAAGCTCGGCCCGGACGTGATCACCACCATCCGCGGCCTCGGCTACTCGCTGGAAGAGCCGCGGGGTTGAACGCCGCGCGCGCTTCGGGTGCCTGACCGGCCGCCGCGCAGGGCCATAAGCACATGAAGCTTGCGCGCCTCTTTGTTCGCACCACGCGAAACACCGGATCGCTGACCCGGCGCATGATCGTCGTCTCGGCGATCTGGATCGCGCTTCTGCTCGGCGGCGGCGGCTATGCGCTCGACCGGGTGCTTACCAGCGCCGTCACCGGCAATTTCGACAGCGGCCTCGAATATGTCCTGAACGCCCTTTTCGCCTCGGCGGAAGTGGGCGCCGACGGCGAAGTCTATCTAAACCGCCCGCCCGCCGATCAGCGCTTCCTTGAGGTCGATTCCGGCGTCTACTTCCAGATCACCGCCGTCGACCGCAAGCCGCAGCCCGGCGTCGATCCGGCCGATCTCGACATGTCGTCGCGCTCGCTCTGGACCCGCCGCCTGCAGCTTCGCCAGAACCACGCCGACACCGCCCTTCACGTCTACGACACGACCGAATTCCCCGGCGAGACGCTGCGCGTGGTGGAGCGCGACGTCCGAATCCCCGGCTCTCCCTGGCGCTGGCGCTTCCAGGTCGCGCAAGACCGGAGCATCTTGAACGAACAAATTTCCGTCCTCCGCCGCACCCTCACCCGGTCCTTCGCCATCCTCGGCGTCGGCCTGATCATCCTTGCCGCGCTCCAAGCGATTTACGGCCTATGGCCGCTGCGCCGGGTGCAAAAGGCCATTGCCGCGATCCGCTCGGGCGAGCGCGCTCGGATCGACGAAGTCTTCCCCCGCGAGATCGAGCCGCTCAAGGACGAACTGAACGCCCTCCTCGCCCACAACGAAACCCAGGCGGAGGAAGCGCGGACCCACGCCGGCAACCTCGCCCACGCGCTCAAGACGCCGCTCACCGTAATCACCAACGCCGCCACCGCGCGCGATCCGGACCTCGCCGACACCGTCTGCCGCGAAGCAACCACCATGCGCCGCCAGGTCGACCACCACCTCGCCCGCGCCCGCGCCATCGGCCGCCGCTCCTCCGCTCTCGCCCGCGCCGAAGTCTGGCCGAGCCTGGAATCGGTCGAACGCGCGGTCAGCCGCCTCTACGAACACAGCACGGTGGATCTCGCCGGCGATAAATCCGCTTCCGTCCGCGTCGAGCGTCAGGATCTAGACGAGATGCTCGGCAACCTCATCGAGAACGCGGCGAAATATGGCGGCGGCCGCGTCTTCGTCACCGTCGCCACCATTCCGGAATGCGTCGTCATCGAAGTGGAGGACGACGGCACCGGCATCCCCGAAGCCGAGCGCACCTCGATCTTCGACCGCGGCGCCCGGCTCGACACCGGCAAGCCGGGAACCGGCCTCGGCCTCGCCATCGTCCGCGATGTCGCCGAAATTTACGGCGGCTCGATCACTCTTGAGGAGAGCGAGGATCTGGGCGGGCTGATGGCGCGGCTGAAGCTTCCCCTCTGCGGCTAACCAATCGGCAAACAAATCCGCTGGTTTCGAGCGAAGTCGAGAAACATTTCGTGACACGCCGTGCCCTCGTCTCTCGACTTCGCTCGAGACGAACGGCTGGGGGGGTGAGACCGTCACAGAGCGCCGCCGCCCTTGCCTTTTCCCCCTGCACCCGCCAAAACCCGCGCGTGAGCGCCACCGTCCATCCGATCGGCCCGGCCCGCGCACCGTCGCTCGATCCGATGATCCAGCTCGTCGCCGCGGACTTGAACCACGTCAACGCCGTCATCCTCGACCGGATGCAGAGCGACGTCGTCCTGATCCCCGAACTCGCCGGCCACCTGATCGCCGGCGGCGGCAAGCGCATGCGCCCGATGCTCACCTTGGCCTCGGCGCGCCTGCTCGACTATCACGGTGCGCGCCACCACAAGCTCGCCGCCGCGGTGGAGTTCATCCACACCGCCACCCTGCTCCACGACGATGTCGTCGACGGCTCTGGCCTTCGCCGCGGCCGGCGCACCGCCAACATCATCTGGGGCAATCCAGCCAGCGTGCTGGTCGGGGATTTCCTGTTCTCGCGCAGCTTCGAGCTGATGGTGGAGGACGGCAGCCTCAAGGTGCTCCGGATCCTCTCCCGCGCCTCCGCGATCATTGCGGAAGGCGAAGTCGACCAGCTTACCGCCCAGCGGCGGGTGGAGACCACCGAGGATCATTATCTCGGCATCATCAGCGCCAAGACCGCCGCCCTTTTCGCCGCCGCCTGCCGAATCGCGGCGGTGGTCGCCGAGCGCGACGAAGCGGTGGAAGCGGCGCTCGACAGCTACGGCCGCAACTTAGGGATCGCCTTCCAGCTGATCGACGACGCCATCGACTATGCGTCGGATGCCGAAACCATGGGCAAGGGCGTCGGCGACGACTTCCGCGACGGCAAGGTCACCCTGCCCGTGATCCTCGCTTACGCCCGCGGCACCCCCGAGGAACGGGTCTTCTGGCGCGAGGCGATGGAAGGCAGCCGCATCTCCGACGAGGACCTTGCCCACGCCACCGCCTTGCTCCGCCGCCACGGCGCGCTCGACGACACCCTCGCCCGCGCCCGCACCTACGGCCAGCGCGCCATCGACGCCCTCGGCCCCTTCCCAGGCGGCAAGGCGAAAGCGGCCATGGCGGAAGCGGTAGAGTTCGCGATTTCGCGGGCCTATTGATAAGGGCGTGTTACAAACTCGTTCGTCCCGAGCGTAGTCGAGGGGCGCACCTGAGGAATTCGTGCAAACGCCCCTCGCTCGGGACGAACGAACCTTGTGATTAGCCTCCCCATCCACTCCGTCCTCCCGGACCTCCTCACCGCCCTTCGCGCGAAGTCCAACGCCGTGCTCGTCGCGCCGCCGGGCGCCGGCAAAACCACCGCCGTCGCCCCCGCTTTGCTTGACCAGCCCTGGTGCAGCGGCGAAATCCTCCTCCTCTCCCCCCGCCGCCTCGCCGCGCGCGCGGCGGCGGAGCGGATGGCGGAGCTTGCCGGCGAGCGGGTGGGGGAAACGATCGGCTACGCCACCCGCCTCGACAGCAAGCGCTCCGCCCGCACCCGAATCCTGGTCCTCACCGAAGGCATCTTCCGAAGCCGGATCCAGGCCGATCCGGAGCTTGCCGGCGTCTCAGCCGTCCTCTTCGACGAAGTGCACGAGCGAAGCCTCGACAGCGACTTCGGCCTTGCCCTCGCCCTTGACGCCCAGGGGGCGCTCCGGCCGGACCTGCGCGTCGTTGCCATGTCGGCGACGCTCGAAGGCGAGCGCTTCTCCACCCTGCTCGGCGGCGCGCCGGTGGTGGAAAGCGAAGGCCGAAGCCACCCTATCGAGCTCGTCCACCTCGGCCGCTCCGCCGAACGGCGCGTCGAGGACGACATGGCCGCCGCGATCCGCCGCGCGCTCGGTGAGGCAGAGGGCAGCCTGCTCGCCTTCCTCCCGGGCGTCGGCGAGATCGAACGTGTCGCCGAACGCCTCGACGGCGCCCTTCCCCCCGGCACCGACCTCCACCGCCTGCACGGCAGCCTGGAGCCCGGCGCCCAGCGCGCCGCCATCGCCGCCGCTCCGCAAGGGCGGCGCAAGGTGGTGCTCGCCACCTCCATCGCCGAAACCAGCCTCACCCTCGACGGCGTCCGGATCGTGATCGACAGCGGCCTCGCCCGCCGCCCGCGCTACGACCGCTCCGCAGGCATCACCCGCCTCGTGACGGAGCGGGCAAGCCAAGCCTCCGTTACTCAGCGCGCCGGCCGCGCGGGACGGCAGGGCCCCGGCACCGTCTACCGCCTCTGGGAAGACGCCGCGACCGCCGCCCTCCCCCGCTTCGACCCGCCCGAAATTCTCGAAGCGGACCTCTCCGCTTTGCTGCTCGACTGCGGCCTATGGGGCGTCACCGACCCGCGCGAACTGCGCTGGCTCGATCCGCCCCCTACCGCCGCCGTGGACGAAGCCAGGCGCCGGCTGAAGGTGCTCGGCGCGCTGGGTGAGGACAATCGACCCACCGCCCACGGCAAGGCGATCGCCGCACTGCCGCTTCCCCCGCGCCTCGCCCACATGCTGATCGAAGCGGAAACGCGCGGCTGGGGGCACACTGCGGCAGAGGTGGCAGTGCTGCTTTCGGAGCGGGGCTTGGGTGGCCAGGATGTGGACCTGGAACTCCGCCTGAGACGCTGGCGCGGAGAGAGAGGGCAGAGGGCCGAAGCCGCGCGCGGGCTTGCGAAAAGATGGCACCGGTTAATAGCCCCTCCCCTTCAGGGGAGGGGTTGGGGAGGGGAAAGTAACACCTCTCCAAACGGCAGCACACCCAAACAGGCCCCTCCCCAAACCCCTCCCCTGAAGGGGCGGGGCTTAGAGGAAGTCGGGCTCTGCATCGCCCTCGCCTTCCCCGACCGCCTCGCCAAACGGCGCGACCAATCGGGCGAAAACTGGATCTCCGCCGGCGGCCGCGGCTTTCGGCTCGATCCGCACTCGCCGCTCGCCCGCGAAACCTGGCTCGCCGTCGCCGAAGTCTCCGGCACCGCCGCCGGCGCGCGCATCCTCTCCGCCGCCGCTTTGCCGGAAGAAACCGTCTTCGCCCTTTTCGCGGATAGGATCGAGACCGGCGCCCAGCTCCGCTTCGATCCCGCAACCGGCACCGTCCGCGCCCGCCAGGGCCGGCGCCTCGGCGCTATCACGCTTAGCGAAGGGCAAGATGCCAAGGCCTCGCCGGAAGCTGTCGCCGCTGCCCTCGTCGAAGGCGTCCGAACCCACGGCCTCCATCTCCTCCCCTGGAGCGACGGCGCCCAGTCGCTGCGCCGCCGCGCCGCCTTCGCCCGCCGCTTCGACGAAAGCCTGTCGGACTTGTCGGACGAAGCGCTGCTCGCCGCGCTGGACAACTGGCTCCCCTCCGTCGTCGCGGGCAAGCGGGCACTCCGCGACATTGATCCGTCCGCTCTATCCGGCGTCCTGGACGCTTTGCTCGGCTGGGAAGGCCGCAAGACGGTAGACCGCCTCGCCCCGCACAGTCTCGACACCCCCGCCGGCTCCTCCCACGCCATCGATTACGAAGCCGAAGCCGGCCCCACCGTCAGCGCCCGCCCGCAGGTCTTCTTCGGCCTGTCCGAGCACCCGGCCGTTGGCAACGGCAAGGTGCCGCTCGTTCTCTCCCTCACCTCCCCCGCCGGCCGGCCGATCCAGACCACCCGCGACCTGCCCGGCTTCTGGGCGGGGAGCTGGGCGGCGGTGGCAAAGGAGATGCGCGGCCGTTACCCGAAGCACCCCTGGCCGGACGATCCCGCCGCCGCCGATCCCACCCTGCGCACCAAGAAGGCAACCGCGCGGCGCTCCGGCGGTTGATTCCGGCGCCGAGCCGGGGCAGGCAGACAAGCAAGCAAGGAGCAGGAATCACATGGCGGCCCGTATCTTTCAGCGGTCAAAGAATGCGATGCAATCGGGCAAGGCGCGCGAGGGCGAGTGGATCCTGCAATTCGAATCGCACCGCGCGCACACGCCCGATCCCCTCACCGGCTGGTCCGGCGGCGGCGACACGCAAAGCCAGGTCACCCTCGGCTTCCCGACTGTGGAAGCCGCCAAGGCCTACGCCGAAAAATACGACATCGCCTACCACCTCGTCCCCGCCCCCGAGCGCAAACTCAAGATCCAGGCCTACGCCGACAACTTCACAAGCAAACCGCTTTAAAGACGCTGGCAAGCGCGAGGCGGGAACCGACGCGCATGTCCCGCCTGATCCTGTTCAACAAGCCTTACGGCGTCCTGTCCCAATTCACCGACCGCGGTACGCCGGTGGGACGCCCCACTTTGTCGGACCATATCGACCTGCCCGGCGTCTACCCGGCCGGGCGCCTCGATATGGACAGCGAAGGCTTACTGCTTCTCACCGACGACGGCCGCCTGCAGGCGCGGATCGCCGATCCCCGGTTCAAGACGCCCAAGACCTACCTCGTCCAAGTCGAAGGCACCGCCGACGAAGCTCAGCTTCAGGCACTGCGCCGCGGCGTCCAGCTCAAGGACGGCCTCACCCTGCCCGCCGAGGCGGAACCCATGCCGTCCCCGGCTTTGTGGCCCCGCAACCCTCCCGTCCGCTTCCGCAAAACGGTGCCCGATTGCTGGCTGAAGCTCACCATTCGCGAAGGCCGCAACCGTCAGGTGCGCCGAATGACCGCCGCCGTCGGCCTCCCAACCCTCAGGCTGATCCGCTGGAGCATCGGCGAGTGGAACATGGACGGCCTGCACCCCGGCCGCTGGCGCGACGCTGCCATCGTATAACTGCCAATGCTTCGGGTCGATCAAGAACTATGAGAACGATCGCTAGTGGTGGAAAGCGGACATCGCTCCGGCTAATCAACGGAGGAAGTTGAACCAACACTTTCCTCCGGATCTTCTTAAAGAACCGGAAGGTGCTGTCCTAAGAGTCGATCAAGGCACTCGTGGTGGCAACTGAAGTGCTGTTGAGAGGCATCTTTCTTGCCGCCCCAATCTTCCTCTGTGACAATGGCAACCCAGCGGAAGGTGTCAGCTTTAGGATCAACGGCCTTCCGGCAGAAGGGGCATTCCAGCTTAAGGAGACCAGCGAGCATGCGCACAGATTGGCTGACCCACCGAACTTTCGCAACGGGCGGAAAGGGGATTCCGAGCGGGCTAGGCAAGCTCACCCGGATCGGTTGTCCAGCCAACCTCGCCAATCGGCTCGCTGAAATTGCCAAGGCCCTTCAGCTCGTCCACTGCCCTCTGCAGCGCATTGTAAGCCACCCAGAGCTCCGCGGCAGCCGGGTCGGGCGGGGGGAATTGATCCGACAATATGAACAGCAATCCGTTACGCAGCGCGGTCAGGTCCCGCAGCGTCGTCTCGTCTATGTCAGATTCGTTCATGGGCGCACTTTAGATCGCTGCTGAACGTCCGCAATGAGTGGAAACCGGACGTTCGGCTTTCGACGGAAGCAGCCTGCAGACACGATAAACACGTTGCCCGCCGCCGTAGCTTAGCGACCGAGCGCCTCTGGAACCATCACGCCCGCAAGCAGAAGTAGCAGCTTCACGTCCACCTCCGCCCCTTCCGCCCGCTTCGCCTCCACGAACGCCGGCACCTCGCGCACCGGCACGCGGTGGACCCGGATATTCTCACCCGCCACGCCGCCGCCTTCGCCGGTCTTCACCAGCCCCTCGGCGCGCAGCAGGGTGAAATATTCTGAAGACATGCCGGCCGACGCGTAGAACCGCCCGAGGTTCACGATCCGCGCGGCGCGGTAGCCGGTTTCTTCCTCCAACTCGCGGATCGCCGCCGCCTCGATCTCCTCGCCCGCCTGTTCGTCGCCGACCAGCCCGGCCGGAAGCTCGACGCACGGCGCGCCCACCGGCACGCGATATTGCTCCACCAGGATTGCGTGACCTTCGTCGTCGATCGCCAGGATCACCGCGGCGGTGACGTCGCCGACGCGTGAGACATATTCCCACTTGCCGCGCTTCTTCGCTTCAATGAACCGGCCGCGCCACACCGTCTCTACCGGCGCGTCGGCATCCTCGTCGCGGGGCAGAGTCACAGCTCGATCAGCCGGTCCGGAATCTCGTTGGGATTGTCGTGGGTAGGCGGCAGGTGCGCGGCCAGCACTTGGCCGATCTTCTCCACCGCCTGCGCCATGCCCTCGCCCGGTTTGCCCGCCTTCACCGCGTCGACCAAAGCCGCCATCGCCTCGCCCCAGACGTCCGCTTCCACCTTGGAATGGATTGCGTGGTCGGCGACGATCTCCGCCCGCCGCTCGGCCAGCGACAGGTACAGGAGGACGCCGGTGCGGCCCTTGGTCTTGTGCTCGGCCGCGACCCGGAACAGCTCAAGCGCCCGCCGCCGCACCCGCCGGTTCTTGGTGCTCCCCGGCGTCAGCGCCATGCGCAGCGGCATGTAGGCCAAAGCATAACGGACGATCAGGAACACCGCCGCCAGCTTGGCGAACAGCAGCGTCATCAGCAGCCCGCGGCTCAGCTCCTCGCCCCAACCGAGGTACAGGCCGGTCGCCCAGTCGATCCATGAGTGCGGAAGCACCCCCAGCGTGACGGGCACCAGCAGCATGGCGAGCACCGCATAGTGCAACCCCACATCATGGTAGCTGTCGGACTTGGGCGAGACGATGGTGACGATCTCGCCGTCGCTGTTGAGCTCCGCCGCCGCCACGGCCGCGCTGATCCGCGCGTGATCGTCTTCGCTGAACGTCAGCATCACCATCCCCCCGAAGCGCCGCCGCCGCCGAACGAGCCGCCGCCGCCCGAGAAGCCGCCGAAGCCGCCGCCCCCGCCGCCGCCGCCAAAGCCACCGAAGCCGCCTCCGCCGCCGCCCCAGCCGCCACCGCCGAAGCCGGGGCCCCAGATGAACACGCCGCCGCCCCTGCGCCGGCCGTAGCGCCGCCCACGCCGTCCGCCGCGCAGCATCGGCAGGATAACGAAGAGCAAGACGATCCCCCAGAAGATCAAGGTCCAGGGAATCCCGCCGCCGCCCGACTGCCTTCGCGCGCTCGCCTGCTGCCTCGCCGCCGCCGCTTCAAGCGCCTTGCGCTCCGCCACTTCCGGCGGCGCGCCGAGCTGGCCGATCAGCGCCTCCGCCCCGGCCTTGATGCCGCCCGGATAGTCGTTCGCCTTGAAGCGCGGCAATATCTCGCCGTTGATGATCTGCCACGACAATGCGTCGGTGATGATCGGCTCGAGCCCGTAGCCGACCTCGATCCGCACCCGCCGCTCGGTGGGCGCGACCAGCAGGATGATGCCGTTATTGGCGCCCTTCTGCCCGATCCCCCACTTGCGCCCGAGCTGGTAGCCGTAATCCTCGATCGGATAGCCTTGCAGGTCCGGCACGGTGGCGATCACCAGCTGCCGGCTGCTCGCCTTCTCCAGCGCCTCAGCCTGCGCCGACAGCGCCGCCTCGTCCTGGGGGCTCAGCAGGTTGGCCCCATCCACCACCCGACCGGTCAAGGCAGGGAAGTTCTGCGCTGCCGCCGGAGACCCGGCAAACAGCAGCAGGATCAGGAAAAGCCGGGCCAGGGTCATGCTGCTTTCTCTTTCGGCCAAGGCTGAGGCCGCCGCTTATCCTGCTCGAGCAGCTGGATCAGCCGGTTGACCCCAGCGTCGATCCCTTGCTCATAAGCACCCTGCTGGAAGCGCGGCAGGATCTGGTCGCGGATGATGAACCACGCCTTCTCATCCGTCAGCAGCCCCTCAAGCCCGGAACCGACCTCGATGCGCACCCGCTTTTCGAGCGGCGCCACGATCAGCAAGACGCCGTTGTTCACCCCTTTTCGGCCGATGCCCCAGCCCCGGCCAGCCCGAAGAGCAAACGCCTCGATCGGCTCACCGTCCAGGCTCGGCAGCGTGACCACCACAAGCTGGTCGCTTGTGCTTTTCTCAAGCGCCGCAAGCCGGTCGGCAAGCCGCGCCTCGTCCTTCGGCGGCAGCAGATCGGCACCGTCCACCACCCGCCCGGTGAGCGCGGGAAGCGGCTTGTTATCGTTGGCCGCCGCCGCGCCGGAACCGCAGCCCGCCAAGGCCGCGGCAAAGAGGCCAATCGGCAGTAGGAACGCCCGCAGCACCGGCCTTAGCGGCTGGTGTTTTCGTTGAAGTCCACCGTCGGCGCCACGTCGGCGTTCGGCGTTGTCGCCTGGAACGTCTGCATCGGTTTCGATCCGTAGATCACCGAAGCGCCGATCACCGCAGGAAAGGTTCGGATCGTGGTTTTATAGTTCTGCACCGCGCTATTATAGTCCCGGATGGTGATATTGATCCGGTTCTCCGTGCTTTCCAGCTGCTGCATCAGGGTCGCGAAATTCGCCTGGCTTTGCAGCTGCGGGTAGTTTTCCTGAAGCCGCTGCAGCGGAATGATCGCCGCCGAAAGCTGGCTCTGCGCCGCCGCGAAGCGCTGCATCGCCGCCGGGTCGGTGAGCTGCTCGCCGGTCACCTGAACCCGCGTCGCATTGGCCCGCGCTTCAGTGACCCCGACCAGGATCCGCTCCTCCGACGCCGCCGCGCCGCGCACGGTGGAAACGAGGTTCGGGATCAGGTTGGCGCGGCGCTGATAAGCCGCCTGCACGTCCGCCCAGCGCGCCTTGGCGTCTTCCTCGGCGGTCGGGATCGAGTTCACCCCGCAGCCGGAAAGCGAAAGCCCCGCCACGGGCACCAGAAAGGCGGACATGAGCGTGCGGTTCATTGTCGGTAGTCCCCTCGTTGCTTTGGAGGGAAGTAGGTGATCCGCCGACGCTTCGCAATGGAGGCGGCCCCGCGGCGCCGCCCCCAATGCCGCCAGGTCAGCGCCTGCCGCCGCCGTTTCCCCCACCCGCGACGCCGGCGTCGTCGCCATCGCCACCTTGCGGCTCGCCCGTGCCGGCGTCTGTGCCCGTGCCCGTGCCGGTGCCGCCCTCGCCGGGTGGCGTGGTGACGCCGTCGATCTGGGCGTCATATTTCTTGATCAGGTCCTGAAGGTACTTCTTGCGATCGGCGTCCGTGGTGGTCGCCAGCTCGCGTTCGGCCGCGTATTTCTTGAACACCAGCGCCGTCGCCTGGCTCGCCGCCGCCCGGTTGGCGGCGATTGAGTTGAAGCCTTCCTGGTTCACCGCCGCCTTGACGAGAAGCTGAAGCCCCCGCTCGTAGGAGCAGGCATGGTGGTATTGATTCACCAGGCGGATCATGTCGTCGACGGTGAACAGGGCGATGGATTTCTCGCGTCCTTCCGCGATTTGCCCGCGCACCTTTTCGCGCTCGCCGTCCATGGCGGCGTTGATCGCCTGCGTCACCTGATTGCGGTAGAAACTCTCCGCAGCGTGCGCCCGGGTGCTGCTGGTGAATGCGGCGCCGCCGGCGAGGATCGACTTGGCAACTTCTCCGCTGACCAGGCTCGCGGCCGTAGACAAAGCGGTGGTCGCCGTTCCGAGGCCGAAGTTCAAAGCGCCCTCACGGCCGACGATGCGGCCCTTTTCAAGAACGCAAACGTCGTCCGCATGCTTTACAAGAAGCGCGGCGAGCCGGTTGCGCGCATAAACCTGGCGCGCGTCGTTTGTTGCACCCGGCAAGGCATTTGCGGCGAGTTCATACGCAGTGGGCGCATTCTTCTCCGAACTCGGAAAGCGAAAGCAGTCCAGGTTGATGGCGCCATTCGCCGTGTCGTCGAGGCCGCTGGTAAACGGGCAGGCGCCGTTGGTTCCGGAACCGGCAAAAGCCTTTCCGCGCGCCCCCCCGTCCGGCACGCCGTAGCTTGCAACTGTATTGGGATTAACCCGCGCCATTGAACCGATGTTGCACCCGGCGAGAACTACCGAAGACAGCGCAACAAGCGTCAACTTACCGATCATGTGATTATCTCCCCCCGAAGAACCATTAGTGTAGTCGCAGAATTTGGCGCACTGCAAGTCGATTCATGGTGCGGGCGGGCGGACCTCGCATCTTTCGGATTGCGGCGGAGGCCGCGCGGAGCGGCTGATCGCCCCCCATCGCCTTGCGGTCGAAGCGGGCGGACGTGCGCTCCCTTCACAAGAGGCGCGCGCTACCCTATATCCGTCGTGCCGGGCGTGGGCCCCCATTGAAGTACTACTTCGATGGGACCCTGTCCGGCTATGGCGATAAACTTCGGTGTATAATAGACGCAGCGGACCCGGGGGCGGTACCCGGCGGCTCCACCACAAGAGCTGAGACCGCACGGGCGGCACGCTTCATGCGTGTCGGTCATGCGGTTCTCTTCTTCTGATGGGGCCGAACTAGGATCGACGTGTGTTGAAAGGCGCTGGATTTCGCTCGGAATGGGACCACCGCAACGGCCCATTACACAAGTGCCAACGATAACGAAGCACTCGCGATTGCAGCGTAACTGATCCCTCACGGGTGA
>DASVUO010000073.1:0-6301 GCA_036386995.1 Allosphingosinicella sp. | reverse complement strand
ATCCGGCTCAGGATCGACGCGGGGTCGCTTCACGAGACCGACCGGGAACGCGGCTGGGCGCATTTCATCGAACACATGGCGTTTCGCGGCACGGCGGGCTTCGGCGACGGCGAGGCGCGGCAGACGTGGCAGCGGCTTGGCGCGAGCTTCGGCAGCGACACCAACGCCTCCACCGAGCCGACGCAGACGGTGTACCAGCTCGATCTGCCAAAGAATGACGAGGCTTCGCTCGACGCCAGCCTGAAGCTGATCGCGGAAATGGCGGACAAGGCGAATTTCGACCCGAAGCTGGTGGAGGTCGAAAAAGGCGTGGTGCTTGCCGAATATGGCCGGCGCACGGAGATCGCCACCAAGCTCGGCGAGACGATGCGGCCCTTGTTCTTCGCGGGCCTGAAATATGCCAACCGCGACACGATCGGCACGGAAGAAACCCTGAAGACCGCCGACGCCGCGGGGCTTCGCGCTTTCTACGAGCGCTGGTACCGGCCGGAGCGGGCGACCCTCGTGCTGGTCGGCGACGCCGATCCGGCGCTTCTCGAGAAGCTGGCCGCAAAGCATTTCGGCGGCTGGCAGGGCACGGGCGCCGCCCCTCCGGAGCCGGATTACGGCAGCCCCGCGGAGGTGGCGGAGCGGACGGCGGCGCTTGCTTATCCCGGCTCGCCGCACCTTGCGACGTTGAGCTGGGTGCGGCCTTACCGCGCCGTGCCGCCGACCAAGGCCCGTGAGCGGCTGGAGCTTGCCGACGCCATCGCCAAGCGGATCCTCAACCGCCGCTTCGAAGCCAAGGCGCGCGGCGAGGCGGCTTTCCTCAACGCCCAGATCGGCGGCGACGCGTCGGTCAACATCGCCGATTACACCCAGGTGTCGGTGATGGCGAAGGAGGGCAAGTGGCGCGAAGCGCTGGCCGAGGCTTATGCGATCCTTGCCGACGCGCGCACGACCCCGCCGAGCCAGGCCGAAATCGACCGCGAAATGAACAATCTGCGCAGCGGCGCGCGGGCGGCGGTGGAGGGCGAGGCGACCACGCGCTCGCCGACCCATGCGCAGCGGCTGATTTCGGCGATCGACGGCAACGGCCTGATTTCCAGCGCCGAGGGCAACCGCGCGCTGCTCGACGAGCTTGCGCCCGCGATGACGCCCCAGTTCGTCGAGCAACGGCTCAACGCCTTGTTCGAGGGCAGCGGGCCGCGAACGGTGATGCTGTCGCCCGAGCCGCTGACCGGCATCAACGACGCGCTCGCCGCCGCCGAAAAGGCCGCGCCCGCCGCGCGCGCCGCCGAGCGGCTGGTGACGATGGACGACCTTCCCAAGCTTGGGGCCCCCGGCCGCGAAGTGTCGCGGGAGCGGATCGCCGACCTCGACGCAACGATCGTGCGCTTCGCCAACGGTTCGAGCCTGGTGTTCAAGAAGACCGACTTCGAGAAGGGGCGCGTCAATGTCGGGCTCCGCTTCGGCACCGGCCTTTCGGGGCTTCCGGCGGATCGGAAGACGCTTGCCTGGATGGGAGGGCTGATCGGCTCGACGGGCGTTGCCGGGCTCGACCTCGACGGGCTGGAGCGGCTGCTGACCGGGCGGCGGATGACGCTGAGCTTCGGGGTGGACGAGGACGCGTTTCAGCTCGGCGGCACGACCAATGCGGCCGAACTCGGCGACCAGATGCGGCTGCTTGCCAGCAAGATCGCCTTTCCGCGCTGGGATTCGGCGCTGTTCGCCCGCTACCGCACCGGCGCGCTGGAGAATTACGAGCTGAGCTTCTCCTCCGCCTCGTCGCGGGCGGGGCGGGAGTTCGGAGCGGTCACGCACCCCGGCGACGCGCGCTGGGCGCCGGTGGAGAAAGCCGACATCGCCGCCGCCACGCCGCAGGAGTTTGAGCGGCTGTTCGCGCCGCTGATGGCGCAGGGGCCGATCGAGGCGGTGATCGTCGGCGACGTCGATCTGGACGCGGCGGTGAAGGCGATGCTTTCGACAGTCGCGGCCCTGCCCAAGCGAGCTGAGGTCAAGGCCCCGGCGGCGTCGCTGAAGGTGCTTCCGCCAAAGCCGATGACGGCGCCGCTCACCTTCAGCCACAAGGGCGACGCCAACCAGGCCTATGCCGCGGCCGGCTGGTCGACCTTCGGCGGGGCGGAGCGGACGCGGGAGCGGCGGGCGTTGGCGCTCGCCGGCAACATGGCGCAGGTGCGCTTGTTTGAGAAGTTGCGCGACGTGGAAGGCGCGACCTATTCGCCGGGGGCGGGCGCGTCGTCGTCCGAGGTGTTCCAGGACTGGGGCATTTTCTACGCGGCGGCGGAGATCCGGCCGGAGCGGGCCGACCTGTTCTTCCGGCTTGCGCGGGAGACGGTGGCGGACCTCGCCGCCAAGCCGGCGGAAGCGGACGAGTTCGCGCGCGCGATCAACCCGGCGGTGAGCGGGCTCGAGCGGCGGATGAAGACCAACGGCTATTGGCTCTCGGCTATGGAGGGCTGGTCGCGCGATAAGCGCCTGGTCGACCAGACCCGCACCTTGCTCTCCGACTATCGGACCATGACGGCTGCCGAGGTGCGCGACGCGGTGGCGCGCCACGTTGGCGACGAGGGCGACTGGTCGATCCTGGTTTTGCCCGCTAGATTGACGGGCAGTGTCCACTAACGCGATCCAGACAGCAGCCCCCACGAAGGGCGACGCGGCGAGCGGCCGGAAGCCTTTCAAGTTCCAACCGCAGCCCTTTTTCGAAGACAAGAACCGCGCCTTCTGGATCCTCCAGTCGGCGGGGTGGGCCGGCTATTTCGTGCTGCGCATCCTGAGCGGCGTCGCCAATGCGATGGGCTGGACCTACGTCGTCCACACCGCGCTTTTGACCGCGACCGGTTATTCCATCACTCTTCTGATGGGCGCGATCTTTCGGCGGCTGATCCGGATGAAGCTGATCATCACCTGGACGGTGTCGGTAGCGCTGGTGCTGATCGCTGCCGGGATATTCTCGTCCATCGAGACGTGGAGCCATGCAACGTTCCTGGAGCCGGGGGCGCGGCCGGGAGGGCTCCGGTTCCTGGGCTCGATCCTGCTGACCAGCGCGATCCTGGTGGCGTGGACGGCGCTGTATTATTCGATCAATTATTACCTGATCCTGGAGGAGCAGACCGACCGCCTGCTTCGGCTGGAGCACCAGGCGTCGAGCGCGCAGCTTGCGATGCTGCGCTATCAGCTCAACCCGCATTTCCTGTTCAACACGCTGAATTCCATTTCCACGCTTGTGCTGCTGAAGCAGACCGAGCGCGCCAATGCGATGCTGTCGCGATTGTCGTCCTTCCTGCGCTATACTTTGGTAAACGAGCCGACGGGCTCGGTGACGGTGGCGCAGGAGGTGGAAACGCTGAAGCTCTACCTCGAGATCGAGAAGATGCGCTTCGAGGACCGCCTCCGCCCCCGCTTCGAGATCGATCCGGAGGTGGCGCGGGCGCGCTTGCCGTCGCTTCTGCTCCAGCCCCTGGTCGAGAATGCGATCAAATATGCGGTCACCCCGCAGGAGGAAGGCGCCGACATTGAAGTCGCGGCGCGGCGCTCAGGGGACCGTGTGCTGATCCGGGTCAAGGACACCGGCCCGGGGGCGGAGGACCATTGGGTCAAGGCGCAGGAGTCGACCGGCGTCGGCCTCGCCAATATCCGCGACCGCTTGACGCAGGCTTATGGGACGGACCAGAGGTTCGATACGGAATCGAACGGAAGCGGGGGCTTTAGCGTTACCATCGAAATCCCCTATCAGATCGAAGCATCCGAGGAGCCGAAATGACCATCCGCACGATTCTCGTGGACGACGAGCCGCTCGCCATCCAGGGCCTGCAGCTCCGGCTCGAGAAGCATGACGATGTCGAGATCGTCGAAACCTGCTCAAACGGCCGCGAGGCGATCCGGGCGATCAAGACCAACAAGCCCGACCTCGTCTTTCTCGACATCCAGATGCCGGGCTTTGACGGTTTTTCCGTGATCCAGGGCCTGATGGAGGTCGAGCCGCCGTTGTTCGTGTTCGTCACGGCCTATTCGGACCACGCCATCCGCGCCTTTGAAGCGCAGGCGGTGGATTACCTGATGAAGCCGGTGGAGGAAGACCGCCTCGCCGACACGCTCGACCGGGTGCGGAACCGCCTCGCCGAAAAACGCGGCGCCGAGGAAGTCGGACGGTTGAAGGAAGTGCTTGCCGAGGTTGCGCCGGAAGCGGCTGACCAGGTCGCCGGGGCGGCTGAGGACGCGCCGCAATCGAGCCGCTACGAAAAGCTCATCAACATCAAGGACCGTGGCCAGATCTTCCGAGTGGACGTGGACTCGATCGAGAAGATCGACGCGGCCGGCGATTATATGTGCATCTACACCGGCGATAACACTTTGATCCTTCGCGAAACAATGAAGGATCTGGAAAAGCGCCTCGACCCGCGCCGCTTCCAGCGCGTGCACAGGAGCTGCATCGTCAACCTCGACCAGGTTCGCCAGGTGAAGCCGCACACCAACGGCGAATGCTTCCTGGTGCTGGAAAGCGGAAGCCAGGTGAAGGTCTCGCGTTCGTACCGCGACGTCGTGGCAAGGTTCGTGCACTGATGCTTCTTGCCCTTCTCCTCGCCCAAGCCGCCGCCGCCCAGGCGCCGCCGGATATCGAGCTCAACATCCGGGCTCGCGCGAAGTCGGCCGAGATCGAGCGCAAGGGGGAGGCGAAGCTCCAAGTGATCGCGGAGCCGGACGCCCGAAGCCACGTGGAAGCGCGGGTGGAGCCGCTGCCGGAAGGGCGCACGAGCCTCCGCAATGTCGAGGTTAATGTGCGTGCCGAAGCGCGGATCGGCGAGGGCGTGGAAATCGACGCAAAAGCGGAAACCGCCGCGCCGCAATAACGTTACGCTCCCGATAACAGGGAGTATCTTCATGCGTTATGTTCCGCTCGCGGCCGCCGCCGCCGCGATTGCCTTGGCCGCAGCCCCCGCCGACGCGCAGAACCGGCGCGAGCAGCCGCGCGGCGCCACCCAGTCCACTGCGCTCGCCCAGCAGGTCTCCTCGGGCGCCGAGCAGCCGGACGTGATCCTCGACATCCCGAACCTCTCGATCGACGAAGTGACGGTGGAGGTGAAGAACCTCAACGTCGACATCTCGCTCGACGCGCGGCTCGCCAATCTCCTTAAGCTCACCGCCGGCGCGCAGGCGAGCATCGACGACGTCAAGATCCAGATCAAGGGCGTGCAGGCGACGGCGACCCTGGTGGTGCGGCTCGACAATGTTCGGGCGATCATTGAGCGGACGCTGCAGACGCTCGATAACAATCCGCAGATTGTGACGCAGCTTCTCTCCACCGTCGACAACACGGTTGGCACGGTCGGCGGCGTGGCGAACAATGCGGTCGGTACGGTCGGCGGAGTAGCCAACAACGCGCTCGGCACGGTCGGCGGCATCGCGGCCAATGCGCTGCGCAGCGGCCAGGTGCTGGACCTCGCCCGCGCAGGTTTGAGCGAAGTGTCGCGGACGGTGAACGGCTCCGGCCAAACGGTGCGCCGGGTGCGCGACAATGCGGGGCAGCTGCTCGAGGTCGTGACGGATACCGCTGGCCGCGTTATTTCCTCCCGCCGCGTTACGCAGTAAGCTCCACTTGCCGCCCCGGAACGGGGAGGGGGACCAGACGAAGTCTGGTGGAGGGGAGCGAGCGCAGCGAGCATGCTGAGGCTGGGCCCCCTCCACCGCACTTCGTGCGGTCCCCCTCCCCGTTCCGGGGAGGATAAAGATCGAGGGGGAACGACATGGCGCGAGTGACTGGATTAGGCGGCGTCTTCTACAAGGTCGCCGATACGGAGGCGACGGCGCGCTGGTATCGGGAGGTGCTGGGCCTCGGCGGCGAGTGGGGGATCACCTTTCCCTGGAAGGTCGAAAGCGGCGGCGAGGCGTACAGTCTGTTGTCCGCCTTCAAGGCCGACAGCGACTATTTCGCGCCAAGCGCCGAGCGGTTCATGGTCAACCTGCGGGTCGATGATCTCGACGGCATGATCGCCGATCTGGAGGCCAAGGGCGTGGAAATCCTCGGCCGGCAGGATGAGGAGTACGGCAACTTCGCGTGGATTCTCGATTGCGACGGCGTGAAGCTGGAGCTTTGGGAGCAAAAGGGGCCGGCGGCGGAGTAGGCTTCTTGCCTCCCCGGAACGGGGAGGGGGACCGCGCGAAGCGCGGTGGTGGGGTGCGAGCGAAGCGAGCTGCACAGGGCCGGGACCCCTCCACCAGGCTTCGCCTGGTCCCCCTCCCCGTGCCGGGGAGGATTTAGGCGTTACGCCTTTTTCGCCTTGATCACGGCCATCGAGCC
>DASVUO010000072.1:0-13112 GCA_036386995.1 Allosphingosinicella sp. | reverse complement strand
CAGGGCTTTCTGGTCGGCGGCGCCTTGTTCTTTGCGACTCACCCGCAGGACCTGCCGAAGCGCCCCGCCCCCGCCGCCGATCAGGCAAAAGCGGAAAGCCCGCGCACGCCCGCTTGAACGCCGCCGCCGCCTGTTTATAGGCATCGGCGATGGTTCGCTTTTCGTTCTGCCAACACGAGCTGATGGCGCTGCCGCAAGGCGCGCTGTTCTGGCCGTCGCGCCGCGCGCTACTTGTCGCCGATCTCCACCTGGAGAAAGCCAGCTGGTTCGCGCGCCTCGGCCAGATGCTTCCGCCTTACGATTCGATCGCAACCTTGTCCGATCTCACCGCGCTTGTCGCCGCCACCGGCGCGGAGGAAATCTGGTGCCTCGGCGACAGCTTCCACGACCGCCACGGCTGCGATCGCCTTCCCGCCAAGGCGCGTGAGCTGCTCACCGACCTCACCTCCGCCACCAAATGGACCTGGATCACCGGCAACCACGATCCCGGCATTGCCGACCATTGCGGCGGCGATGTCGTCGAGGAAGCATTCGTGGATGGCCTCCTCCTCCGCCACGAAGCCGATCCGGCGGAGCCGCGGCCCGAACTCTCCGGCCATTTCCACCCGAAACTGCGGATCAGCGTGCGCGGCCGCCAGGTGTCGCGCCGCTGCTTCATAGCCACCGAGAAGAAGGTGATCCTGCCCGCCTTCGGCGCCCTCACCGGCGGCCTCGACGCCGCCCACCCCGAAATCGTCCGCGCGGTCGGCGCCAAAGCCGAAGCCCTGATCCCCGTCGCCGACCGCCTGCTTCGCTTTCCGCTGGCGGCTTAAGCCAGCCGGGCTTCGATCAACCCGCGCAGCGCGTTGCCGATGTAGAAAGTGCCGCCCAGGTCCTCGGCGCGAAGGTCGCCCTCCACCGCCTGGCCCTCTTCGATCAGCCGCTCGCGCAATATGCCCGGCAGCAGGCCGCGCGCCAGCGGCGGCGTCACCAACACGCCCTCGCGTTCAACGAACAGGCTGGTGAAGCTGCCCTCGGTGAGGAACCCCTCCGCCCCGACGAACACCACCTCGAAAGCGCCCGAGCTTTGCCGCGCGTCATCGTAGAAGCGCCGGTCGCTGGTCTTGTGGCGCAGGCGGAAATCGCCCGCCTCCACCGGCAACGGTACCAGTTTCACCGCTACCGGCTCCTCCGCCTCCTGCGGCATCCCCCGCACTTCGATTGCGATCGCCCCGCTCGGCGACAGCATCAGCCGAAGCTTGCGCGGAGTCCGTAAGGGAAAAGTCGCCGCCTGAAGCTCGTTACGCGCGTCGTGCCGGTCGAAGGCGAAGCCCAACGCATCCGCGCTGCGCTTCATCCGCGCCAGGTGCCGCTCCAGATCGGGCAGGCCTTCTTCGGGGTCGAAGCGCATGGTTTCGAAAAGGTCGAAGCTGCGCCGGTCTTCCACAAACGCTCCCTTGGCCAGGCACTCGCGCCACTCGTCCGCCGCGTGGCTGTCGGCGACGATAGCCGATCCGAGTCCCATCCGCGCAACGCTTTCGCCGTCGCGCATCGTCAACGTCCGGATCGCGACGTTGAACGCCGCCGCGCTGTCCGGATCGAGCGCACCAACCGACCCGGTATAAACGCCACGCGGCCCCTGTTCGAGACCGCCGATCAGCTCCATCGCCCGGATCTTCGGCGCCCCAGTCACCGACCCGCACGGGAAGGTCGCGCGGAGCAGCTCCACCGGCCCCACGCCCTCCTCGAGCTGGGCGGTAACGGTGGAGGTCATCTGCTGCACCGTCGGATAAGTTTCCACTGCGAACAGCTCCGGCACCTTCACCGTGCCCGGCTTCGATACGCGGGAGAGATCGTTGCGGATAAGATCGACGATCATCAGATTTTCGGCGCGCTGCTTTGGATCCCTCCTGAGCGCCTCCGGGTCGCCGCCCGCGGGCGCGGTCCCCTTCATCGGCCGCGCCGTCACCGCGCCATCCGCCTCCAGCGTGAAGAACAGCTCCGGCGACAGGGACAATATCCAGTGCGCGCCGGTAAACACCACCGCTCCCCACGGCGCCCGCGCCCGCGCTTTCAGGCCCGCGTACAAAGCCAACGGATGCCCCGCCGTCGCCACCTCCGCCTGAAAGGTCAGGTTGATCTGGTAGACGTCGCCGGCAAGGATGTGCTCGCGCACCCGCTCCGCCTGCTCCAGATAATCGGCGCGTTCGATCAGCGGATTGGGCTTCCCTAACCAAGCCCCTTCAGGCGCGGGCAACACCTCCTCCAACGCCACAGGCTCCCAGCCGTCGAACAGCCCGAACCAAAGCAGCGGCGGCTCGCCCTCATCTGCTCCCCGCGCCCCACCCGCGAGCTTGCGCTCCAGCGGATGCCCCGCCTCATAGCTCAGGAATCCCGCCGCATGTGCCCCGCGGAGCCGCTCCAACGTCGGGGCAACCTCCTCCGGCGCCCGCGCCTCCACCACCTCCCGCGCGTTCCGAAACAGCCGCGCCCCGCCCGGAAAGTCGAGCAAAACGAACGGCGTCCCCGCTTGCCAGAAGCGCGCGGCTGGCCCATCTGCCGGGGCGTCAGGAGACATTGTTTTGGTCACATCGGTTTTCGATCTCTTCAAGATCGGGGTCGGCCCGTCGAGTTCGCACACCATGGGCCCGATGACGGCCGCCTGCCGCTTTGTCGAGACGCTGCGCCAAAAGGCGCTGCTCGCCGCGGCGGATCGGGTGGAGGTCGATCTCTACGGCAGCCTCGCACTCACCGGCAAAGGTCACGCCACCGACCGCGCCGTGTTGCTCGGCCTTTCGGGGCAGCAACCCGACAAACTTGACCCGGATGAAGCCGAAGAAATTGTCGCCCGAATCCGCGACTCCGGCCGCCTTATTCTAGGCGGTGCCCACGACATCGCCTTCGATGAGGCGCGCGACCTGCGCTTCCTGCAGCGCGAACGCCTGCCCCACCATTCGAACGGCATGCGCTTCGCTGCCTTCGACGCGGGCGGCAACCTGCTCGAAAGCGGCGTCTATTATTCCACGGGCGGCGGCGCGGTGATCGACGAAGCCGCCATCGCCCGCAACGCGCCGCCGGAAGGCGCCTGGGACCTTCCGTTCAACTACCATTGCGCCGCCGAACTTCTCGAAATCTCCGTGCGCGAAAATATGAGCATCGCCGAAATCGCCCGCGCCAACGAGCGCGCGCAATATTCGGACGAAGAGATCGACGCCCGCCTGGCCGCGCTGTCCGACGCCATGGCGCGCTGCATCGACCGCGGCATCGGCCAGGAGGGCATCCTTCCCGGCGGCCTCAAGGTGAAACGCCGCGCGCCGGGCCTCTACCGCCTGCTGCTGGAGCGTGCCGAGCGCACCCTGTCCGATCCGCTCACCGTGCTCGACTGGGTCAACCTTTGGGCGCTTGCCGTAAACGAGGAGAATGCCGCCGGCGGCCGCGTCGTCACTGCCCCCACCAACGGGGCCGCCGGTATCGTCCCTGCGATCCTGCGTTACTACCAGCGCTTCACGCCCCATTCGAACGAGGAGGGGGTGCGAACCTTTCTGCTCACCGCCGCCGCCGTCGGCTCCCTTTTCAAAGAAAACGCCTCGATCTCCGGGGCGGAAGTCGGCTGCCAGGGCGAAGTCGGCGTCGCCTGCTCGATGGCCGCCGCCGGCCTCACCGCGGCGCTCGGCGGCACCCCCGCCCAGGTCGAGAACGCGGCCGAGATCGGCATGGAGCACAATCTAGGCCTGACCTGCGATCCCGTCGCGGGCCTGGTGCAAGTCCCCTGCATCGAGCGCAATGCGGTGGGCGCGATCAAAGCCATCGAAGCGAGCCGCCTCGCCCTCGTCGGCGACGGTTCCCACCTCGTCAGCCTCGATCAAGTCATCGAAACCATGCGCCGCACCGGCCTCGACATGAACGAACGCTACAAGGAAACCTCGCTCGGCGGGCTGGCCGTGAACGTCGTGGAATGCTGATCGGAACGGCTGCAAGCGGTGCCCTGCTCGCCGCGATCGTCCTCCTCCTGATCTTGTCCCTGCGCAACGACGGCAAGGAATATGCGACCTTCAAGCTGCTGACCGACACGGCCGAGCGGCAACGGCTGTTCCGCTACTGGACGATCAAATCCTTCCTGCTCTTCTCGGGCGCGGCACTCCTTGCTCTCCTTCTGCTCGGCGGGCTGGAGTATCTTCTGCGCATGCCGCCGGAATTCATGCCGGTGCGCCGCTGGGCTCTCGAACGCATTGCGAGCGAAGACGGCGGTGGTGGCTCCGGCGGCGCCTTCCTTCTCCTCGTGGTAGGAGGCATGCTCGGCGGAGCAGTGCTCGGGGGCATCGCGTCGGCGCGAATTACGAAGCGCCGCGGCGGCGAGATCAAGCAGGTCGCCATCGGAGACATCGAACCGCTCTTCCCGCGCAACCCGGCGGAGCGCCGCTGGACCGCCTTGCTGGGCGCCAATGCGGGGCCCGGCGAGGAATTGATGTTCCGCCTGGTCCTGCCGCTGATCATCGCCCAGCTGACCGGCAATCCGTTCCTGGCCTTCGGGATCGCCGCCGCGATGTTTGGCGCCGCCCATTTCTACCAGGGCTGGACCGGCATCGCCGCAACCACCGTCGCCGGCTTGCTGTTCACCGGCGTCTACATCGCGAGCGGCTCGATCTGGCTTGCGGTCTTTCTTCACATGCTGATGAACCTCAACAGCCTGTGGCTTCGACCGCTACTTCAGCAGCGCTTTCAGCGAGCCTTGGACGCGAGCCACTCCTCGATCGTCCAATAAGCCGAGCGCCCGCGCGGCCCCTCTTCGCCAATTCCAGTGGCGAAATAGGCGATGCCGGTGCCCCGCTCCGCGTCAACCCAAAGGCCGGACTTGAGGCTGTAAGCGTCGCCCGCATGGCCGATCCGGGTGCGGGCGTCGCCGACGGGATCATCGCCTGGCACACATTGCGCGAGGATCTGCACGGCCAGGCCATAGGCGCAGTAGAAGCCCTTCTCCGTGTCGCCGTTGGCGCCGCCGTTGCTTCGCCAGTGGGGGCGGGTCATCTCTGCGATGCTTGGCTCGGACAGCAGGCGGGAGCGGTCCGCCAGCCTGCCCATTCGCAGCAGCAATTGGCCGATCGCGGCGAGATCACGGGCCGAGATGCGCAGGCCTCCTTGCGGCGAGAACAGGCCGCCGTGGGTCCCGATTGCGTAGTTCTCCAGGTCGCACGGCGCATCCGGCGTGGCCTTGTTGACCAGGCACGGCGGCGGGGCGCCTTTGAGGTCGTCGAGCGCGATGTCCCCGTTGGGGCGGTACAGCACCGCCGCCCGCTTTACCTTGCCCGCCGAACAGCCGGACCAGTTGAAGCAGGCGTCGAGCTTCATCGGCTCCAGCACCAGCCGCCGCATCAGCCGGTCGAAGCGCTCCCCGGTCGCTTTCTCCAGCACCGTTCCGACAAGGGGAAAGCCGAGATTGGAGTAGCGGAAATAGCTGCCTGGCCGGTGCTCGGGGCCGAACGCCTTCGGGTCGGCGAGCACACTCTGCACCGTTCCGCCGAGCGGGATGACGTAATTGACCTCATCGCGCAGGCTCGACCGGTGCGACAGAAGCAGGCGCAGGGTGATCTTGTCATCGGGAAAGGCCGGGTTGCGAAGCCGCCAGCCCAGATAATCGGACACGTCGCGGTCGAGATCGATCCTTCCCTCCTCCACCAGCCGCATCACGCCGAGCGCCACCACCAGCTTGCTGATCGAGGCGACCCGCACCGGATCGTCCACCGTCAGGAGCCGCCCGCTTGCTTTGTCGGCGACGCCCGACGCCCCGGACGCGGTGATCCGCCGCGCGTCGAACCTCGCCCAAGCGTAGCTCGTATGCGCCGGCACGGCAGCGTCGGTGGCGCCGCCGAGACGCGCCTGCGGTGCGGCACAGGCTGCTAGGAGCAAAGGGAGCAGGAGAAGAAAGCGCATCGTCATGGGCTCCAGCTTAAGACGCTAATTCAATTCCGGCGGCGATTGCACCCGCCGCCTCCCGAGCCAGCAAGCCGGTCCTCGGCGGCACAGGCTATGCTTGCTCCAGCAGGAAGCGCACGATCTGTTCCGCCGCTTCCTCCGGGCTTGTGCGGGCCGTGTCGATGCGGATCTCCGGCACTTCCGGCGGCTCATAGGGTGAGCCGATTCCGGTGAAGTTGGGAATAAGGCCGCCGCGCGCCTTGGCGTAGAGGCCCTTCGGGTCCCGCGCTTCCGCTTCGGCAAGCGGCGCGTCGATGAAGATTTCAACGAACTCACCCTCCGGGACCATCTCCCGCACCGTGCGCCGTTCGGCGCGAAACGGACTGATAAAGGCAGCGAGGACGATCAGGCCGGCGTCAAGCATCAGCTTCGCCGTTTCGCCAACGCGGCGAATATTCTCCGCCCGGTCCGCGTCGGAAAAGCCGAGGTCGCGGTTGAGGCCGAGGCGGACATTGTCCCCGTCGAGCAGGAAGCTGTGCCTGCCCGTTGCGTGCAGCTTCTTTTCAACCAGGTTGGCGATCGTCGACTTCCCCGCCCCCGAGAGGCCGGTGAACCAGAGCAGCCGCGGCGTCTGGCCTTTCAGCGCCGCGCGCGCTTCGCGGGTGACGTCGAGCACCTGGGCGTGGATGTTGTTCGACCGGCGCAGCGCGTAATTGATCAGCCCGGCGCCCACCGTTTCGTTGGTGACGCGATCGACCAGAATGAAGCCGCCGAGTTGGCGATTTTCCGAATAAGGCGCGAATACCAATGGCACGTCGGTCCACAGGTCCGCGACGCCGATGCCGTTCAGCTGGAGCGTCTTGGCCGGCACCTCCTCGAAGCTGTTCACATCCACTTCGTATTTGGGCGGCTGGACGGTGGCGAGCGCGCTTTGGGTGCCGAGCTTGAGGCGATACTGCCGGCCCGTCATCAGCGGTTCTTCGCTCATCCAGATGAGAGTTGCTTCGAACTGGTCGGCCACTTCCGGAAGCGCGTCCGCCGCCGCGATCGTATCGCCGCGCGAGCAATCCACTTCCCGGTCCAAGACGAGGGTGACCGACTGGCCGGCTACAGCCTCAGGGAGCTCCTCTCCGCCGAGAACGATCCGGGCCACGGTGGCGGGCGTTGCCGCGGGCATAACCCGCACCCCATCTCCCGGCCGGACGGTACCCGCGGCGATCATTCCGGCAAAGCCGCGAAAGTCCTGCCCGTGGCGAGTCACCCACTGCACCGGCATTCGGAACGGCGCGGCCGCGCTCCCATCTTCCGCCGGGTCCACCGCCTCGAGATGCTCGATAAGCGTTGGGCCGCGGTACCAGGCCATCGCGTTCGAGCGGACGCCGACATTGTCGCCGCTCAAAGCGGAAACGGGAATGGCGACGAAGTCCTCCGCCACCACGCGGTAATCTTCCACGATCCGCTGGAACACGGCTTCGTCGAAGCCGACGAGATCCATCTTGTTCACAAGAAGAACGAGCTTGGACACGCCGAGCAGCTTGCACAGGTAAGTGTGCCGCCGGGTCTGGGTGAGCACGCCCTTGCGCGCATCGACCAGCACCAGCGCCAAATCCGCCGTGGAAGCGCCTGTCACCAGGTTGCGGGTGTACTGCTCGTGCCCCGGCGCATCGGCGACGATGAACTTGCGGCTCTCCGTGGCGAAGAAGCGGTAGGCAACATCGATGGTGATGCCCTGTTCGCGCTCCGCCTCCAGCCCGTCGACGAGCCGCGACAGATCGCCTCCGCAGGCGGCAAGCTCGTCTTCATAGGCCGAGCCGGTATCGAGCAGCAGCCGGCCGAGCAGGCTCGACTTGCCGTCGTCCACCGATCCGCAGGTGATGAAGCGCAGGAGGGTCTTCTCGGGCATCACCTAGAAATACCCCTCGCGCTTCTTGCGCTCCATGGAAGCGGCGCCGTCGCGGTCGATGAGGCGGCCCTGGCGTTCCGATTGGCGCCCAGCCTGCATCTCGGACACGATCTCCGCCACACCGGCGGCGCGGCTTTCCACCGCGCCGGAGAGGGGATAGCAGCCGAGCGTTCGGAAGCGGATCCAGCGCTCCTCCACCTGTTCGCCCGCCTTCGGCGCGAGCCGTTCGTCGTCTACCATCAGGATATTGCCGTCGCGTTCGATCGTCGGGCGGGGGGCGGAGAAATAGAGTGAGGAGACCTCGATCTCCTCCGCCTGGATGTATTCCCAGATGTCGAATTCGGTCCAATTGGAGATCGGAAAGACGCGGAAGCTTTCGCCTTTCGCCTTGCGCCCATTGTAGAGCCGCCAAAGCTCCGGCCGCTGCTTCTTCGGGTCCCAGCGCTGGCCGGCGGAGCGGAAGGAGAAGATCCGCTCCTTGGCCCGCACCCGCTCCTCATCACGGCGCGCGCCGCCGAACGCGACATCGAAGCCATGCTTGTCCAGCGCCTGCTTCAGCCCGTCCGTTTTCCACATCTGCGTGTGAAGGGCCGAGCCATGATCGAGCGGGTTGATGCCCCGCGCGAGCGCCTCCGGATTGCGATGCACGATGAGCTCCATGCCGGCCGCCGCTGCTGCGCGGTCGCGAAGCGCGTACATGTCGCGAAATTTCCAGCCGGTATCGACGTGCAGCAGCGGAAATGGCGGCGGGGCCGGCGCAAAGGCTTTCAGCGCCAGGTGAAGCAGCACCGAACTGTCCTTGCCGGCGGAATAGAGCATCACCGGCCGCTCTGCTTCCGCCGCCGCTTCACGGAAGACGTGGATCGCCTCGGCTTCCAGGCGCTGGAGGTGGGTAAGCGTCATGCGCCGCCGTTCTAGAGTGGCGCGTCACCCGGTTGCAACCGGCGCGGGGTCGGGCCATCTCCCCCTTATGACCAATCCCCCTCTCAAGGCCGTGATCATTCCGGTCACGCCGCTTCAGCAGAATTGCACCCTTCTCTGGTGCACCGCCACCATGCGCGGTGCGTTCGTCGATCCGGGCGGCGATCTCGATCGCCTCAAGGCCGCGGCCGCGCAGCAGGGGGTGGAGGTGGAAAAGATCATCCTCACCCACGGCCATATCGATCATTGCGGCGGGGCGGGCATCCTTGCCGCCGAACTCGGCGTGCCGATCGAAGGACCGCATGAAGCCGACCTATTCTGGATCGCGCGGCTGGAGGAGGATGGGAAAAACTACGGCATTCCCGCCAAGGTGTTCGAGCCGGACCGCTGGCTGGTGGAGGGCGACACAGTCTCCGTCGGCGAACTGACGCTGCACGTCTTCCACACCCCCGGCCACACGCCGGGGCACATCGTCTTCCACCATCCGGAATCGAAGCTGGCTTTGGTGGGCGACGTGCTCTTCAAGGGCTCGATCGGCCGCACCGACTTTCCCTTGAGCGACCATCAGGCGCTGCTTGACGCGATTCCCGCAAAGCTCTGGCCGATGGGCGACGACACCATCTTCGTCCCCGGCCACGGGCCAATGGGCCGCTTCGGCGAGGAGCGCCGCACCAACCCGTTCGTTGCCGACCGGGTGCTCCAGCGCGCTTAAGCGTGCGCCTGGTAGCTCGCCGGCACCGCCCGCGCCGCGTGCACGTAAGGCAGCGCTAGCGCGTAGGCGGCGAGGCCGAGGAGCACCGCCCAGGTGATCACCATGCCGATTACCCGAAGCTTGTTCGGCGCCTTGCGGTCCATCCCGAAAGCGTGGGCGAGCCGGGCGAGGATGTAAGCGATCGCCACGCCCCACAGCCAGGTCTTCGATCCCTGCGACAGCTCGATCAGGCCAAGCAGGATCAGGAAAAAGGGCGTATATTCGATGAAGTTGGCATGGGCGCGCATCCGGGCCGTCACCTGCGGGTTGCCGCCGTCGCCCATCGATACCTTGTGACGGAAGCGCAGCTGGCTGACCCGAACGCCGAGCCAGACGTTGATCAGGGCGGCCGCGCCGGCGATGGTGAGCGTGATCGGAAGCGTCGTCTGCATGGCCTGTTCTCCCCTGCTTGCGCCAACCGGTTCGCACGGTCACGCCGCGCTTGCAACAGCGGCCAAATAGGCTATAGGCAGCCCCGCTCTGGCGAGAGCATCCCGGCCGCATTGGCCTGCGGCCCATTCGGCCGTTGATCAATGGCCGCTTTCGCCACATCAACGAACCCGATCGATTGGAACAGGTGCCAGGATGGCCGTCCCGAAAAGAAAAACCTCGCCTTCGAAGCGCAACATGCGCCGCAGCCACCATGCGCTGAAGCCGGTAAACTACCAGGAATGCCCGAATTGCGGCGAGCTTCGCTTGCCCCACAATCTGTGCGTCGGTTGCGGCCACTATAATGGGCGTGAAATTCGGCCGGTCGAGGCGTAAGAGCCCGTTTTTCGGCTTTTAGGAGATGGCTAGGGTGGGCAACGCGCCACGAATCGCAATCGACGCGATGGGTGGCGACGTAGGCCCGGCCGTCATGTGCGCCGGCGCCCATCTCGCCTGGCGCCGCCGCCCCGATCTTTCCTTCATCCTATTCGGCGACGAAGCGGCTCTGACCGCCGAAGTCGCGCGCCACGAAGGCCTCGCCTCCGTCGCCACCATCGTCCACACCCCCGACGTGATCGGCGGCGAGGACAAGCCGACGCAGGCCATCCGCCGCGCCAAGACCACCTCCATGGGCCGCGCCATCGCCGCGGTGAAATCGGGCGAAGCCAATGCCGCCGTCTCCGCCGGCAATACCGGCGCGCTGATGGCGATGGCCAAACTGGCGTTGCGCACCATGCCCGGCATCGACCGGCCGGCGCTTGCGGCGCTGCTGCCGACGCTCGGTGAAAACGACCTCGTCATGCTCGATCTCGGCGCCAACACCGAATCGAACGCGCGCAATCTCGTTCAGTTCGCCGTAATGGGGGCGGCCTATTCGCGCGTCGTGCTCGATCTCGAAAAGCCGCGCGTGCAGCTCCTCAACATCGGCACGGAGGAGATGAAGGGCACCGACGAGCTCAAGGAAGCCGCCGCCGTGCTGCGCGAGGCCGATTATCTCGGCATGCGCTTTGAAGGCTTCATCGAAGGCGACAAGATTTCGCGCGGCAACGTCGACGTGGTCGTTACCGACGGTTTCTCCGGCAACATTGCCTTGAAGTCGCTGGAAGGCACCGCCCGCTTCGTCACCGATCTGCTGCGCCGCGCCTTTACCAGCTCAATCCGCTCGAAGATCGGCTTCCTGATCTCGCGACCGGCGACCGAGCTCCTGAAGCACCATCTCGATCCCAACAACCACAACGGCGCGGTCTTCCTTGGCCTCAACGGCTTGGTCGTGAAGAGCCACGGCAGCGCCAGCGACAAGGGCGTCGCCAACGCCATCCGCGTCGCGGCGCGCATGGTCCGGCAGGACCTCACCCGCAAGATCATCGAGGATCTGGAGCGCATCCCCGGCCAGCAGGCGAAAGCGAAGGCAAAGGCCCAGGCGCAATGATCCGCCGCTCCGTGATCGTCGGCACCGGATCGGCGCTTCCGCACAACCGCGTTTCCAACGCCCAGCTCGCCGAGCGGGTCGACACCACCCACGAATGGATCGTTGAGCGCACCGGCATCGAGGCGCGCCACATCGCGGGGGACGGCGAAACCACCGTAACCCTCGCCACCGAAGCCGCTGGCAAGGCGCTCGCCGCCGCGGGCGTGCCTGCGGACAAGGTCGGTCTGATCGTGCTCGCCACCGCGACTCCAGACCAGACCTTTCCGGCAAGCGCCACCCGCGTCCAGACCGCGCTCGGCATCGACGACTGTATCGCCTTCGACGTCGCCGCCGTCTGCACCGGCTTCCTTTACGCCCTCTCCGTTGCCGACAATATGTTGAAGGGCGGCATGGCCGATTACGCCCTCGTCATTGGTTCCGAAACGTTCAGCCGCATTCTCGACTGGGAGGACCGCACCACCTGCGTCCTCTTCGGTGACGGCGCCGGCGCGCTGCTACTCCACGCCCAGGAGACCGAGGCCGAGGGCGGCGACATCGGCATCCTTGCCACCAAGCTCCACGCCGACGGCCGCCACAACGACCTCCTCTACGTCGACGGCGGCGTGTCGACGACCGGCACGATCGGCAAGCTCCGGATGAAGGGCAAGGAGGTCTTCCGCCACGCCGTGACCAACCTCGCGGCGGTGCTGACCGAGACGCTGGACGCCGCCGGTCACCATGCCGACGAGGTGGACTGGGTGGTGCCGCACCAGGCGAACAAGCGCATTCTCGATGCCACCGCCAAGAAGCTCGGCCTCGATCCCGCCCGCGTCGTCGTCACCGTCGATCAGCATGCCAACACCTCCGCCGCCTCCGTCCCGCTCGCGCTCGACACGGCTGTCAGGGACGGCCGGATCAAGCCCGGCGACCTCATCGTCCTCGAAGCGATGGGCGGCGGATTCACGTGGGGCGCGGCCGTCGTTCGCTACTAACGTACTGCCGCAATGGGCGATTGCGCTCTCAGGCAAGCTCGACTAGACTTCGAGGCCTCCGGGGGGGAAAGGACGAAACCATGGCTGACGCAGGGACGATCAGGCGGCCCGACGCGGGGACTTTGACCCGGGCCGACCTCGCCGACACGGTGCATAACGAGATCGGGCTTTCGCGCGCCGAATCGGCCAACATCGTCGAACGCATTCTCTTTCACATGTGCCACGGCCTGTCCGAAGGCGAGAATGTGAAGATCTCCGGCTTCGGCAGCTTCATCCTTCGCGACAAGGGCGAGCGGATCGGCCGCAACCCGAAGACGGGCGTCGAAGTGCCGATCGCGCCGCGCCGCGTCCTCACCTTCCGCGCCAGCCAGATCATGCGCGAGCGGATCGCTGGCGACTGAGCCTGCCGGCTTGGCCGCCGAAGCCCCAAGCAAGAGCGACCAGGCCTTCCGCACCATCGGCGAGCTCGCCGGCGAGCTGGGCGTGCCCCAGCATATCCTTCGCTATTGGGAAACGCGCTTTCCACAGCTGAGGCCGCTCCAGCGGGCCGGCAATCGCCGCTATTACCGCCCCGCCGACGTCGCGCTCGCGCAGCGCATCCACCGGCTCCTGAACCAGGATGGCTATACCATCCGCGGAGTCCAGCAGCTGCTGGCCAGCGGCGCCGGCGACGGTGAGGACCTGATTGCAGCGACGGGTTCGACACCCGCGAACCAGCATTCCGCCTACCCGGCCGAGGAACTCAAAAGGCTGAGAAAGACGCTGAAGGACGCTCTCGACGGCGAGTGATCCGATCGGGACGCGCGATTGATCCGGAAG
>DASVUO010000071.1:0-2215 GCA_036386995.1 Allosphingosinicella sp. | reverse complement strand
GGCGGCGCGAGATTGGGGTGCGCAAGGCGAACGGCGCAAGCTCCGGCCAGATCGCGGTGCAATTCCTCATCGAGTCGGTGCTGACGGTCCTGCTGGCGACACTGCTCGCGCTCGCCGCGGCCGAATGGTTGCTGCCGACCGTTAACGGCTTCCTGGAAACGCAGGCGCGCCTTGACTATGCCGCCGATCCGGGGCTGCTCCTCTGGCTGCTGTCCGGCGCGGTTCTCCTGGGCTTCGCGGCAGGCGCCTACCCGGCCTTTTTGCTCTCCTCCCTGCGCCCGGCGGCGACGCTGCGCGACACCGGCTCTGCAGCGGCGGGCGGCGCGCTGGTGCGCAGCGTGCTTGTTACCGGCCAGTTTGCGATCCTTATCGGTCTGATCATCGCCACCTCGGTGGTGCACCAGCAGCGGCTCTTCGCGATGCGCGAGGCGCTGCGGATGGATATCGATCAGGTGCTGACCATCCCCGCCCCGTGCCCCGCCGCCTTCGTCGCGGAGGCGGCCAAACTGCACGGGGTGCGCGCCGTCTCGTGCAGCAGCGAGAGCCTGCTCAGCGGGAACACATTCCTCCCGGTCGACTGGCGAGGCGGGCAGGTGATGACGGATCTCGTTTCGGCGCTGCCGTCGGTTTTCGCTTTATACGGCGTGCGGCCGGTGGCGGGGTCGCTTTCCGCGCTTCCTCCCGGCGGGGAGGAAGTGGTTTCGAGGGTGGTGATCAACGAGGCCGCCCTGCGCGCCTTTCGGCTTGGCTCGCCCTCCGCCGCCATCGGGCAAGTGCTGCCGATCTCCGCGGATTCGCCGGGTGTCACGGGGGCCACGGTGGTGGCGGTGGTGCCGGATTTCGCATTCCATTCCATCGAGAAGCCGATCGAGCCTACTTTGTATCTGCCGCAAAAGCCCGACGCACAAAGTGGCGGGCTGGTGTCGATCAAGCTGGCCGGACGCAACGTGCCGGAGACGCTCTCGGAGATCGACAGGTTGTGGCGCGCGACTGGCAATGGCGAGCCGATCAAGCGCGCCTTTGTCAGCGACCACATCGAGGAGCTGTATCGCAGCCTGAAGCGCAACGCGCAGCTTTTCGCGGTTTTTTCCGGCCTCGCCATCTTCCTCGCCTGCCTTGGCCTCGTCGGCCTCTCCCTTTCGGCGGCACAGCGCCGGACCAAGGAAATCGGTATTCGCAAAGCGCTGGGGGCGAGCACGCGCCAGATACTCGCGCTGCTTCTATGGCAGCTCAGCCGCCCGGTGCTGCTCGCCAACCTGATCGCGTGGCCGCTCGCCTGGTGGCTGATGCGGCGCTGGCTGAACGGCTTTGCCGAGCGCATCCCGCTGCAGCTTTGGCTCTTCCCGGCGGCCGGGCTGATCGCCCTCGCGCTCGCGCTGCTCAGCGTGGGCACACTTGCCTATCTGGTGGCGCGGCAGAAGCCGGTCGACGCGCTGCGGCACGAATGATCAGGCGCCGGTCTCCACCAGTCTGGGCCTGTTGGTTCTTCGACCAAGCTTGGCAGAAACTATTTTACCGAATGTTTAGCGCAATCGCTCTTCTGTGCGCCGGGTGTACGCCCAATCCGCCGCCGCCACCCGTTCTTCTGTTCGCGGACCTCCCAGTCAGCGGGGATTTGGAGGCTGCGGTACGTTTGGGGTTTGGCGGTTGCTTCAACACCGATGCAATACACGTCCGGTGCCGTCGCCATGGGGTTCTGGTTTATGGCCAAGGGCCTTTCGAAGCCGCGGTCGATTTGCGTGGTAGCCGTGGCCAATCGGGCTTCGATCACCTCACACTTTGGCACGACGATGATCAAAGAGCCTTGTTCAAGGTCCTATCAGCGCTTCAACGAAGGGGCTGGCGCTCTTGCGTAACAGGCACGGATCATGCCGGCGACCAGGCGATTTTCTCGCATAAAAACGCGTCCGTCCGCATATCGGTGGACCTAAGCTACTACGGGGAACGGAGGCTTAGGGTTTTCCCGGCCTGGAAGCGTCAGAGGCTATCGAGCCCGTGTATCCCAAACGACGGCCTGGGAATCTTCAATCTAGACGGCTGAATTTGCTGAAGCCCGCTGTGAGGCTTGAGCAGGTGGCGGAGACGGAGGGATTCGAACCCTCGGTAGGAGTAATCCCCCTACGACGGTTTAGCAAACCGTTGGTTTCAGCCACTCACCCACGTCTCCGGATGCGCCGAAGGCCGGGCTATAGCGAGGGGCAGTGGGCGGTTCAAG
>DASVUO010000070.1:0-12528 GCA_036386995.1 Allosphingosinicella sp. | reverse complement strand
TGTAGGGCATGCCGGCGCCGCACGTCACGCCGGTGACGAGGCCCTTGGTGCGCTCCAGCGTGCCTTCGAGAACCCGCTGGGCGCCGCCCATTTCCCAAAGCACGTTGATGTTGAGCGCGCCCTGCCCTCCGGTCATGTCGTAGGCGCGCTGGACCTGCGCCACCGCGCCGTCGATCGCATATTGGACGAGCTCGTCGTGCCGCTCGCGCCTGGTCAGCGCGTGGTAGACCTGGGGGACGATCTTGCCTTCGGGATCGTAGCTGTCGGCGTTGACCGCGGACACGGTGCCGATGCCGCCCGAGGCTGCCCAGGCGCCGGAGCTTGCGTGGTTGGTCGCCGAAACACCCTTGCCGCCCTCGATCAGCGGCAGCACTTCACGGCCGCCGTAGCGGATCGGCTTCACACCCTTGAACATCGTTCCTCCGAATAAGACGGGGCGCCTATAATCCCACTTCCCGCGAATTGCGCGGAAAATTGATCGGCCTGTCAGGGCCTGAACGCGCGCGGTCGGCCAATGGCTTCACCGTAAAGGCGCGCATAGCGGGCGATCATCACATCCTCGTCATGATCCGCCACCGCTTTCTCGCGGTTGGCGAGGCCGATGGCGTGACGAAGGTCGCGCCGCTCGGCGAGGGTGTCGAGCGCGGCGGTGAAGGCCGCTTCGTCCTCCGGCGTGACGATCAGCGGCCGGTTGTCGGCGGACACCATGTTCGGAATGTCGCCCACCGCCGTCGCAACCGCCGGAAGGCCCGCAGCCATGGCTTCGATCAGGGAGATCGGCGACTGCTCGCTGTCCGAAGAAAGGGCGAAGATGTCGAAGGCGCCGATCCAGCGCCACGGCTCTGAGCGGAAGCCGGGAAGGTCGAGGCGCGCCGCGACACCGAGCGCGCCAGCTTCGGCGACGATCCGCTCGCTCTCCGGCCCTTCGCCGACGATCACCAGCCGGCTCTTCTTGTTCGTCATCGCTGCAAAGGCGCGGACCAGGCGCGGCAGGTTCTTGACCGGCCGGAGCCCTGCCACCGTGCCGATCACGATCTCGCCGCGCTCATCGCCGAGGCCGATCAACTCCGGCTGCGGGGGCTTTGCGTAGAGCGGCACGGATATGCCGTTGGGTATCCGCTCAATCCGTTCGTCCGGCTGCTTCCAGGCGGTGCGGGCAAGGCCGGCGAGAAGCGAGGACGGCACCACCAGCCGGTGCGCCGCCGGCAGACCGACCCGCCGGTAGAGGTTGCGCTTCGGGTTCAGCGCCACCGTTTCGTCCTGGTTGAAGCCGTCTTCGTGGTGGATGAGCGGCGGCCCGCCGAACAGCCGCCGCGCCATGACCATGTCGAAGGCGCCCCAATTGTACGTCAGCACGAGATCGAAGCCGCGTGCGTAGCGGGCGAGGCGGCGCAGGCGCCCCGGCGTCGGCGCGCCGGTCAAAGACGGCCCATCTTGGGGAAAATCCACTGCCAGCGCCGGGTCCAGCGCATCCCGCGCCGAAAGCGCACCCGGGACCGCGCTCAGCACCGTGTGCCGCGCCGTGTCTCCGAACGCGTTCATCAACCGAACCGCCCGTGCTTCCTTGCCGCCGAGCGCGAAGGTGGAATGAACGTGGAGGATGCGTGGCGGCGTCATGGCCGCTTCTCGTAGCAGCAGGGGACGCCGCGCTGCAAAGAACGAAATCTTAAGCGAAACCGCTGCAAAAGCGTCGAATGATCCACGTGGACGAGGAATCGCTTCGGGCGGCGATCGCACCGGGAGCGGACGAACAGGGCTTCTTTCGCGAAGCGCTGGCCGCGGCCGGCGTCGGCACTTGGCGCGTCGACATGGAAACAGGGATTTCGGCATGCGACGCTATCGCCTGCCGATTGTTCGGGCGGGAAGCACCCCCCGGCCAGGGCGAAGTGCTTCTTTCGCTTCTCCCCGAGGACCGGGCCGCGACCGGCGCAGCGATGGAGGAAGCCCTCCGGACCGGAACCACCTACGACCGTGAGTTCCGGACGCTGCTTCCTTCGGGCGAAACCCGCTGGATGCGCGCCATCGCCCGCCCACAGGCGGGTCCTGACGGAAAGCGGCGCTTGCTCTGCGGCGTCGTCTTCGACGTGCACGATCGCAAGCAATCCAATCTGGCATTGCGCGACAGCCGCCGCCGCCTCTCCACCCTGCTCGGCAACCTTCCCGGCTTCGCCTACCGCTGCGGCCTTCAGGCGCCGTGGCGGCTCGATTATGCAAGCGAAGGGGCGTTGGCCGTCACCGGCTACCCGGCCGAGGAATGGCTTTCGGGCGCGATCGAATGGGCGGCGATTGTCCACGCGGAAGACCTGCCCGGCCTCGAGGCGGACATCGAGGAGGCGGTTGCGAACGGCCGCGGCTTCGACCTCACCTACCGCGTTTACCACAAGGACGGCTCCACCCGCTGGCTGCACGAACGCGGCCAGGCGATCCACGGCGCTGACGGGACGGTGTGGCTCGAAGGCTTCATCAGCGACGTCACCGAGCGCAAAAAGGCGGAAGCGGCCGCGCGCGAACGCACCGACCGCGCCCGCTCCATTCTCGATTCGGTGCCGCAGATCGTCTGGTCCTGCGAGGCCGGCGGCACCTGCGATTACCTAAGCCCGCAATGGGCGGAATTTACCGGCCGCGACGCCCAGGCCGATCTGGGCCTCGGCTGGGCGGAGGCGGTGCACGAAGACGACCGCCAGCGCGCCCGCTTCGCCTGGAAGCGCAGCGTTGCCGACAATGCCAAATATGAAGTCGAATTCCGCCTCAAGCACCGCAGCGGCGAATACCGCTGGGCGCTGGCCCGCGCACTTCCGGAGCGCGACGACCAGGGCCATGTCGTGCGCTGGTACGGCACCTGCACCGACATTCACGACCGGGTGCTCGCCAAGCGCGCACTCGCCGAAAGCGAGGCGCTCAACCGCTCGATCCTCGATTCCAGCCCGGATTGCATCAAGCTGCTCGATCCCGACAGCCGCATCCTGTTCGTGAACCGTTTGGGGCCTCGGGCGATGGATATCGAGGATGCCGCGCCGCTGATCGGCGCGCGCTGGCTCGACCTGCTTGAGCCCGCCAACGCAGCCGAGGCCGAGCGCGCGCTTGCCCGCGCCGCCGCTGGCGAGACCGCACATTTTACAATGATGCAGGCGACGGTGAAGGGCGTTCCGCAATGGTGGGACGTGGTCGCCACGCCGGTCGACGTGGACGGCGCCGAGCGGCGCGTGGCGGTGATCGCCCGCGACGTGACCCGCCAGAAGCAGTCGGAAGAACGGGTGCGCTGGATCGCCAACCACGATCCCTTGACTGGCCTGCCCAACCGCCTCCTGTTCCAGGAGCGGCTCGACGAAATCGCCGCCGGCGGCGCGGCGGGCAGCGGCTTCGCCTTGCTGCTTCTCGACGTCGACGACTTCAAGCGCGTCAACGACAGCCTCGGCCACGACGCCGGCGATTCGCTGCTCTGCGCCTTTGCCGAGCGGCTCCGCTCCGCCACCCGCGCCGATGATTTCGTCGCGCGGCTCGGCGGCGACGAGTTCGCCGTGATCCTGAACGGCATCGCCACCCCGGCGGAAGTTGCCAAAGCGGGCGAAGCGATCCTTGGCGAACTTCGCCCGCCGCACATCCATTGCGGCCGGATCCTCGATTGCAACGCAAGCATCGGCGCGAGCCTGTTCCCCGACCACGGCACCGGCCGGACCGAGCTCTTGAAGCATGCCGACATCGCGCTCTACGTCGCCAAGGCGAGCTGGCGCGGCAATCTGCGCGTGTTCGACGCCGGCATGCGCTCCGAGATGCAGGCGCGCATCTCCATGCTCGGCATCGCCCGCGAAGCGCTGAAGAGCGACCTGATCGTTCCTTTTTACCAGCCCAAGGTCGACCTGCGCTCGGGCGAGGTCGCGGGCTTCGAAGCGTTGCTGCGCTGGCGCCACGAAACGCGTGGGATCCAGGCGCCGGACACCATCGCCGCCGCCTTCGAAGACCTCAGCACCGCCGCGGCGATCAGCGACCGGATGATCGAAAAGGTCATCGCCGACATGCGCGCCTGGCTCGATCAGGGCCTGTCCTTCGGCCATGTTGCGATCAACGCCGCGGCGGCCGAGTTCCGCAAGGGCGACTTCGCCGAAAGCCTGCTCGAACGGCTCCACCGCGCCCACATTCCCCCTGCGCGCCTCCAGCTCGAGGTGACCGAGACGGTGTTCCTCGGCCGGGGCGCTGATTATGTCGAACGCGCGCTAAAGACGCTGAGCCGCGCCGGCGTGCAGATCGCCCTCGACGATTTCGGCACCGGCTACGCTTCGCTCTCGCACTTGAAGCAATTTCCGGTCGACGTGCTCAAGATCGACCGCTCGTTCGTGTCCGATCTCGCCGCCGATCCCGACGCTGCGGCGATCATCGGGGCGGTGATCACGCTCGGCCAGAGCCTCGCCATCGAGGTGGTCGCGGAAGGGATTGAAACCCCCGATCAGGCACAGCGGCTGACCAGCAAGGGCTGCCACTACGGCCAGGGGCACCTTTATTCGCAGGCGATCCCCGCCGAGCAGGTGCCGGAGGTGATTGCCCGCCTCGCCCAGCCGCACGCCGCCTGACGCTACCGGGCGGAGGTCTCCAGCCGCGACAGGAACGCCTCGATCGCTTCTACCGCCACCGGCTCGTCCAAAGTCGGCGCATGTCCGGCGCGGGGTACCGTTACCGTCTCCAGGCTCGGGTTTTCGGCCTTCATCCGCGCTTCTGTCTCGACGCTGAGCAGGTCGGAAAGCTGGCCGCGCAGCAGCAGCGTCGGCACCCCCGCAAGACTCCGCCACGCTTCCCACATGTCGAACCCCGCTTCACCGCCCGGCGTCTTGAACGGGTCGGCGATACGCATGTCGTAATCGAAGACGACGCGGCCGTTGGGCGTCAGCTTGCACAGCCTTTTGGCGTAGGCGATCCAGTCCTCGATCAGCCAATCGGGGTAACGGTCGCGCTGCGCCTCGGCGATGGCGCGGGCGGCGTGAAGCCAAGTCGGCCAATTCTGCGAGCGCCCGACATAGCCCCGGATCTTGTCCAGCCCGCGCGTCTCCAGCACCGGCCCGATGTCGTTGATCAGCGCGCCGGCGATGCGCGACGGGTTGCGCTGGGCAAGCAGCATGGTAACGATGCCGCCAAGCGAGGTGCCAAAGAAGATGGCGCGGTCCAGCCCCTGTTCGGCGAGGAGGGCTTCTACGTCGTCGGCATATCGCGCGGGGACATAGCTCATCGCATCTTTCGCGAAGTCGCTGCCGCCGCGTCCGCGCAGGTCGAGGCAGAGCAGGCGCCAGCGTCCGGCGAGACGCTCCGCAACCCCTTCGAAGTCGCGCGCGTTACGTGTCAGCCCGGGGATGCAGACGATCGGCGGGCGCGACGGATCGCCGGGGTAATCGCGAAAGTGGAGCCGGAGGCCATCGCTCGACGACCAATATCCATCCGCCCACGCCGCCATGCTTTCTCCCCAGCTCTCTTAAGGTCCATATCCACCGATGCCGACGCTCCCGCAACCCGTCCCTTACTCGCCGGAAACCGCCATTCTCCAGCTCGGCGAGGCGTTCTACGATCCGGTGGAGGCGGCGGATTTCCCGCAGACGATCCTGCGCTTCCGCAACGAGCGGTGGGCGCCCGCGGTGGGGCTCGACACGTTGGACGAGGCGGCGTGGCTTCGGCATTTCGGGCGGTTCGAGCCGCTTCCGGACAACCTCCCCCAGCCGCTGGCGCTTCGCTACCACGGCCACCAGTTCCGATCCTACAATCCGGACATCGGCGACGGGCGCGGCTTTCTGTTCGCGCAGTTGCGCGACGGGGCGGGGCGGCTGCTCGATCTTGGAACCAAGGGTTCCGGGCAGACGCCGTACAGCCGCTTCGGCGACGGGCGGCTGACGCTTAAAGGCGGCGTGCGCGAGGTGCTCGCCACCGAAATGCTGGAGGCGCTGGGCGTCGAGACGTCCAAAACCTTTTCGCTGATCGAGACCGGGGAAGCCCTGGAGCGGGGCGACGAGCCCTCCCCCACCCGCGCCGCCGTGCTGGTTCGCCTGCAGTACAGCCACATCCGCATCGGCACCTTTCAGCGGCTCGCGTACTTCAGCCAGGCGGACGAGATGCGCACGCTCGCCGGATATTGCCTCAAGCATTATTATGGGGAGGAGCCCGGCGACGACGCGCCGGCGCGATTGTTCGCCCGCTTCATTCCGGCGGCGGCGGAGCTTGCCGCCTCCTACATCGCCGCCGGGTTCGTCCATGGTGTGCTCAACACGGACAATATCGCGATCACCGCGCAAAGCTTCGATTACGGCCCGTGGCGCTGGACGCCCTTTTGGGACGGCGCCTTTACCGCAGCCTATTTCGACCATGCCGGGCTCTACGCCTTCGGCCGCCAGCCGGAAGCGATCCACTGGAACGCGCTCCAGCTTGCCCGCGCTTTAACCCTGATTACGGAGGCGGAGGCGCTGACGCCGTCGCTTGATTCCTTCCCGGCGGCCTTCCAGCAGGCGCTAGTGCGCCAGTTATTCTGGCGGCTCGGAATCCAGCCACTGGAGCAGGCGCAAGACAGCGCGCTTCTGGTGGCTCTCGAAACGGCGATTGCGAAGAAGACGGTGGAGATCGACCGCTTCTTCTTCGACTGGCGCGGCGGCCGGCGGCGGGGGCCCTCCCCCGCCGATGAAGCTTATGCGGAAGAAGCCTTCAGGACGCTGGAACAGTTGCTTGGCAGCTACGAGGCCGCCCCCGGCGCGCTCGATCACTCCTTCTGGTCGGACGAGGCGCCTTGTTCGATGCACATCGATGAAGTGGAAGTGATCTGGAGCCGGATCGACGAAGCCGACGATTGGTCGGCGCTTGACGCCAAGGTCGCCGCGATCCGGCGGATGGGCGAGGCGTTGCGGCCAGCCGCTTGACCGGCTTCAACAAAAGTGGTGCTTGCGCGGCAATGGCGACCCTTCTCTCCTCCTTTGAGCCGGCAACGGGCGCGGAACTGTGGACCGGGCAGAGCGGCGATGTCGACGCGGAGGTTGGCCGCGCCCGCCACGCCTGGGCGGCCTGGGCCTCGCGGCCGCTTGCCGTGCGCATCGAAACGCTTCGCCGCTTCGCCAATGTCGTGCGGGGCAAGAAGGACGAATTCGCCGACCTGATCGCCCGCGAGACTGGCAAGCCGCTTTGGGAAAGCGCCAGCGAAGTCGACGCGGTGGTCAACAAGGTCGACATTTCAGTCTCGGCCTATTCGGAGCGAACGTCGCAGCGCCGCCTGGAAGGCGCGCTCGGCGCCCGCGTCGCCGTCCGCCACAAGCCGCATGGCGTGCTTGCGGTGCTCGGCCCTTACAATTTCCCCGCGCACCTGCCCAACGGCCACATCGTTCCCGCTTTGCTTGCCGGCAATGCGGTGGTCTTCAAGCCGTCTGAGAAAACGCCGGCGGTTGGCGAATACCTTGTCGCGCGGCTTCATGAAGCCGGCGTTCCGGAGGATCTGCTGCGCTGCGTCCAGGGCGGGCCCCAGGTCGGTAAGGCGCTTGCCGCGCATCCCGGGCTGGACGGCCTGCTGTTCACCGGCTCGGCCCGTGCGGGTCTCGCGCTCCACCGCCAGTTCGCCGACACCCCGCAGAAGATCCTTGCGCTGGAGATGGGCGGCAACAACCCCCTGGTGGTCTGGGACGCGCCCGATGCCTATGCGGCGGCGCTGATCGCGGTGCAATCGGCCTTCATGAGTGCCGGCCAGCGCTGCACCGCCGCCCGCCGCCTGATCGTCCGCGACGGCGCGCAGGAAGAGCTGGTCGCCAACATCGTCAAGATCGCTAACCGCGTCATCGTCGATCACCCGCACGCGACGCCGGCGCCTTTCATGGGTCCGGTCATCGACAACCAGGCCGCCGATCAGCTGCAGGAAGCGTTTCTCGGCCTGCTCACCAAGGGCGGACGGCCGATCAAGCACCTCGAACGGCCGCGCGACGATCTTCCGTTCCTTACCCCGGCGCTGATTGACGTCACCGAGGTGCGCGAGCGGCCCGACGCCGAACTGTTCGGCCCGGTGCTGCAGATCGTCCGGGTGCCCGATTTCGACGCCGCCCTCGCCGAGTGCAACGCCACCCGCTACGGCCTTGCCGCTTCGCTGATCGGCGGAAGCCCGGAGCTGTACGACCGCTTCTGGGCGAACGTCCGCGCCGGCGTGATCAACTGGAACAAGCCCACCAACGGCGCACCGTCCAACGCGCCTTTCGGCGGCCTTGGCCTTTCCGGAAACCACCGGCCAAGCGCCTTTTACGCCGCCGATTATTGCGCCTACCCGGTCACCAGTTCCGAAGCGGAGCAGCCGCGCGCAAGCATCGGCGTCGGCCTTCGCGATCCCTACGCGGAGAAGCCGGAAAGCTGATCGCCGGTCAGCGCCAGCCGTTCAGAGCCGGCGCATATTCGGGCGGCAGCTGGCGGAACCGCCCTTTGGCGGCAGCGATGACCAGCGGATCGGATCGAACCTTCAACCAAACCCGGCGAACGTCCTTCTGCACCTGATACCTCTCCTGAAGGAAGAGCAGGATAGGCGGCATCAAGCGTCCGCTTTCGAGTTGCGCAACGGTGAGACGAACCAGCCCCTCGACATCGCCCTTGCACTGCAGGGCACGTGACTGAATGGAGGTGTTGGTGGGGACCACCCAATCCTGGTCAACCGGATCCGGCAGCGCGTCGAGGTTCGGAAAGGCCGCCTCGGCTTTGGCGGTCCGGCCGAGGCCATGCAGGGCGCAGGCACGAATCCAGTCGAACTGCCGCTCGCTTCCGGCGACCCGTTCCGAGCCGCGATTGCGATAGCGCTCCCAGACCTGATCCACCGCGCGCAGCCCTTCGGCATAGCGGCCGCTTTCGGTCAGCACGGCCGCCCGCGTGATCGCCAGATTGTCGGCATATTGGCTGCTGCCGAGCGTTTTCAGGCCCATGGCAATCTCCATCAGCGCGGCATCCGACTGTCCGGAATTGTGCAGCACGCCGGCCAGCTGGGTCCAAAGCACGGAATATTCGGTACGCCCCCACCCTTTCTTCAGGTTGAGCGCCAAGGCCTCTCTGCGCAGCAGCTGCACCGCGCCTGAGAGGTCGCCGGTGCGCTCAAGCGCGCGAGAATATTGGGAGACGGCGCGGGCGGGTGGGCGCAGGACCGATTCGCCGGTGGCGCTGGCGAAGAAGATCGGCTCCCGCCGTTCATAGCCCATCTTGCTGCTGGCAACGAGGTTGCGCTTCAACCGCTCGAGCGACGGCCCGGCATATTCGCTCACCGCCTGCCACAGGAAGCGCAGCTTCCGGTCGGCGAGCAGGAGGAGGATTTCGGCGGGTGAAGTGAGAGGGTAGATGCCCGCGCGGCTCTCCGGGCCGTCCCTGATCCGCAAGGCGGCAAGCGGGCCGTCGACCAGGAACTCGATCCTGTAGGTCTCCCCCTCCATTTCGGCATCGCCGGCGGCGCGCACCATGGCGGCGTAGGGATCGGCCGGCGCGGGAAGGATTCGCACCACCGGCGGCGGTGACACGGCAACCGGTGGGGTCTGCGTCCGACTTGGGGCAAGCGGCAGCGCAGCGATGCAGGCGCCAACCGCCCACGGCCAGCACCTCACCCGCGCACTTCCGGAAGGTAGGCGTCGTCGATCGCGTCGGAGAAGCGGGTGATCTTGGCCTCGAACTTCATCTTCACCTTGCCGGTCGAGCCGTGGCGCTGTTTTGCGACCAGCAGTTCGGCCATTCCGGAGGCGCGCTCCATGTCGATCATCCACTTGGCATGGTCGTCCCAGACCTTGGCGTCGTCGCCTTCGATCGGCCGCTTCGGCTCCTTGGCCTGGACGTAATATTCCTCGCGGTAAACGAACCAGACCATGTCGGCGTCCTGCTCGATCGAGCCCGATTCGCGAAGATCGGAGAGCTGCGGGCGCTTGTCCTCGCGCTGCTCGACGGCACGGCTGAGCTGCGACAGCGCGATCACCGGCACGTGCAGTTCCTTGGCAAGCGTCTTAAGGCCGCGGGAAATCTCCGAAATCTCCTGCACGCGGTTCTGGTCGCCGCCGCTTTTGCCCGAGCCCTGGAGGAGCTGGAGGTAATCGACCACGACCATGCCGATGCCGCGCTGCCGCTTCAGCCGGCGCGCGCGGGTGCGCAGCGCCGCAATGGTGAGGCCGGCGGTATCGTCGATGTAGAGCGGAAGGCTTTCCAGTTCCGCCGCCGCGCGGGCGAGGTTGCGGAAATCCGTCTGGCTGATCTTGCCCATGCGCAGATTCTCGCCGCTGATCCCCGATTGCTCGGCAAGGATACGGGTGGCGAGCTGATCGGCGGACATTTCCAGGCTGAAGAAAGCGACCGGCGCACCGACGGACTTTTCCGGCACAATGCCGTCTTCCATGTCGCGGATGTACCGCGCCGCGGCATTGTAGGCGATGTTGGTGGCAAGCGCCGTCTTGCCCATGCCCGGGCGCCCGGCGAGGATCACGAGATCGCTGTGGTGAAGGCCGCCAGTCTTGGCGTTGATCCCGTCGAGGCCGGTAGTGACGCCCGACAGCCCGCCGCCGGTGTTGAGCGCTTTTTCAGCGAGCTGCACCGCCATCCGAGTCGCTTCGGCGAAGGTCTTGACGCTGCTTTCGCCGCCGCCTTCTTCCGCCACCCGGTAAAGCGCCGATTCCGCCTGCTCGATCTGCCCCTTCGGATCAACATCCTCGCTGGTGTCGAGCGCTTTCTCGACCATCTCTCGGCCCACGCCGATCAGCGAGCGAAGGAGCGCGAGCTCGTAGATCTGCCCGGCAAAGTCGCGCGCGCCGATCACCGCAGCGCCCGATCCGGTGAGCTGGGCGAGGTACCCAGGCCCGCCGAGCGCCTTCATCTCCTCGTCGGCTTCGAACAGCGGCCGCAACGTCACCGGCGAGGCAATCATGTTGCGGTCGATCATCTTCAACACCTGCTCGTAGATGCGGGCGTGAAGCGGCTCAAAGAAATGGTCGGGGCGAAGCTTGAGCTGGACATCCTCGGCAAGCCGGTTGTCGATCATCAGCGCGCCAAGCAACGCCGCTTCCGCCTCCACATTGTGAGGCAGAGTCGAAGTCTCGGGAACGGGCGCTTCGCCCGTCAGTCTGATGATGTTATCGGCCATGGCGCCCTTCTCCTCCCTTTCCGGCCGCCGCTCAAGCCAGCAAGTCTGTGGAACTGCTGTGGATAAGGCGAAAGGCAGGCGCTAAGGCGCGCGAATGGGCGAGCCCCGCATTATTGCCATCGAGCTTGACGAGCGGACGATCATTCGCCGGAGCGACGACATTGAGCGCGAGCGCCAGGTCGCGGTCTTCGACCTCCTCGAGCAGAACAGCTTCCAACCTGCCGGCCACGAAGGCCCATTCCGGATCAAGCTTCGGATCGAGGACAACCGCCTCGCGATCGAGGTGAAGGACGAGGCGGGGCAGCCGCTCGACACCATTCGCCTGGGCCTTGCCCGCTTCAAGCGGCCGGTGCGGGATTATTTCGCGATATGCGAAAGCTACTTCGCCGCCGTCCGCTCCGATTCGCCCAAGGGGCTGGAGACCATCGACATGGCCCGCCGCGCCACCCACAACGAAGCGGCGGAGCTCCTCCAGGAGTGCCTGGCCGGCAAGATCGAGATGGACTTCGACACCGCCCGCCGCCTCTTCACCCTGATCTGCGTGCTTCACATCAAGTGAGGCTTGCTTTGGCGCAGGCAATGCGGCGAAGGTCGCGGCGCGGCTGAAGGGGGCGCATCGATGTCGATCATGTCTGACAGGTGGATTCGCGAGCGGGCGCTCCAGGACGGCATGATCGAGCCGTTCGTCGACGGGCAGCGGCGCGAGGGCACGATCAGCTACGGCCTGTCGAGCTACGGCTACGACGCGCGCGTCTCGGACGAGTTCAAGCTGTTCACCAACGTCGACAATGCGATCGTCGACCCCAAGGACTTCAAGGCGAACAGCTTCGTCGACCGGCAGACGGACGTTTGCATCATTCCGCCCAACAGCTTCGCGCTTGCCCGCACCGTGGAATACTTCCGCGTTCCGCGCGACGTACTGGTCATCTGCCTCGGCAAATCGACCTATGCGCGCTGCGGGATCATCGTGAACGTGACGCCGCTCGAGCCGGGCTGGGAGGGCCATGTCACGCTGGAATTCTCCAACACCACCCCCCTCCCCGCCAAGGTCTACGCCAACGAAGGCGCCTGCCAGTTCCTGTTCCTTCAGGGGAATGAGCCTTGCGAAGTGAGCTACGCCGACCGGGCCGGAAAGTATCAGGGCCAGCGCGGGGTCACGCTACCCAAGCTTTGAGGGCAGCCACAGGGGAGCGGCATTGCGGCGGGATGGAGCCGCCGCTAAGCGCCGCTGGATGACCGAAGCCCCGGCGCATCCTTTCGCGGTTCGTGATTTCCGCTTCTACTGGACGGCGCGTCTCGCCTCCACGGTCGCGCAGATGTCGATGGTGATCGTCATCGGCTGGCAGGTTTACGACATTTCCCGCGCGACGCTGGGCATCAAGGAAGCCGCTTTTCAGCTTGGCCTGATCGGACTCGTTCAGTTCGTTCCCCTGTTCCTGCTG
>DASVUO010000069.1:0-18800 GCA_036386995.1 Allosphingosinicella sp. | reverse complement strand
CGGCTGGACCTCGGCAGCTGAAAAAGGAGCAAAGCCCATGCTGACTATGCGTGAACTGTCGCGGGTCTACCGCACCGACACCGTTGAAACCACGGCGCTCGACCGCATCGACCTGACTATTGCCGACGGCGAGTTCGTGGCGATCATGGGCCCGTCGGGCTGCGGCAAATCGACTTTGCTCAACGTGATCGGCATGCTCGATAGCCCGTCCAGCGGCTCCTACGTTTTCGATGGCGCGGAAGTGGCCGGCCTGCCTGAAGGCAAGCTCGCCGACGTGCGGAAAAAGAATATCGGCTTCATCTTCCAGAGCTTCAATTTGGTGGACGAACTGTCGGTGCGCGAGAATGTCGAGCTCGCGCTCCTCTACCACGACGTGCCGGCCGCCGAGCGCCGCCGCCGCGTCGATGAAGTGATGGACAAGGTCGGCATCGCCCACCGCGCCCGCCACCGGCCGAGCCAGCTCTCCGGCGGTCAGCAGCAGCGCGTCGCCGTCGCCCGCGCGCTTGTCGGAAGCCCGAAGCTGATCCTCGCCGACGAGCCGACCGGCAACCTCGACACCCAGCATGGCGAGGAGGTGATGAAAATGCTCCAGGCGCTGAACCGCGAAGGATCGACCATCGTCATGGTCACCCACTCGCCCGCCCACGCCGATTATGCCGGGCGCGTGGTCAACATGCTTGACGGCAAGGTGCTGCTCGAGCGGCGCCGCGCCGCCTGAAGCGAACGGAAGAGCGGGAAAGGGAGCGAGTACCATGTGGCGCAATTACGTAACGGTCGGCTTTCGCGCCTTGGCGAAGAACCGGACCTATGCCTTCATCAACATCGTCGGCCTGGCCATCGGCCTCGCCGCCTGCCTGCTGATCCTGCTCTACGTCCGCTACGAGTCTAACTTCGACCAGTGGCTGCCCAATGCGGAAAACAGCTACCAGCTGCAAAGCCACTACCGCAGCAAGCAGACCGGCGAAGAGAACAAGCTGCAGATGACGTCCTACGTCGCCGGCGTTGCGCTTCGGAAGGATTTCCCGCAGGTCGACAAGACGGTTTACGCGTTGTCGAGCGCGCCGGTGGTGCTGCGCGGTGGTGAGGCGCTGCCGACGGAGAACGTCCTCCTCGCCGACAATCTGTTCTTCGACGTCCTCCAGTTCCCCCTCGTGAAGGGCGACCCGAAGACGGCGCTGGCTCAGGTGAATTCGCTCGTGTTAACCGAGCGGGAGGCGAGCCGCCTGTTCGGCACCGCGGACCCGATGGGCAAAACGGTGAGCATGGTCAGCCGCGGCATCACCACCGACTGGCGGGTGACCGGCATCGCCAAGGACCCGCCCAGAAACAGCCACGTGAAGTTCACCATGGTAGGCCGCTTCGACCCCAACACCTATTTCTCCGACTCACCCGATTTCATGACGGCGTGGGGGTGGCAGTCCGGCTGGTTCTACTTCAGCCTCAAGCCGGGCACCGATCCCGAGACGCTGCAGAAGCAGTTCCCCGCTTGGGAAAAGCGCAACATCAAGATCGAGAATTTTGGCGATCAGCGCTTTGACGCGGGCGAGGAGCAGGATTGGAAGATCGCCAACGTGCGCGACATCCACCTGGGCGAGGCACAGGATGGTGCGATGCGCCCCGGCAACGACCGCGCCACCATCCTCACCTTCGCGATCATCGCGGTGCTGATCCTGGCCATGGCCTGCGTCAACTTCACGAACCTTGCCACCGCCCGCGCCAGCCAGCGCGCCCGCGAAGTGGCGCTGCGCAAGGTGCTCGGCGCAAGCCGCAAGCAGCTGATGATTCAGTTCCTTGGGGAATCGGTGCTCGTCGCCGCGCTCGCCATGCTGCTCGCCTTGGCCCTCGCGGAACTCGCGCTGCCGGCGCTGTCGAACTTCCTCGATGCCGATCTCAATCTTGCCTATTTCGGCGAAGGCGGAATGCTGCTGCCGATCCTCGGGCTGGTGCTTCTCGTCGGCGCGGCGGGCGGCCTTTACCCGGCTGCTTACCTCTCCGGCTTTCAGCCTGCGCAGGTGCTCAAAGCGAACAAATCGACGGCGGAGGCGGCAGGATCGGGGCGGCTGCGCAACGTGCTGGTGATCGGCCAGTTCGCGGTGTCGATCGGCCTGATCATCTGTACGGCCGTCGTCTACCAGCAGAGCGTCTACGCGCGCAGCGCCGACCCCGGCTATCAGCGCGACGGGCTGCTGCAGGTCTCTAATCTCGGCCGGCGGCAGGTGTTGGCGAAAAGCGACGCGATCGTGGAAGAGATGCGCCGCGTGGAAGGCGTGAAGGCCGTCGGCCGCACCGGCATCGGCATCAACACCGACAACAACACCAACACCGGCGTGCAGATGCCTGGGCGACCGGAGCCGATTAACATCGGCACCTACGGAGTCGATGCCGGCTTCTTCGACACCATGGGTATCAAGCTGGTCGCCGGCCGCCTGTTCGACGAGAACCGCCCCGGCGACGAGGCGACCCAGCCGGTCTTGTCGGATCCCGTCTGGGAGAGGGCGTTCGCGGCGCGGGGCGTTAACATCGTGGTCAACGAACTGGCGACGCAGCGCATGGGTTTTGCCAGCCCGCGCGACGCTGTCGGCAAGGTCGTCAAATCGGCGCTGGTGGATTCGGAATTCGGCCTGGTTCCCGCGACCATCATCGGCGTGGTTCAGAATAGCCGCTTCCGTTCGATCCGCGATCCGCTGGAGCCGATCCTGTTCCGGCTGGATAAGACCGGCGCCGGCAACCTCCTGATCCGCTATTCGGGCGACCCGGCCACGATCCGGGCGCGCACCGAGGCGGTGTGGAAGCGGGTGGTGCCCGACGTGCCCTATGACGGCGAGTTCTCCGAAGACATCGTTGCCGAACTCTACCAGGCCGAGGAAGCGCGGGCGCAGACCTTTGCCGGCTTCGCACTTCTGGCGGTGGTCGTCGCCTGCCTCGGACTCTTCGGCCTCGCCGCCTTCACCGCTGAGCGGCGGACCAAGGAGATCGGGATCAGGAAGGTGCTTGGCGCGCGCAGCCGCGACATCGTCAAGCTGCTCGCCTGGCAGTTTTCGAAGCCGGTGATTGTCGCCAACCTGATCGCCTGGCCGGTTGCCTGGTGGGTGATGCGCGACTGGTTGAACGGCTTCGACAGCCGCATCGACTTCGGGCCGACGCCCTTCCTGGTCGCAGGCACGCTGGCGCTGGTGATCGCGCTCGGCACCATCGCCGGACACGCGTTCAAGGTCGCGCGGTCGAACCCGATCCACGCTCTACGCTACGAATAGGGACGCCAAGCGCCGCTCTGGAGTTGCCGCTTCCGCGGCTCTAGAACGAAGCTCAGGCACCCTTCCGGAGACAAGAGCGCGTGAAGGAACAGGATCTGAAACTCGGCAGCCGGCTGGTGATCGGCGCGATTGCGGGCTTCGTCGGCACCATGGCGATGACGTCCGCGATGCAGCGCCTCCACAAAAGGCTGCCGGAAGGGAAGCGCTACCCGCTGACGCCGCGCGAGATCGTCGATTCCACGGCGGAAGGCGCTGGCGTGGTGCTGCCCAACGACGCCGCGAAGGACATCACCACCGCCGCGCATTTCGCCTACGGCGCGGCAATGGGCGCGCTGATCTCGGCCATGGACCCGCAGCCGTCCAAGACCAAGGGGGCGGTGGCCGGGGTCACGGTGTGGATGGCGAGCTACCTCGGCTGGATCCCGGCGATGAACGTGCTCGAGCCCGCAACCGAGCACCCGAAGCGCCGCAACTTGCTGATGATCGGGGTCCACATCGTCTGGGGCGCGGCCACCGCCTCAGCGCTCCGCGAGCTCCGGCTGGCGCGAGAAACGATTATGGAAGCGGGCCCGGAAAAGGACCGGTCGGACCGGTAGATCGTCAGCAGCACCTGCTCCGTCCCGAGCGAAGTCGAGGGGCGCGGCACGGACGTTTGAGGTGCGCCCCTCGACTTCGCTCGGGACGAACGAGGTGGTGGGGGCGCCCTAGTCCAGCCTCAGAAGCCGGCGCCTTTTACCCCTCCACCACCCTCTGCGCGGTTCCCCTCCCCATCCCGATGGGGAGGAATTCAATTAGTCCACGTGCTTCACGGCTGGCGGGTCGCTCGCGGGGAAGCTTTCGTCGGAAGCTTCGTCTACCTTAGTCCATTCCTCCGGCGGATCGCGCATCGCATCGGGGCCGGCGGAACGGGCTGCTCCGGAATTACCGACGGCGCCGTGCGCGCCGGAGCCGGACAAGGCCGCACTTCGCCCGCCGGCCGAGGCATTGCCGCCGCCGCGAAGGCGGTTGGTGAGGAAATAGCCGATACCGCCGGCAACAGCGGCGCCGATGCCGGCAAGAAGGCTGCTTTTGCGCGACCAGGCCATGTTCAAACCTCCACTTCGGTAAGCGTCGCGGTCTTGGCGGGCGGCAGGCCTTCGCTTTCCGCAATCGCCATCAGCTCCGCCTTGCGCGCCGCCATCTGCTCGCCGAGCGCGTCGAGATCGACGTCGGTCTTGCGCGCCTGGCTGAAGAGGTTGTCGTGCTGTTTTTCTTCTTCCTTGATGTGGTGCTCGATCTCTTCCTTCAGCACCTTCACCTTGGCGTCGTAAAACTGGTCGTCGGGCGACCCGGCTTCTATGTCGTTGATCAGCACCTTCGCGCCATCATGCTCGACGATCGCTTCGTCGATATCGTCGTCGTCGATCTTGCCGCGAAGCGCCGGGTAGAAGATCTCCTCCTCGATCATAGTGTGCACCTTCAATTCGGTGCAAATTGATTTCGCGATCTTTTCCTTTTTGCCGTCGCCCGAAGCGTTCTCGAATTTCTCGAACAGTTCCTCGACCTCCCGGTGGTCGCGGGCGAGCAGCTGGATCGCGTTCAATGTGTCGGCCATGAAGATGTGCCTCCTTTTCGCTGGGGGAACATTCGTGTTGGGCGCCGGTTCCGTCGCAAAAGGGCTCCCGCATGCGGCACGTGAAAGACACCGAAACCCTCTCTCCATTGCTTCCGGACGAAACGGAGGATGCGGTGCGCCGGCTGCTTGCCAAGGCGGCGGAGCGTGGGCTGATGCTTGCAACGGCGGAAAGCTGCACCGGCGGCATGATCGCGTCCTTGCTGACGGACGTGCAGGGCGTCTCTTTCACCTTCGACCGCGGCTTCGTGACCTACACCAACGAAGCCAAGAACGAGATGCTCGGCGTGCCGATGGCGCTGATAGAGGAAAAGACGGCGGTGTCGAAGGAAGTGGCGATCGCCATGGCGGAAGGCGCGCTGGAAAACAGCCGCGCCAACCTCGCCGTTTCGGTGACCGGCTATGCCGACAGCGGCCCGGAGCCGGGGCTGGTGCATTTCGGCTGCGCCCGCGCCGGCCGGGTGACCGCGCACAGAGAAGAGCATTTCGGCGACGTAGGACGGGGTGCTACACGCTTGGCCTGCCTCCAAACGGCGGTTGAAATGATGACGGAGATGCTGTGAGCCGCGCCCCCTTTGCCGCAATCCACCGCCACGGCTTCGTCCGCACCGCCGCGGCGAGCCCGACGGGCTCGTCCGGCGATGTCGAGTTCAACGTCGATCAGGCGATCGAGCTTGCCCGTGAGGCCGACCGCCGCGGCTGCGACCTTGTCGTTTATCCCGAGCTCAACATTTCCTCCTACGCGGTGGACGATCTGTTCATGCAGGAGGCGTTTCTGGACGCAGTGGAATATGGCATCGCCCGCTTCTGCCTGGAGACCGAAGGCCTGTCGCCGGTCTTCGCCATCGGCGCCCCGCTGCGCCGCAACGGCCGGCTCTACAATTGCGCTTTGGTGGTGTCGCGCGGCCGTATTCTCGGCGTGGTGCCGAAGAGCTTCCTGCCCAATTACCGCGAATATTATGAAAAACGCTGGTTCGTCTCCGGCATCGGGCTCGACGGGATCGAGATTGCGGTCGCCGGGCAGCTGGTGCCGTTCGGAACCGACATCGTCTTCGCCGCAGAGGACCTTTCGGACTTCATTTTCCACGTCGAGATTTGCGAGGATTATTGGGCGCCGCAGCCGCCCTCCACCAACGGCGCGCTGGCGGGCGCGCTCATCCTGTGCAACCTTTCGGCGTCCAACATCACGATCGGCAAGGCGGACGAGAGAAAGCTGCTCTGCGCCTCGCAATCCAGCCGCTGCTGCGCCGCCTACATCTACGCCGCGTCCGGGCCGGGGGAGAGCACCACCGACCTCGCCTGGGATGGGCAAAGCGCGATCTACGAAATGGGCGAATTGCTTTCGGAATCGAGCCGCTTCGACATGGAGCCGGAGCTTGCCGTTGCCGACGTCGATGCGCAGCGGCTTCGGCTCGAGCGGATGCGGATGCCGACGTTCAACGACAATGCGGTCGCAGCCGGCCACCCGGAGAAGCGCTTCCGCCGGGTGCATTTCGAGCACAAGCCAAGCGTCGATGATGTCGGCTTCGAGCGAATGCTGCGGCGCTTTCCTTACGTCCCGAACCGTGCCGAGCAGCTCGATCAGGAGTGCTACGCAGCGTTCAACATCCAGGTGCAGGGGCTCGCCAAGCGCTTCACCACCACGCGCGGCAAGCACCTCGTCATCGGCGTTTCGGGCGGCCTGGATTCCACCCACGCCCTCATCGTCGCCGGCAAGATGTGCGACTTCCTGAAGCTGCCGCGCTCCACCATTCTCGGCTTCACCATGCCCGGCTTCGCCACCGGCGATACCACCAAGGGCAATGCCTGGGCACTGATGAAGGCGCTCGGCATTTCGGGCGAGGAAATCGACATCCGCCCGGCGGCGATGCAGATGCTGAAGGACATGGGCCACCCGTTCGCAAGCGGAGAGCCGGTCTACGACATCGCGTTCGAGAACGTGCAGGCGGGCCTTCGCACCGATTACTTGTTCCGCCTGGCCAACCAGCGCTCCGGCTTCGTCGTCGGCACCGGGAACCTCAGCGAGGTAGCGCTCGGCTGGTCAACCTACGGCGTCGGCGACCAGATGAGCCATTACGGCGTCAACGCCGGCGTGCCGAAGACGTTGATCCAGTACCTCATTCGATGGGCGGTCAAGACCGGCCAGTTCGACGAAGAAACCAACCGCGTCCTGCAGGCCATCCTGCAGACCAAGATCTCGCCCGAATTGATCCCGGCCGACGACAAGGGCGAGATGCAGTCTACCGAGGACACGATCGGCCCTTATGAGCTGCACGATTTCTTCCTGTTCCACATCCTGCGCTCCGGCCAGCCGCCGTCCAAGGTGGCGTTCCTGGCCTGGCAGGCGTGGCGCGACGCGGAGGCCGGGCAGTGGCCGGTCGGCTATCCCGAGCACCTGAAGCGCGCCTACGACATGGCGACGATCCGCAAGTGGCTGGAGGTGTTCCTGTTCCGCTTCTTCCAGATCAGCCAGTTCAAGCGCTCGGCCATCCCCAATTCGCCCAAGGTCTCGGCCGGCGGCGCGTTGTCTCCGCGCGGTGACTGGCGGGCGCCCTCGGATGGCACGGCCAAGCCGTGGCTCGCCGAGCTGAAGGAGGCGTTTGCAGAGGACTGACGCCGATCGGCTCGGATTCGTAACAATTTGGCGCAACCCTGATCTCAATTAATATAAAAGCGGTGGGTGCGCTGGAACTCCGGCGCGCGCACCGCCGTTGTGTTCCAGTTGTCCAAACCATCAGGGAATTCCCTCGTTGATCACCTTCTCCACCGCCTCCGCTTCGGGGCACGGCCAGTCCGCCCCCCAGCTCCCGGATCACCACACGCTGATCTGCTTCTCGCACCTGCGGTGGAATTTCGTGTTTCAGCGTCCCCAGCATCTCATGAGCCGCTTCGCCGCGGATCGCCGGGTCATTTATTGGGAAGAGCCGGAAGCGGCCTTGCCCGATTGCGAGCCGGCGCTCGGCGTTCGCGCCTGCGCGGAAACGGGCGTGATCGTGGTGACGCCTTCGCTTCCCGAGACGCTTGACGAAGCGGGCCGCGAGGCCGCGCTCAAGACTTTGCTCACCGCTTTCTTGAAGGGTGAGGCGGGGCCGTTCATCCGCTGGTACTACACGCCGATGATGCTCCCGTTTTCGCGCGACGTGGAGGCCGAGTGCACCGTCTACGACTGCATGGACGAGCTCGCTAATTTCCGCTTCGCGCCGCCGCAGCTGCTTGCCCTCGAGCAGGAGCTTCTGGACAGCGCCGACGTGGTCTTCACCGGCGGCTACAGCCTCTATGAGGCGAAAAAGGACCGCCACCCGAACATCCACCCGTTCCCCTCCAGCGTCGACCGCGCCCACTTCGCGCAGGCCCGCGCAATGGATGCGCAGCCGGACGACCAGGGACCTGTTGGGCGCCCACGCCTTGGCTTCTACGGCGTCATCGACGAGCGGATGGACCTGGAGATGATCGCCGCGGTAGCCGACGCGCATCCGGAATGGTCGATCATGATGGTCGGCCCGGTGGTGAAGATCGACCATGCCGATCTGCCGCTGCGCGCCAACATCCATTATCTCGGCGGCAAGAGCTATGACGAGCTGCCGGTCTATCTCGGCGGCTGGGACGTGGCGTTGATGCCCTTCGCGATCAACGAATCGACCAAATTCATTTCGCCGACCAAGACGCCGGAATATCTCGCCGGCGGCCGTCCGGTGGTGTCGACGCCTGTCACCGACGTGATCCGCCATTACGGCGACATGGACGCGGTGTTTATCGCCGACGGCAGGGAGGCGTTCGTGAAGGCATGCGAGCAGGCGCTCGCCCTTGCCCAAAGCGGCGACGAGTGGCTCGGCGAAGTCGATGCCAAGCTCGCCAATCTGAGCTGGGACACGACCTACGCCCGCATGGCGGGGCTGGTGCGCGAGACGCTGAAGGTGCCCGCAAAGGGCCCGAACATCGTCAAGGCGGCGACCAAGAAGAAGTACGATTACCTCGTCGTCGGCGCCGGTTTCGCCGGTTCGGTGATCGCCGAGCGGCTGGCCAGCCAGCACGATGCGCATGTGCTCGTCATCGACAAGCGGCCGCACGTCGCCGGCAACGCCTACGACCATCTCGACGATGCGGGCGTGCTGATCCACCAATATGGGCCGCACATCTTCCACACGAACAGCGACGAGATCGTTCAGTACCTGTCGCAGTTCACCGCGTGGCGGGACTATGAGCACAAGGTGCTCGCCGACGTCCGCGACCAGCTGGTGCCGATCCCGATCAACCGTACGACCTTGAACATGCTGTTCGGCCTCGATCTCAAGACCGACGAGGACGCCGCGGCGTACCTCGCCTCGCGTGCCGAGCCGGTGGAAGACATCAAGACCTCGGAAGACGTGGTGGTGAACGCCGTCGGCCGTGAACTTTATGAACTTTTCTTCCAGGGCTATACCCGCAAGCAGTGGGGCATCGATCCGTCGGGCCTCGACAAGGCGGTGACGGCGCGCATCCCGACGCGCACCAACACCGACGATCGCTACTTCGGCGACAAGCACCAGGTGATGCCGCGCGACGGTTATACGGCCATGTTCAACAACATGCTGAACCACCCGAACATCGACGTGCTTTTGTCCACCGACTACAAGGACATCATCGACGATATCGAGGCCGGCCACATCGTCTTCACCGGGCCGGTGGACGAATATTTCGACTTCCGCTTCGGCAAGCTGCCCTATCGGAGCCTGCGCTTCGAGCACAAGATCCTCGACCAGGAGGAGTTCCAGCCGGTGTCGGTGGTGAACTATCCGGACCCGCAGGTGCCTTACACGCGGATCACCGAATATAAGAAGCTGACCGGGCAGGTGCATCCGAAGACCAGCATCACCTACGAATATCCGTCGGCGGAAGGGGATCCCTATTACCCGATCCCGCGGCCGGAAAATCAGGAACTCTTCAAGCGGTACGAGGCGCTTGCCGACTCCACCGACGGCGTGACGTTTGTCGGCCGGCTCGCCACCTACCGTTATTACAACATGGACCAGGTGGTCGGCCAGGCGCTCGCCACCTTCCGCAAGCTCGATGCGAAGCGGAAGGCGGACGCTGCGAACAAGAACAATGTCTGGACCGAAGCCGCCGAATAAGCGGCTTCACCCAAGCAACTCAGGAGGGCCCGCCACCGCGCGGGCCCTTTTCTTTTGTGCACGGACGGCGGGCACCTAACGCCTTGCGCGGGCTCCTGGCGCTGGTCCACCATCGCCGGGTAATCGGCGGGCGCAGGAGGGGGGGCGAATGGACGAAGAAGTACGACGCTTCGCCTGCACCGGGTGCGGCCGCTGCTGCGACCGGCCGCCCGAGCTGCTTCTCTCCGAAGCCGCGCCGCTTGCGGGGACATTCGTGCTTCGGCTGATGTTCCGGCTTTACTGGCTGCCGGAGGATCTGAAGGCTTACCTGAGCACGCCTGAACAGGCCGCCGAGGGGGCTGCCGCCTTTCTGCAGCGCAAGCGCCTACTCGGCACCTTTGCAGCACGCAGTTCGGGCGCGCGGGGATTCGCGGGCGGGAAGACGGTGCGCTACACCAAATACCTTACCATCTCGGCTCTTACGCTGGACACCAGCCCCGGCCGCTGCCCGGCCTTGCGGGACCGGCTCTGCTCCGTCTACGACGCCCGCCCTTCAGCCTGCCGCTCAGTACCGTTCCATTATTCCCGCCCCGAGGCACTGGCGCAGAGCACGCTGGACGAATTTACGCAGACGCCCGGCTACCTCTGTGACACCGGTCCGGAAGCACCCGTCGTTGTCGCGGACGGCCGGATCGTTTCGCCTGAAGCCGTGGCCGCACGATCGCATGCCGCAGCCGTCGCCGAAGCGGATGCGCTCTGGCACGCGGCGCTCGTTCGGCGGATGCAAAAGGATGTCGGCGCAATCTCCCTGCCGCGGCTGGCGGAGATCGAGGCGAATGTGCAAGCCGGCGCAAGCACCGTGTCGATGCTGGCGGGGTGGCGGGTTGCCGCCGACGCCGGGATTATCGACCAGGCGGAATGCCGCCGGCTGGCGCAGCTTCAACTCGGCCCGATCGAGCGGGAGATCGCGCTTGGCCGGTGCGGTGCGGACGCGCGCGAGACGCTTCAGGAGATGCAAGCGGAGTACCGCCAGTATCTCGGCGCCGCTCAGCGTTGCGCGCTGCCCCAAGCTGCCGCGTCGCGCGCCTAATCGAGGAACTACTCCGCTGCGATCTGCACGGGCGGCTCGGCTGCTCCTAACGGTTCGGGAGCATGCGTGATTAGGTCGAGCCGCTCGCGGACTTCGCCCAGGTAGGCATCGAGCGCTTCTTCCACCGGTCGGAGCATCGCGCCTCTCGTGCTGGCCAATGCGGTGACGGCGGGCCGGCCTTCGTGGAGCGGCTTGACGAGCGCAGTGTTCATTCCGGCGCGCTCAGCAACACGATGGGCGAAATCGTACCAGCTTAGCCGCCCCTGGTTGGCGAGGTGCCAGGTGCCGGTTTCCCCGTCGACGAGCAGGTCCAAGGTCGCATGACAGAGATCGGGAACGTAGGTCGGCGAGACTTCGGTGGTCGCCGAGGCCTTCACCTCCTCGCCGCGGGCGAGGGCGGAAAGGACGTTCCAGGCAAAATTATATTTGTCCCACGGGCCGAAAAAGGCGCTGGTGCGGATGATCAGTGCGTCCTGCATGACGTCGCGAACATGTTGTTCGGCCTTGGCTTTGGAGAGGCCGTAGACGCCGGTCGGGCTGATCGGATCGCCTTCCTCATAGGGCCGGCCGAGGGTCCCGTCGAAGACCAGGTCCGACGAGAAGGTGACGAGCTGAACCCCGGCGGCCGAGCAGGCGCGGGCGAGCTTTTCCGGGCCTGCGGCGTTGGCGGCGAGACAGGCGTCCTGCTGGGTCTCCGCATCGGCCACACGGACGAAGCCGGCGGTGTTGATGATCGCCCAGGGCTTGTGCTTGGCGAGCGCCGCCGCGATCGACGCGTCGTCGGTAATGTCGAGTTCGTCACGGGTGGTGAGGCAGTAAGGAAGGGCGCGTTCGTCGCAGGTGCGGGCGAAGGCGTTGCCCAATGTTCCGGTCGCGCCGGTGATCAGCAATTTTCGACCTTGGTAGTCCATGGGATTACAACGCCCGTTCCAGGGATAAAGTCTCGGCGGGCGGCGCCACCAGCCGGGGCTGTCGAGCACCGGGTGATCAAAGGGGCGGCCGTGGCCGAATTCCTTAGCGGCTTTCGCGATAATCGTCGGCCGGGGAACGTCGCCCCGCACGTCGAACGCGCCGGTGTCGTAGAAGCCGTTCTTCTGGGTCAGGAGGAAGCGCCAGTCGACATTGCCGAACAGGGACCAGATGGTAACCGCGCGCAGGTCCATGCCCTCGTCGCGCAGTGTCTTGGCGGTGTTCCAGACCTCCACGAACCAGCGCAATTGCTCGTCGCGGTGGCAGCCGTGATGGACTTCGGTGATGGCGATTGGAATGCCGTAGCGCGCCCAGGCTTCGCGCAAACGCGGAGCAAGGCCGGTGTCGTTGTCGCAGCGCTTCACCCGCACCGCTTCGGCATCGACGTAAACGTCGCGGCCGTTTCCGCCGACATCATGGCCAGGGTAGAGATCGACGCGGTGGTCGAGGAACCGCTCGGACGTGAGATAGTGGTTGATGCCGAGCAAATCGGGCTTGGCCTCGCCGCCGGCAAACGCCTCGATCTCCGCCCATTTGATGCCCGCGCCGAGCAGCATTGTGTGCAGAGGGTGCGTGGGGCCGATCATTCCGCACAGCAAGTCGAGGCTCAGCCAGCGCCGCTCATTCTCGAACTTCGCCTGGTAGCGCAGTGGCTGCGTGGAATAGCATTTGCCGAGATCCTCGGTCTGGACGAGCTTGGCGTTCGGCACATGGCGGCGGATGGCGCGCATCGCCTCCAGCGTGCCTTTGCACTCGTTGACCAGCGCGCGGATGAAGAGCGCGTAGCTCTTCGCATGCGGATACCAGTGGCCGTAAAGCGCGGAAAAGCGGGCGGTGGTGAGCGGCTCGTTGACCGGGGTCCACTGCTCGATCCACGGGTAGCGCTTCGCCGCCTTCTCCGCGAAAGCGGCGAGCTTGGCGGGAAAGTCCGGGTCGAGAAGCTCGGTATATCTGGGGCCGGAGCCGTGGTGGCAGAGGCCGCCGATCACCTTGATGCCTCGCTCCCGAAGCATCGCCAGCCGCTCGTCCGTCCAGGACCAGTCGCAAACCTCCGGATCGTCGGGTGCGATGGCTTCCCACAGTATCGGATAGCGGACGGTTTTGACGCCGAGGTCGGCAATCAGATCGATGTCGCCGCGGCGCTGGAGGTGGCCGGTTTCGGCGCTTTGATCCCGATATTCGTCCTGGATCCGAACAATCGTGCATTCCACGCCGCCCCAAAGTTCGAGCGGCGACACGTGCGCTTCCGTTTCAGTCATCCCTGTTACGGCCTCGTTATGAATCCCGTGTTCAGCAACGGACCGCTTCCGGCGGGAGTTCCGCAGAAACAGGCGTAGTTTAAACAAGGTTAGGACGATTCCGCACGCTTGCGCGTGTGACCAAGCTGAGGCACGGACACCCGTGTTGAACCCTCCCCGCGGAGCTGAAATCCCATGATCAAAGGTCTCGCCGCTCTTTCGCTCCTTCTCGCCGGAACCAGCGCGTTCGCACAGAGCCAGAACGCCGCGCCCGCGCCCGCCGCGCCCGCCGCGAAGCCCGATAAGTGGGACGTCACCGAGCCGCCGATGCCTACGCGCGAAGTGAAGATCGACGTGACCGAAGGCACCTGGATGAACCTCGATCTCAGCCCGGACGGGCGGACGATTGCGTTCGACATGCTGGGCGACATCTACACCATCCCGGCAAGCGGCGGCCGCGCGACGCGGATCGCGGAAGGGCTGGCGCACGAAATGCAGCCGCGCTTCTCGCCCGACGGCAAGCGCATCGCTTTCACCTCCGATCGCGGCGGCGGCAACAACATCTGGATCATGAACGCGGACGGTTCGGACAAGCGCCAGCTGACCAAGGAAACGTTCAACCTGTTGAACAGCCCCGACTGGAGCCCGGACGGCCGCTTCATCGCGGCGCGCAAGCACTTCACCACTCAGCGCTCGCTCGGCACTGGTGAGATCTGGGTCTACCATGTCGCCGGCGGCGGCGGCGTTGCCCTGGTCGAGCGGCCGAGCCCGCAATTCCAGAAGGAGCTCGGTGAGCCGGCGTTCACGCCCAAGGGCGACGGCATCTATTTCAGCCGCGACGTGACCCCCGGCCCGATTTTCGAATATGCCCAGAACGGCAACGCGGAAGTCTTCGCCATCGAGCGCTACGACATCAAGACGGGCGAGCGCACCAAGGTCGCGGGCGGGCCCGGCGGCGCGGTGCGGCCGACGCCGTCGCCCGACGGCAAGTACCTCGCCTACGTCCACCGCGAGCGGGAGAAGTCGAAGCTCTACATCAAGGACCTGCGCTCGGGCGAAGAACGCAAGATCTATGATGCGCTCGACCAGGACATGCAGGAGACTTGGGCGGTCGAGGGCGCCTACCCGAACATGGATTGGACGCCGGACAGCCGCGCTATGGTCTTTTGGGCCGACGGCAAAATCCGGCGGGTGAATGCCGACGGCACGGGGGCGGCGGAAATCCCGTTCCAGGTCTCGGATAGCCGCACAGTGATCGATCCGCCGCGGCCGACGGTGGAAGTCGCGCCGGACAGCTTTACCACTCGGATGCCGCGCTTCGCCTCGGTGTCGCCGGACGGGCGGCGGGTCGTGTTCGAAAGTCTCGGGCGGCTCTACGTGCGCGATGTCGCCGGCGGAGCGCCGCGCAAGCTCACCGCCGACGACGGCGACTTCCAGCTGTTCCCGAGCTGGTCGCGCGACGGCGAGCGGATCGCCTTCGTCAGCTGGAACGACCAGCGGCTCGGCGAAATCCGCACGGTCGGGGCGGACGGGCGCGGTGTGCGCACGATCACTCGCCAGCCCGGCCATTATGCCCGCCCGCGCTTCTCGCCCAACGGCGAGACAATCGTGTTCGAGCGCGGCGCGGGCGGCGACATCACCTCGGACCGCTGGTCGGAAGAGCCCGGCATCTTCCGCGTCGCTGCAGCGGGCGGCGAGCCGGTGCGCATCGCGCGCAGCGGCGGCAACCCGCAGTTCGGCGCCGACAACGACCGCATCTTCATGGAAGTCGGCGAGGAGCAGAAGTACAAGCTGGTCAGCGTCGACTGGAACGGGAAGGACCGGCGCACCCACGCCCAGGGCGACATGATCACCGGCTACGAAGTCTCGCCGGCCGGCGACCAGATCGCCTTCCGCGAAGGGTATGACGTTTTCGTCGCGCCCTTCTTCGCGGGCGCGAAGACGATCGACTTCGGCGCCAAGGCGACCAACCTCCCCGTGGTGCGGGCGAGCGGCGAAGGCGGCCAATATTTCCATTGGGCGCAGAACGGACGCGAGCTTGCCTGGAGCGTCGGCCCGACGCTGTTCACCGTCGACACGGCTTCCATGATCCGCAACGCGCCGCCTGCCGGCGAAGCGCAGGACAAGTATACGCCGCCGAAGGCCGGCATCTCCCTCGCCATGCAGCGCCAGGCCGACAAGCCGCGCGGGCTGGTGGCGCTGACCGGCGCGCGCATCGTCACCATGGCGGGCGCCGACGGCGGGGTGATCGAGGATGGCGTCATCCTGGTGGAGGACAACCGCATACGCGCGGTGGGTCGACGCGGCGAAGTTCAGGTTCCGGCGGGCGCGAAGACGGTGGATGTCGCCGGCAAGACCATCATCCCCGGCTTGATCGACGCCCACGCGCACGGGCCGCAGGGCTCGGACGATCTCGTGCCGCAGCAGAATTGGTCGAACCTCGTCCACCTCGCGTTCGGCGTGACCACCATCCACGACCCGTCGAGCACCGCGAGCGAAATTTTCTCGGCCGGTGAGATGCAGCGCGCGGGCTTGGTCGTCGCGCCGCGCATCTTCTCGTCGGGTGAGATCGTCTACGGTGCTAAGTCGCCGGGCCGCTTCGCAGGCATCGAAAGCCTCGACGATGCGCTCGCCCATGTCCGCCGCCTCAAGGCGCAAGGCGCTCACAGCATCAAGAACTACAACCAGCCGCGCCGCGAGCAGCGCCAGCAGGTGATCGCCGCCGCTCTTCGCGAGAATATCGCGGTGGTCGCGGAAGGCGGTTCGTTGTTCAACATGGACCTCACCCTGATCGGCGACGGCAACACCACGCTTGAGCACAACATCCCGCAGGCGCGGCTTTATGAGGACGTGCTGAGCTTCTTCGGCCAAACCAAGGTCGGCTACACGCCCACATTGGGCGTCACCTATGGTGGTATGGGCGGCGAGCCCTATTGGAGCCAGGAAAGCCAGGTCTGGCGCCATCCGCTGCTCACCCGCCACGTGCCGCCCACGTTCCTTCAGGAGGAACTGGTGCGGGTGACGCAGGCGCCGGAGGAGGATTTCGTCGACGCTGTCAGCGCCCGCACCGCCCACCTCATCTCCAAGCGGGGGGTCCCGGTAAGCATCGGCGCGCACGGCCAGCAGCAGGGCATCGCCGCCCATTGGGAATTGTGGTCGTTCGTGCGCGGCGGCTGGTCGCCTCTGGAGGCGCTCCAGGCGGGCACCGTCACGCCGGCGCGGGCGCTCGGTTTCCGTGACATCGGCACGCTTGAGGCCGGCAAGCTCGCCGATCTCGTGGTGCTCGACGCCAACCCGCTGGAGAACATCCACAACACGGAAAAAGTGTCAAAGGTGATGCTCAACGGCCGCCTCTACGATTCGGCGACCATGAACGAGGAGGTCACCGGCACCCGCAAGCGGCTTCCTTATCATTGGGAGTGAGCCGCTAGGGATTCGTCAACGGTTGCGGGCGCATGCTTCTTCTTCTTCGGGGAGGAGGAAGCATGGCCGGCGCAGCAGCAACGATTGGGTTCAAGGACCCCTGGGCGGACCGCCGCGGCGAGGAACGGGTCGAGGGGCTGGTCGACAGTGCCCTGCTCCACTTCCGCGGCAAGCCGCACCGGGTGCCGGTGCTTAATATCTCCTCGCGCGGCGCGATGATCGAATGCGCGCTCGAGACTCGGCTCGGTGAGCCGGTGCTGATCGAGTTCGATCAGTGCAGTTCGATGCACGCCTTTGTGCGTTGGAACCGCGAGGGGCGGATCGGGCTGAACTTCGGCCATGAGCTGGTGCTGGCCTAGGCCCCAATCAGACTGTTCAGTCTAGCCCGTCGATTGCTTTCAGCACGGTTGGTGCGATGCCGCTGACCATGCGCTTGATGCCCTGGAAATTGGGATGGACGCGGTCGGGCAGGTTGAGTGCCGAATTGCCCGCCACGCCGGCGAGGAAGAACGGGTAAAGCGGCGCTCCGTACTTGCGCGCCAGGTCCGGGAAGATCGAATTGAACTTCGCCATGTAATCGCGGCCGAGATTGGGCGGTGCAAGCATGCCGGCGACGATGACCGGAATGCCGCGCTTCTTGAACTCGGCGAGGATGAAGTCGAGGTCCTCGCGGGTCTGCTCGGGGCGGATGCCGCGCAGCATGTCGTTGGCGCCCAAGGCGACGATGGCGAGGTCGGGCTTGCGTTTCAGCCCGTCCAGCGTCCACCGCACCCGGGCGCGGCCGTTCGCGGCGGTGTTGCCCGAGACGCCGGCATTGGTGACAAAGGCGCGAACGCCGTGGCGGCGGAGCACGTCCTCCAGCTGCGGCGCGAAGCCCTGGCCGCTCGGTAGGCCGTAGCCGGCGGTGAGACTGTCGCCGAAGGCGAGGACGTGGACGTCCTTCGCTTCCGCCTCAGCGGCGCTTCCGATCCCGCTCATCAGCAGCAGCGCGTAGAAAATGCGCCGGGCCGCCCCATATGCCATCCGTAACGACATCGGATCCCCATTCCTTTCATGACCAGCTCCTATGTTATCGATGCGGAGGATGTCACGCTTGTCCTCGGCTCCGGCGCGGCAAAGGTGGAAATCCTGCGCGGCATCCGTCTTCAAGTCGCGAAGGGGCAAAGCGTTGCACTGCTTGGCCCCTCGGGGAGCGGAAAATCCTCTTTGATGGCAGTGCTTTCCGGGTTGGAGCGGGCGAGCGGCGGCTCGGTCCGGGTCACAGGACAGGATTTTACCGCGCTGAACGAAGACGGGCTGGCGCGGGCGCGGCAGGGGCGGATCGGCATTGTGCTCCAGGCCTTTCACCTGCTTCCGACGATGACGGCGCTGGAGAATGTGGCGGTGCCGCTGGAGCTTGCCGGCAAGGACGGCGCGTTCGAGACCGCGAAGGCGGAGCTTGGGGCGGTGGGGCTTGGCCATCGCGTGACGCATTACCCGGCGCAGCTTTCGGGCGGCGAGCAGCAGCGGGTGGCGATCGCGCGGGCCACCGCAGCGCGGCCGGAACTGATCTTCGCCGACGAACCAACGGGCAATCTGGACGCGGCGACCGGCAATGCGATCCTGGACCTGTTGTTCGAACGGCAGCGGGAGACCAGGGCGACATTGCTGGTGATCACCCACGATCCGGCGCTGGCGGCGCGGTGCGAGCGGGTGCTGGAGATGGCCGACGGGCGGATTGTCCGGGACACGGCGGCGTGAGGGGTGGCTTAAATCCTCCCCGGAACGGGGAGGGGGACCGCACGAAGTGCGGTGGAGGGGGCCCAGCGGCGGCGCTGCTCAGGAGTGGGACCCCACCACCATGCTGCGCATGGTCCCCCTCCCCGTGCCGGGGAGGATCTAGGCTGTGACGCTCGCCCTCCGCCTTGCCATCCGAGACTTGCGTGGGGGGCTGGCCGGCCTGCGCTTGCTTGCGATCTGCCTGTTTCTCGGCGTTGCGGCGCTTGCGGGGGTTGGGTCGCTCTCCTCCGCCATTGTGGGAGGGCTTGCCGAGCGGGGGCAGGAAATCCTCGGCGGGGACGTTCAGCTCACCGTCGGCGGGCGGGAGGCGACGGCGGACGAACTTGCCGCTTTTACGCGGGAGGGGCA
>DASVUO010000068.1:0-9519 GCA_036386995.1 Allosphingosinicella sp. | reverse complement strand
CGCGGCTTCGGCGCCGACGGCGGCGAAGGAGCCGGTGGAGAAAAGCGGCGGCGAGACGGGGGCGGGGCAGCCGGCGGCGCCTACGCCCGCGCCGGACGTGAAGGGCGCTCTGGGTTTCGATGATCGGCAGAGCCGTCAGCGAACCGGAGCCATTGGCTTCATTCATCTTGGCGGCGCGCTCCAGCAGGCGCGAGTGGAGGTAGAAAACGTCGCCCGGATAGGCTTCGCGACCCGGCGGACGGCGAAGGAGAAGCGACATCTGGCGGTAGGCGACGGCCTGCTTGGAAAGATCGTCATAGACGATCACGGCGTGCATGCCGTTGTCGCGGAAATATTCGCCCATCGTGCAGCCGGTATAGGGCGCGAGGAACTGGAGCGGGGCCGGCTCGGACGCGGTGGCGGCGACGACGATGGAATATTCCATCGCCCCATTCTCTTCCAGCGCGCGGACGATCTGGGCGACCGTGGAGCGCTTCTGGCCGACGGCGACGTAGATGCAGTAGAGCTTCTGGCTCTCATCGTCGCCGGCATTGGCCTTGCGCTGGTTGATGAAGGTATCGAGTGCGACGGCGGACTTGCCGGTCTGGCGATCGCCGATGATCAGCTCGCGCTGGCCGCGGCCGACGGGGACGAGCGCGTCAAGGGCCTTGAGGCCGGTCTGCACCGGCTCGTGAACCGACTTGCGCGGAATGATGCCCGGCGCTTTGACTTCCACGCGGCGGCGCTCGGTTTCCACGATCGGGCCCTTGCCGTCGATCGGGTTGCCGAGACCGTCGACGACGCGGCCAAGCAGGCCCTTGCCGACGGGAACGTCGACGATGGTGCCGGTGCGGCGAACGGTGTCGCCTTCCTTGATGGCGCTGTCGTTGCCGAAGATCACGGCGCCGACATTGTCGGCCTCGAGGTTCAGCGCCATGCCCTTGATGGTGCCGCCGGTGCCGGAAGCGGTGAACTCGATCATTTCGCCCGCCTGGACGTTGTCGAGGCCGTAGATGCGCGCGATGCCGTCGCCGACCGACAGCACGGTGCCGACTTCGGAGACTTCGGCTTCATTGCCGAAGCCGGCGATCTGGTCGCGGATGACCTTGGAAATTTCAGCGGCGCGGATGTCCATGTTCAGCCTTTCATCGCATGCGCGAGGGTATTGAGTTTGGTGCGGATGGAGCCGTCGATCATTTGGCTGCCGACCTTGACGACGAGCCCGCCCAAGATGGTGGGATCAACGGTGAGATCAACCGCGACGTCGCGGCCGAGACGGGATTTGAGGTTCGCCTTCAGCGCCGCGACCTGATCGTCGTTGAGCGGGTGGGCGGAGGTGACTTCGGCCGTGGTTTCGCCGCGGTGGTGGGCGGCGAGCAGGTTGAAGTAACGGATGACGCTTTCGAGCTGCCCGAGCCGGCGGTTCTGGGCAAGGACACCGAGGAAGTTGGCGGTGATCGGATCGAGCTGCATCGCGGACGCGGCGGCGGCGATGCCCTTGATCGCGTCTTCGCGGCCGATCAGCGGGCTGGTGGTGAGCGCGCGAAGGTCGGGCGAATCGGCAAGGCCCGAGCGCACGGTTGCAAGGCTCGCGCCGACCGCCTCGAGCTGCCGCTCATCGCGGGCCAGTTCGAACAAGGCGGTTGCGTAGCGTCCCGCCAGACTTGCCTGAATGCCGCCGGAAATCTCCACGCGCGCCTCTACTCCCAGATCGGATATCTTCCCATGCGAAAAGGGGGCGGCGAAGCGCCCCCGATGGGTTGCGGGGCCCCTAGCAGGGGGGGAAATCGGATGCAACCGCCTGTGGCGCCCCGAAAGGCTTTGAAAGCAAGGCGCGGGATGCCGATGCGAGCGGATGTGGGTATGGCGAGTGCATGGACGCGGTGACAGGCAGAATCGATGACGGGGAGGCCTGGGCGGCGGTGATGCGGCGCGACCGGGCGGCCGATGGGCGCTTCGTGACGGGGGTGCTGACGACGGGAATTTACTGTCGCCCGTCCTGCGCCGCGCGGCATCCGAAGCGGGAGAATGTGCGGTTCTTTGCCGATGGTCAGGCGGCGGCGGAGGCGGGGCTTCGGGCGTGCCTCCGATGCAAGCCGGACGAGGTGACCCGGGAGGCGGCGGCTTTGGACAAGGCGTTGCGGCTGATCGGGGAGGCGGAGGCGGTGCCGTCGCTGGAGCGGCTGGCGGAGGCCGCGGGCTATTCGGCGTTTCACTTTCACCGGCTGTTCAAGCGGGCGACGGGGGTGACTCCGGCGGCTTATGCGCGGGCGAAGAGGGCAAAGGCGATGGCGGAGATGCTGGAGGAGAATGAACGGGTGACGGATGCGATCTACGACGCCGGCTATTCGGGGCCAGGGCGCTTCTACGCGGACGCAAAGGCGCGGCTGGGGATGACGCCGTCGGCCTGGCGGGATGGGGGAAAGGGGGAGACGATCCGCTGGGCCCTTGCGGAAACGTCGCTCGGCACCATGCTGGTCGCGGCTACCGACAAGGGCATTTGCCGGCTGTCGTTCGAGGAAGGCGAGGCCGAGCTCAAGGCGCGCTTTCCGCGGGCGCAGGTGGAGCAAGGCGGGGAAGCGATGGCGGAACTGGTCGCGCGCACAGTTGCCGCGGTGGAGGCGCCCGACCGCCCGCACGACCTTCCGCTGGACGTGCGCGGCACCGCTTTCCAGGAGGCGGTGTGGCGGGAGCTTTCACGGATTCCGCCGGGTGAGACTCGCACCTACGCGCAGATCGCCGCTGCGGTTGGGAAGCCCGGCGCGGTTCGCGCGGCGGGATCGGCCAACGGCGCCAACAATGTCGCCGTGCTGATCCCCTGCCACCGCGTTATCCGGACGGACGGCTCTATGGGCGGCTATGCCTACGGATTGGAGCGGAAGGCCAAGTTGCTGGAGCGGGAAGGGGCGGGCACGACGCGCCTGCTCTAAGGCGCGTCCGGCTTACTTGCCGCTTCCTTCCGCCGCTTCCTGAGCCTTTTGCGCAGCCCCGAAGGCGGCGAGAGCGGCCTTGATTCCTTCGGACTTCAGCGCCTCCAGGACGGTGGACGCCGCGGCGGCCTCGGGACCGCCGTGCGGATCGAAGGCGACCGGCGCGAGCGTTTGGCGCGCTTCCTCCGCTTTGCCTTCCTCCAGCTTCTGGTGGGCAAGCAGCCAGCGCAGGCTCGAATCCTGCGGCACCAAGCTTAGCGCCTGCTCCAGCGCTTCGGTCGCATTGGCCGTCGGCTTGGCGCCCTCTGCAAGGAAGGTCTGGTAATAGAGGGTAAGCGGCTCGGGATCGTCCGGCTCGATCTTGTTGGCGGCAAGGAACCACTTGCGGACCTCACGCCAGGTGGCGATGTTGGCGTCCGGCGCTTCGGAGGCCAAAGCCATCTTAACGCGGCCCTTGTAGATCAACGGTTCAACCGCCTTCGGATCCGCGGCGATCGCGCGGTCGGCGGCGGCTTCCGCTTCGGCATATTCGCCGGCGTCATAGGCCGCCTCGGCGAGGGTGACCTGGGCAAGTGAGTCCTGTGGATGCGGCGCGGCGGCTTTGCGGACGAGCGGAAGCAACGCCTTGGCTCCGGCGGCATCGACGCCGCGCTTGGAGCGGATACGCACGTCCATCACCGCCGACTCGCCGGGAGTGAGCGTACGAACGGTGATCGGCTTGATCGCGATCTTCTCGCCGGCAAGCCTGACGTACGTAAGGCTCGGCCGGTTAAGGTAGCGGTTCAGTTCCTTGTCCAGCGTCGTCAGGTCTCCGAAGGCGGTTTTCGCCGCGGCGAGGCTTTCCGTGCCTTTGTTGATCAAGGCGAGATAGGCGGAGAGCTGTCCCCTGCGGGCGGGATCCAGCGTCAAATAGTGGGTGAGGAGCCAGCCCCGGCCGTAGAAGCCGTCCTTTTCATCGTCCTTCAACTGCTCGACGCTGCTCGCGAGCAGCTTCTCGATCTTGATCGGGGTCATGGCCATAAGCCCGTAGGCACGATGGTTGGCGGGAAGGCCGATGCCCACGGCGCCATCTTTTTCGAACTTGGCGGTGGAATTGAACTCCGCAAAACCTTCGATCAGCCAGGCGGGAAAGGCGCCGGGATAGCTCTGCAGCATGAAGTGATGCGCATATTCGTGCAGAAGAACGATCTGTTCGAAGCCGTCGCTATCCCCTGACTCGCGCGGCGTGATCGCGAACGAGCCTTCCACCCGGCCCATGTAGAAGCCGCCGACGTTGCCGCCGCCCTTGCCGTAGAGTTTGCGCACCGCGTTCATGCCCGGCACGACAAAGATCGTCAGGCGGTTGCCGGGGCTGATTTCCGGATCTGCGAGCCCCCGCATGATCCGCATGGTCACGTCGTAGCGCTCCAGCTTGCTCGCGAAATCGCGAACCGTTTTCTCATTGTCTTCGGAATAGATCACGAAGTGCGCGGAGCTGGCCTGCCGCCACTCGGCCTTGGCCGGCGAAGCGAGAACGGCCGCTGCCGCCAAGGTCAAAGCCAGAATATTTCGAGCCACGGATTAGACGCCCTCATCAATTCGGTGTGAGCATAATCCTGTTCCAAAATAACAATCTAGTGGTTTTCATTCACACAAATTCGAAAACGAACAGGGTCGATATCTGCCGCGCGGCGACGGCTCGCTAAGCGGCGGCTACGCCTGGCGCGCGGAGCGGAAGCTCGGCGGCGATAAGGCAAGCCTTAGTCGTCGTCCGTCGACTTGCCGCTCTTCTGCTCCTGCTCCAGCCGCGCCATTTCGGCGGCAAGCGTGGTGTGCGCTTCTTCGACCTTGTTCGCGTCCAGCAGTTCAACAACCGAACGCATTGCCTTGGCACTCTTGGTCTGGTGGGGGCCGATCGCCAGCGGCGTGAGCACGGTTCTCGCCAGCTTGCCCTCCTTTTCCATCAGGAGCTGGCGGGCGAGCACCAGCCGGATTTCTCCGGCGAACGGCGCGATGTCAAAGGCCCGCTCAAGCGCCGTCACCGCCGTCTTCGGCGGGGACAGCCCAGCGTCGTAGTATGTCAGATAGTTGTAGAAGAGCGGCTCGGCATGCTCGCGATCGGCGAGATGGGCCTTTTCGAACCACTTGCGGGCGGTCTCGAACAGCGCCTTGTCCTTTTTCTCCTTCGCGCGTTCCAAATGGGCACGGCCGACGTAGAGCATCGCCTCCGCCGACTTGGGGTTCAAAGCGAGCGCCCGGTTGGCCGCGGCTTCGGCGGCGTCATATTTGCGATCGTCGAACTCGGCTTCGGCAAGAGCGATCTGGACTGGGTAGCTCGACGGATATTTAGCCGCCACCGAACGCGCTTCGCCGGCAACTTCGTCGGCCGCCTTGCGGTTCACACCGCGCTTTGAGCGCAACGCGACCCGGACAATCGCTTCCTCGTCCGGGCCAAGCTTGCGCATCGTCACCGTGGGCGGCTCATAGAAGGATGGTTTGACAAGGGCGCCGGGCAGGGGCCGATTGTTCCTGTAGCGAGCAAGATCCCGGTCCAGCGTGTCCAAATTGCCGAACGCCTTGCGCGCGGCGTCCGGGGGCGCGGTACCGGCGTTGATAAGCCGCAGATACTGCTTGAGCTGGCCCTGACGCGACGGATCAAACGTCAGGTAATGGTTCAGCAGCCAACCCAGAGAATAATGGCTGTAATAGAGTTCAGGCGTCGGCGGCGCGGTGTTGGTGAGCATCCGCTTGGCCGACGTAAGCGGCTGAAGCAGTTCGGCGACCCGATATTGCGGCGGGTTGCCGAGGTGAAAGGCGCCGTCGTTCTGGAGATCGATCGTTGCCGCGGTTTCCGCGAAGCCTTCCACGTACCAGTCCGGGTAGGCGGCGGAGAAATGCTGGAACATGAAGTGGTGGGCATATTCGTGGAACAGCACGGACTGCGGGTCGAGGTCGGTGCGGCTGTCGCGGCGGTAGGAGGTCAGGTCGGCCCCCTCCGTTCGTGCGGGGGTGAAGGCCACCGAGCCGCCCATCCGGGGAATGTAGAAGCCCGCAATGCCCTGCGCCCCCGCAAGCCGGCCGATATATTCGATGTTGCCGCGCCGGAACACCGTCAGCCGGTGCGAGTCGGACGCGATCGGTTCGGCGCTGATGTTCTGCAAGGAGCGAAGCGCCATGTCGAAGCGCTCGAGCCGGGTCGCGAAAGCCTCGGCGTCGCGGGCGGAGGACTCCGAATAAATGATGAAATGTTCGGTGCGCGCCTGCCACCATTCCGCTTGCGCCGCCGCAGGCAAAGAGGCGAGCAGCACGAGCGCGAATATTTTGAAAAGCTTGTCCACCGTGCCCCCGCCGAAAAAATTACCCTAGCCAGGGGTTTAGCGGGCGAAAGCGGGCTTGCAAAGGCGTGAAGCTGCACCGTTGCGACGACGGGCTGAGAACGCCCAGCCGTTACAGGAAGCTGTAGGGATCGACGTCCACCGCGACGCGGACGCCGCGCGGCCATTCGAGCTTGCCAAGCCATTCGCGAATCACATCCTGCACGTCGAGGCTTCGGGCGGCGTGGACGAGGAGGCGTTGGCGGTGGCGGCCGCGCAGCATGGCGAGCGGGGCGGGGGCGGGGCCGAAGACGGCCATGTTCTCGACTCGGGGCGCGCTTCGGCCGATCAGGCGGGCGGTTTCCACCGCCTCGTCGAGGTTTTCGGACGAGATGATAATCCCGGCGAGGCGGCCGAAGGGGGGCATTGCGGCTTCGCGGCGGTTCTCGGTCTCGGCTTCGTAGAAGCTTTCGGAATCGCCTGAGACGAGCGCCTCGATGACGCGGGCGCCCGGTTCGTGGGTCTGGACCAGGACGCGGCCAGGCTTCTCGCCGCGGCCGGCGCGGCCGGCGACCTGGGCGATCTGCTGGAAGCTGCGCTCGGCGGCGCGCAGGTCCCCGCCGGACAGTCCGAGATCGGCATCGACCACGCCAACGAGCGTGAGGTTCGGGAAGTGGTAGCCCTTGGTGACGAGTTGGGTGCCGACCACGATGTCGATCGCGCCGGCTTCCATTCGGGCAACGAACTCGGCGGCCTTTGCCGGCGACCAGATGGTGTCGGAGGTGACGATGGCGATGCGCGCGTCGGGGAAGAGCGCCTTTACCTCGTCGGCGATGCGCTCGACCCCGGGGCCGACGGGCACGAGGCTGTCCTCCTCCTTGCACTCGGGACAGAGGCGCGGCGGCGGCATGACGTGGCCGCAATGGTGGCAGGCCAGACGGTGCATCAGCCGGTGCTCAACCATCCAGGCGGTGCAATTGGGGCATTGGAATCGGTGCCCGCAATTGCGGCAGAGGGTGAGGGGGGCGTAGCCGCGGCGGTTGAGGAACAGGAGCGCCTGCTCGTCTCGTTCCAGCGTCTCCTCCAGCGCCTTGACCAGGGTTGGCGCGAGCCAGCGGCCGCGGGGTGGCGGATCGGCGAGAAGGTCGAGGGCGCTGATTTCGGGAAGCTCGGCGCCGCCGAAACGGTCGGGCAGCTTCACTTCGCGATAGAGGCCGATCTCCGCCATGTGGCGGGTCTCGATCGCAGGCGTGGCCGAGGCGAGGATGATGGGGATCGCCTCCAATTTGGCGCGCATCACCGCGACGTCGCGGGCATGGTATTGCACGCCGTCTTCCTGCTTGAAGCTGGTCTCGTGCGCTTCGTCGACCACGATCAGGCCGAGCTCAGGGTAAGGGAGGAAGAGGGCGGAGCGGGCGCCGACCACCACCTTTGCTTCGCCGCTGGCAAGCGCCCGCCAGGCGCGGCGGCGCTGCGATTGGCGAAGTCCCGAATGCCAGGCGACAGGCTCATGGCCGAAGCGGGCAGCGAAGCGCTGCAGGAACGGTTCGGTGAGCGCGATTTCGGGGAGCAGGATCAGGGTCTGGCGGCCCAGGCGGAGCGCTTCGGCAATGGCTTCGAAATAAACTTCGGTCTTGCCCGATCCGGTGACGCCGTTGAGCACGAAGGGGGCGAAATCCGGCTCCCGCACCGCTCTTGTGAATACTGCCGCAGCCTCGGTTTGCGCCTCCTCAAGATCCGGCGAGGCGAAGTCAGGGTCGGGGAGCGGGTAGCGATCGTCAATCGAGACCTGCACCGCCTCGATCGCGCTGGCCTTGCACAGGCCGCGGATCACCGCGTCCGAGACATCGGCAGCGAGGGCGAGTTCGCGCACCAGGCCCTGCCGTCCGCCGATCCGCTCGAGCGCCTGGGCACGCTGAGGCGTGAGGCGTTCGGGGACGAGGCCGGTGGCGCGATATTCGGTGACCGTGCGGGCGCCGTCGAGTGCGGACGAAGAGGCGAGCGCCATGCGCAGCACGGCTGGCATCGGTGCGAGGTAGTAATTGGAGGTCCACTCGATCAGCCGGCGCAAGGGCGCGGGGAGCGGGGGGAGGTCATAGGTCTGGAGAAGCGGGCGAAGGCGGTTGTCGCCGACGCTTTCGGTTTCGAGCTTGTCCTCTTCCCAGACGACGCCGGTCATTTGACGGGGTCCGAGCGGGGCGAGGACGATGGAGCCCGGCTCCACGGTCATTCCGTATGGCACGCGGTAATCGAGCGGGCCCAATGCGGGGTTAAGGAGAAGGACGCGGGCGCGGGTCATCGGTGTTCGCCATATGGACTGCCCATTGCTCCGCCGAAAGCCCCTGCCGGGTGCTCCCCCAGCGTTTGCCCGATGCAACAAGCGCCGGTACAGTCCGTTGGCGCATGCGAAACGAACCCGCGGAGTTCCCCATGAACCAGTTGCTTACCCGCCGCCGCCTGCTTGCCGCCGGCTGCACCTTGCCGCTGCTGGCGCTGCCGGGGTGCGCGACCAAGCTTGGCGACCTGTTCAACCTGGAGGATGCGGTTCGGCGGTTGCTGACGATTTCGTCGCAGCGGGCGTTTGCACGGCTGCTGACGGAGGAGGGATTCTTCGCCGACGAGCTGCTGCGCATCAACCTGCCGTCGCAGGTCGGCGGCAATGCGATCGCGAATACGCTTGCGGTCGCGCTCGGCTCGCGGGCGGTGCAGGACCGGCTGCTTCGGGTGGTGAACGTCGCGGCGGCCGAGGCGGCGGACCGGGCGGCGCCGGTGGTCTATGAGGCGGTTCGCAACCTGACGATTACGGACGCCTTGTCGCTGGTCCGCGGCGGGCCGCTTGCGGCGACGGATTATCTCCAGCGCTCAATGGGCGATGCCATTGTCAACGCGATGCTACCAGAAGTCGGCCAGGCGCTTCGGGTGGCGGACGGCGGCATCGTCGGGCGGGCGCTTCGCTATGCGACGGGCATCGACTTTGCCGGGCTTCAGGCGGACGTGTCTCGCAAGGCGGCCAACAGCATCTACCGCGCCATTGGCCGGGAGGAAGCGGCGATTCGCGCCAACCCGCAGTCGGCCGGGGATCCGGTGCTTGCCGGGGTGTTCGGCATCGTCAGGTGACGGGGCGGCGCGGCGGCGCTAAGGCTGCGGGCGACCTTTTCCACGCCTGAGGAACACCATGAAATTTTTCGTCGACACCGCCGACACCGCCGACATCCGCGATCTTGCCGAGACCGGTCTGCTGGACGGGGTGACCACCAATCCGTCGCTGATCAACAAATCCGGCCGCAACTTCCTGGAGGTGGTGAAGGAGATTTGCG
>DASVUO010000067.1:0-8256 GCA_036386995.1 Allosphingosinicella sp. | reverse complement strand
CTGGAGCCACAACAGCCACACCGGCGACGCACGGGCAACGGACATGCGCAATCGCGGCGAGCTCAACCTCGGCCAGTTGATGCGCGAGCGGCACGGCGACGCGGCATTTCTGGTCGGCTATTTCGCGCATGGCGGGACGGTGTTCGCCGCCCCCGCCTGGGACGAACCCGGCCGCACCTACGATATGCGGCCGGCCAATTCCGGCAGCCACGCGGCCCTGCTACGCGCCTCCGGCACTCCCGCCTTTTCGCTGCTCATCCGCGGCAACAAGGAGCTGGCACGCTTCTTGGAAGCACCAATGGAGCAGCGGGCGATAGGCGTAGTCTACCGGCCGGAAAGCGAGCGGCCCAGCCACTATTTCCGCGCCAGCCTATCCAGTCAGTTCGATGCGATTGTCTACTTGAACCGCTCCACCGCGGTGACACCACTCCGGCAGCGGGCGTGGTTCAACACAGGGCAATAAGCCTGCGATCGGCCGGTTATTCGTTCCTTTTGCAAGCACCAGCGGGTTGCGCTCGCCACCGCACGCGTGCTCAGACCGACGAATGGCCCGCAAGCATTCCAAACATGGTCCCTACGAAGATTTGCATCCGAAGGACGAAGCACCGGCGGCGGAGGTACTGTGCTGGCTCTGCGGTCGGCCTACGGGCAAGACCATCGTCTGGCATCATCCCGTGCCGAAGAGCCGGGGCGGGACTGATGTCGTGCCAATGCATGCAATCTGCCAGCAGACGCTGATCGCCAATTTCAGCAATTCCGAATTGCAACGCTACGGGACGAACGTGGAGGCTCTCTTAGCCAACCCGAACGTGCGAAAATTTGTCGATTGGGTCGCGAACAAGGACCCCGATTTCACCGCGTCCACGGCCAAGAAGCAGCGCTGATTCGGCCGCCCCGCCCCCGTCGAAGTTTACTAGTTGCGGTCGTCCGAACGGAGGAACCCTACCAACTTCCTAATTTCCGGTTGGGCGGCCCCGCACCAGCTCGCGATTTTCCGATCAAGCGTTGCGCGCGCTTGGCCGCAAGTCGTGTTGTGTGGTGCCGAGTGTCCGACTCGAACGGACGACCTACTGATTACAAATCAGTTGCTCTACCAGCTGAGCTAACCCGGCTTGTCGCCCCAGATGGCGGAAGAGCGGCGGAAGGTCCAGCCCGCTTAGGTAAGCGCGCCGGACCTTCCTTTGGGCTCAATCCACCAGCCGCTTGCTTGCGTAGGTATATTCCAGCGCCACCCGCCGCGCTGTTTCGGCAAGGTTCGCCGCAGCGCTGTGGCCGCCGTCGATATTCTCGTAATAAAAATAGGGTTGGCCGAGCGCCGCGATCTTGGCCGCCGCCTTGCGGCCGTGCGCCGGGTGGACGCGGTCGTCCTTGGTGGAGGTGAGGATGAACGGCGTCGGATAGGTCTTGCCGGCCACGAGCTTCTGATAGGGCGAATAGCCGTCGATCCAGGCGCGCTCTTCCGGCTTGTCCGGATCGCCATATTCGCCCTTCCACGACGCGCCCGCGCCCAACGAAGTGTAGCGCACCATGTCGAACAACGGCACCTGGATGATCGCCGCGTTGAACAGCTCCGGCCGCTGGGTGATTGCGGTGCCGACCAGCAGGCCGCCCTGGCTTCCGCCGACGACGCCCAAGCGGCGCGGGCTGGTCAGCTTGCGGGCGATCAGATCCTCGGCGACCGCGATGAAATCGTCCCAGGTGCGCTGCTTGTTCGCACCCTGCGCCGTCTGGTGCCAGGCCGGGCCGAACTCGCCGCCGCCGCGCAAATTGGCGACGACATAAGCATTGCCCTGCTCGAGCCACAGCTTGCCCATCGATCCCGAATAGTTCGGCACCATCGGGCTCTGGAACCCGCCATAGCCGTAGAGGAGGGTGGGGGTGGAGCCGTCCATCCTGGCGTTCTTCGGCCGCACCATGAAGTAAGGGATCTTGGTGCCGTCGCGCGAGGTCGCTTCGAACTGTTCGACGGCGTGGCCGGAGGCATCGAAGCGCGGCGGGGTGGTCTTCAGCGTTTCCACCTTCCCCTTGGCCGCGTCGTAGAAATAAAGCGCGCTCGGGGTGAGGTAGTTGGTGGCGGTGAACATCGTCTGGTCGTTGTCGTCCGCCGCGGCGACCAGGCCGATGGTTGCGTTGTCCGGCAATGCCACCGGCGTCGCCTTCCATGCCCCGCCGGTATAATCGTAGGCAAAGGCCTTGCCCCGCACGTTGTCGAGGATGATGACGATCAGCTTGTTGCGCGTGCTTGCGACGCTGCCCAGAGTTTGGCGCGCAGTGGGCGCGAAGACGAGCGAGGGAAGCGCCTTGTTCGGGTCCTTTTTCCACTCGCCGAGATCGTAGGAAAGGAGCGACCCGGCCTTGAAGGAGCGGCCCGGCGCCGGAGTCCAATCCTCTTGGATAGTGAGCAGCAGGCGCCCGTCGACGATCGCGCTGTATGACGCCTTTTTCGGCAAGTCGAGCTTCACCGGCCCCTTCGGCGTCAGCAGGCTATATTCGCGGTCGAAGAAGTTGGTGCCGCGCTGGCCGAGCACCGCGTGCACCACGCCGCGCCCGTCGCGCAGCGCGTAAGCGCTGGCCTGCACGTCCTCGGCGGTGCCGCGGTAGATTTCCTGGGCGTCCTCCAGCTTCTGGCCGCGCTTCAGCGTCTTGGCGACGAAGGCATAGCCCGATTTGGTCATCGTGCCTTCGCCCCAGTCGCGGGCTACGATGAGGGTATCCTTGTCGAGCCACGTCACCGACTGCTTGCCCTCGGGCAGGTCGAAGCCGCCTTTGACGAAGCTTTTGGTCTTGAGGTCGAACTCGCGGGCGACGTTGGCGTCCTTGCCGCCGTTCGACAGGAAAAGGAGGCAGCGGGTGTTTTCCGGCGGCAGGCAGGACGAATATTGAAACACCCAGTTCGCCTTCTCCGCGGCGGCGAGGGCGTCGACGTCGAGCACCGTCTCCCATTGCGGCGCATCCGTGTGGTAGCTGGCGAGGGTGGTGCGCCGCCAAACGCCGCGGACGTTCTTTTCGTCCTGCCAGAAATTGTAGAGGCCGTCGGGCTCGATCGACACGAAGGGTATGCGGTCCTTGGCTTGCAGGATCTTGAGGGCATCCGCTTCGAACTTGCCATAGCGCGGATCGGCCTGAAGCACGCCGAGGCTCTTGGCGTTTTCCGCCCGCGCCCAATCCAGCGCTTTCTGGCCTTCGATTTCCTCCAGCCACAGGAACGGATCGTCGCCGCCGGCCGCCGGCTGCCCCGCCGCCGCCACGCCGCCAAGCGCCGTCACCGCCAAAAGCCCCGCAAGAGCCAGGTTGCGCATGCCCATGTCTTGATCCCCTCGGTGTTCGCCATTTTCATCAGCCTATGCGGTTGCCCGGGAAAGGGGAAGCGGTCGACTCAAAGTACGCCAAAGGTCCAGCCTTCAGTGCGGGCGAGCTGCGGCGTCAGGCCCCCAGGGGAAAACGCGCTCGGCTCGCCCCCCGCAAGCGCGCGCATGCCGGCGGCGGTGACGAGCGCGTCCGTCTGGTGGTCGTCCGGCTCGAATGGGAGCCGCGCCGGTTCGCTGCCCAGCGCCCGTAGCGCGCCGTCGAGATCGGCGGAGGTTCTAAGCTTGGTACCCGGCAGCCCGGCGCGGCGGAGGTAAATGCGGGTGTAGATTTCCACCACCGCACTTCCCTTCGCGGGCAGCGGGTCCATCGGCCAGATCGCCACCTTGCCGGCGATGCGGTGAAGCAGCCGCATGCCGGAAAAACTCGCTTTCGCCACCTGCGCCGCGCCGATTGCATCATAGGCGCTCGCCGTCTTGCGCCCGCCTTGCGCGTTGAGGCTTGCGTCGCATTGGCGGAAGCGGACGAAATCCGCCTTCACCCCGTCGGCGATGCCAAAATAGAAATGGCGGCGGTGGGCATGCTCGAGGAAGCTTGCCGCGCCGAGGTCCTCGTCGCCGCAGCGGCTGTCGACATAGGCCCAGAACTCCCGCGCCGTTTTCGGCACGTCCGGCTCGCCGGGAAGATATTCGCCGCGCTCGGCAATGGGCGGCGCGAAGCTGAAGTCGAAGCCGAACAAGGTCGGCGCCTCGGCGGCGGCTTGGAGCAGCCACTCCAGCACCTCCGTTCGCGACCAGGGCTTGTCCCGCGTCAAAAGGCGGGGCGCCGCCGCACCGGACTCGGCCAATGCGACGGCGATTCCCTTGTGCCGCTTTCCCTTCGCGCCCGACCAGTCGATCGCGGCGAAGCGTTCGAAGCTCGTCACACCAGCGGCGGCTGGTCACCCATCCTGCCGGCCGGCGGCGCTGGCGGGGCCGGGGGTGCCGGCGGGGCAGGGGGCGCAGGCATGCGGTTGGCGTCGGTCCAGCGCTCCAGCAGCTTGTGCGCGGTGGGCCGGCCGCCGAGCCCGAAGGCAAGCGCACAGGCGACCGCCGCCGAGCCGATGATCGACGCGAAAGCGATGATCACAATCTCGTTCGCGAGGCCCATGAACCGCAGCCCGATGGCGACGGCGAGCGCGATGATCGCCCAGTTGAGGATGGTCGGCAACCAGCCGCCGTCGCGTCCGCCGCCGACCAGGCTTGAGACTAATCGGGCGATGGCCACGCCGGCGAGGATGATCACCGTTCCGAACAGCACCTGTCCGCCAAGCTCCAGGATCTGGGCGAGCATGGCGGCGATCAGTGGCGATTGCAGAAGCACCGCCGCCTGGGTGGCGAAGCCGATCATGATGGCGATCATCACGATGGTGCCGACGGTGCGCGACGGGTTCACCCGGTCGGACGAAATGCCGAGCGCGGCGACGCTGTTGTCGAAGCCCATGCTCGGCAGGATCTGGTCCACCGCGCCCTTTGCCAGCCTGCCGACAAAGTAGCCGATCGCCAGCAGCAGAAGCGCGCCGAGCACGTTGGGGATCGCATCCAGGATGGTCTGCAGCATGCCCGTGGCCGGTTTGGAGATCGCCTCGATCTGCAGCGCGTCGAGCGCCGAGATCGTGACCGGGATCATGATCAGAAAGAACACGACCATGCCGACCGAGCGGCTGATCGAGGTCTTGCCGGCGCCAACCGACGGCGGCGCGCCGGCGGCGCCTGCCGGCACCGTTCCGGCCGTCTCCGAAAGCCCCGTCTTGCGCAGCCAGCCGTCGGCATTGGCGGCGAGCAGCGCGCCTTCCACCAGGCGGCGGACGATGCGGGCGACGATCAGGCCGATGAAGAAGATCAGCCCTGCGCCGACGACGTTCGGGATGAAGCCCAGCACGTTGGTGGTAAGCTGGCGCACCGGCTCAAGCACGTTGCCGAGCTGCAGCGGCTGGAGGGCCAGCATGATGCCGATCAGCAGGATCAGCCAGAAGGCAATGTCCCCAATCAGGCTGCCGAGCGTCTTGCCCGGCTCCGATTCATAATGCTTGCGCAGCGCCGGGACCTTGTCGACCGCCTTGGCGATCGCCCATTTCACCGCTCGCGCGATCAGCCAGGCGATGACCAGGATGGCGATCGCACCGACGATGCGCGGCGCCCAGACCATGAATTCGTTTTGCCAGTAACTGGCGTCGCCATCGCTGCGGTACATGCCTTGCTCCCTGTTCAGCACATGCGGTCCATGCCGCTGCCGTTACAATCGCCCGGGCGGACAGCGGGTTCCGGCCGCTAAGCCTCCATTGCGCCGGAAGCGGCGGCTCACCTATTGCAGCACCCGATGGGGACGCGGCGCAACTTGGCGGACTTGGCGGGAGCGCTGCTCGGCCGCGGCGGAGCCGCGGGTGCCGCCTTCACCCGAATCGCGCGGGCCGGCGACTGGTGGGAGTATAAGCTCGTCCCGGTCGGGGCCATGTTCTACGCGACCGCTTTGGTGATCGGCCTGCCGCTGCACGTCGCCTGGCCCGCCGCCCTGTTGCTGCTGGCCGCCATCGGCTCGGGCGCCGTTTACGTCAGCGTCCTCAACGACCTTGCCGACCGCGAGGAGGACGCGGCGGCGGGGAAGCGCAACGGCGTCGCCGGCCGCTCACCGATACTGATTGCGCTGCTCATCGCGCTGCCCGTCGCGGTCGGGGCGGCGGTCGCGTGGAACTGGCGAGACGATCCGCTCCGGCTGTGGCCCTATCTCGCCGCGTGGGTGGTCTTCACCCTCTACTCGCTGCCGCCTGTTCGGCTGAAGGTGCGCGGCCTCGCCGGAGTGCTTGCCGACGCGGCGGGGGCCCACCTGCTTCCCGCCTTTCTTGCGACGGTGATCGTGTTCCGCTTCGCCGGTATCCGGCCCGACCCGTTCTGGCTTACCGCCACCGGCGTCTGGGCATTCGCCTACGGACTGCGGGGGATCCTCTGGCACCAGCTCGCCGATGAGGCGGCGGATCGGGCGGCGGGCGTCAGGACCTTTGTGCACCGAAGCGGCCGCGCCTCCACGATCAGGCTCGCCCGCTACGGCATCTTCCCACTGGAGCTGTGCGCCCTTGCCGCAATGCTCTCCCAGATGCCGAGCTGGCTGCCGCTGCTGTTCCTGTTCCTCTACGTCCCCCTCGTGCGGCACAAGCTCAGGGTGTTCCGGATGGTGGCCGTGACCGTTGATCCCAAGCCGCGCTACCTGATCGTCTTGCAGGATTATTACGACGTCCTGCTGCCGCTCGCCCTCCTCCTCGCCTGCGCCTGGCGCTGGCCCCTCGACCTCGCGGTACTCGTCGTTCACTTCGGCCTGTTCCCCCGCCGCGCGATCCAGTTCTTCGGCGATCTGTGGCGGATTCGGCCATTCTGAGCCGCGGGCTCAGCCCCAATTCACGTCCAGCGTTACGAGCTGATCGAGATGCCGCTGCGTGTTGAGCAGCGCCGTGGCCTCCCCCCGCACCTCCAGCGACAGCCCTGCCTCGTCCCAGCCGAACAGGGCGATGGGGAAGCGGCTGTCCGGATCGAGCAGCGCCGCGCGCACAACGTAGCGGCCGGGGAGCAGCGGCAGGCGAGGCACCGAGCAGGACAGGCTTCCCTCACCTTCGGTCAGCAGTACCCGCTCCGCGCTCTCACCGCCGGTGATGCAGACCGAATGGTCGGCCGTCCAGATGCCGAAGCTCCACGTCGCTTCAACAGGCGCGGAGCAGTTGTAATGAAGCGTCAGCCGCATCTCCGCCCCGCTGCGCGGCGGCCCGCCGTCGTCCGCTTGTGCAATGACCTGCGCAATCTCCACGCCGGCTCCGCCGTTGCCAGCCTTCCGCGTTTGCGAAGCGATGGCGGCGCGCCGCTCGAACATCTGGTTCAAAGCATCGACTGCGCTGCCGGCGAAAGCGACGCGGCCTCCTTCAAGCAGCAGCCCCCGTTTGCAGACGGCCTGAACCTGATGGGTGTTGTGCGACACCAGAAGCAGCGCGCCGCCTTTCGCCAGGTAGGAACGCATGTGGGACACGCATTTGCGCTGGAACTCGAAGTCGCCGACCGCAAGCGCTTCGTCGACCAGCAGCAGATCGGGCTCGAGATGGGCCGATAGCGCGTAGGCCAACCGCGCCTTCATGCCCGAACTGTAGCTTTGCACCGGAGCGTCGATAAACGCGTCGAGCTCGGCAAAGGCCACCACTTCGTCCAGCAGGCGCCGGGTGTCGCGGGCGCTGAGGCCATGCAAGGCGGCGCCCACTTCCACATTCTCGCGGCCGGTAAGCAGCGCGTTGAAGCCGGTGCCGAGCTCGATGATCGCTTGGGTTCGCCCCCTTACCCGCACCTCGCCCGCGTCGGGCTTGAGCAGGCCGTGGAGGATCTTGAGCAAGGTGCTCTTGCCCGCACCGTTCTGGCCGATGACCGCAAGCGAGTCGCCCGGCGCCACCTCGAAGTTGATGTCCTCCAGCGCCCAGAACTCACCCGGGCGCAGCGCGGCGGGCCTATGCGCCGGCACGAATTCGCGGGCAATATCGCGCAAGCCGTAGCCGAGCGAACGCCGAAGATCGGCTGCGAACTTCTTTGACAGGCCATTGACCGAAAGGATCGCGCCGCTCACCCGCGCTTGCTCAACTGGGGAAGCGGGCGAAGCCGCGCTCGCCGATCTGATCGACGCGCCGGCGATAGGATTCGTAGCAGGCGTCGGCGGGACGAACGAGGCCGAGCTGCGGTTCGTCCGGGCCCGCTGTTGGGATAAGGGTGATCGGCGTTGCGGCCGGGATGAGCTGCGATCCCGCGCCGGACACCAGGCTGGAGAGGATTCCGCACAGCGCGCCCCCCGCTGCCGCGGACGGACGGCCGAGGATCACCATCCGGTACTGCCCGTCCGATTGCGTCACGAGGTAGATGTGGCCGGACAGGTGGGGCAGCGAGACGAAGC